>CAZONM010000028.1:0-24966 GCA_964580865.1 uncultured Myxococcales bacterium | reverse complement strand
CCGTAAACGGGGGAGGCCGTGCAGTCTCGTCGACGAGAAGTGCGCAGGCCTCGATCGAGACCTGCGCGCCGCTGTGCATCTCGTCGTCGACCGGAGTGCAGCACGCACGCCTCGCTCCGCGCCCCGAGGCAAGTGCGGCGCCGAAGCAGAGCCGCTAGGTGCCACGCCGGCACACGATCAGCGCCTGACTCAGCACGGCCTCCCCCGTTTACGGGGGAGGATCTAGGAGGGGGACCGCGCCCCGCCCCCGCCCCCGCCCCCCTTCCCTCAAGGCACCACCGTTTGCTCTCGCGAGAGCAGCAATCGTCCATGAGGGCGGCGCGACAAGCACCAGCTTCTTCTTCTTCTTCTTCTTCGTCGTCGTCGTCTTCTGTTGCTGCTGCCGTCTCACTCGCAGACCTCACCGCCAACGCCCACGACCGACGCGTCGCCACGCCGGTGCGTGTCTCGAAGGCGAGGTTGCCGTGATCACGATCGGAACCAACCCCCGCGTCAGTACGCCCGACGCAAGGTCGCGCCCGGGTAGTAGGTCGCGAGGATGTCGCGGTAGCCCGTGCCGGCGTCGGCCATGCCGCGCGCGCCCCACTGGCACAGGCCCACGCCGTGCCCCGAGCCCTTGCCGTGGACCACCAGCGTGTCGCCCTCAAAGGCGAGCTTGTCGATGAACGTGCTCCACACCGTGGAGTAACCGAGCAGGCGGCGCAGGTCGGCGGCGGTGATGATGCGCTGGCGCGTGGCGCCGGCCACCACCACGTCCTTGGCGCGCCCGCTGGCGGTGCGTCCCTTGACGGCCAACGTGCGCACGGGCTCGCCGAGCAGCGGCTTGAGCGCGCGGTCGACGTCGGCGCGCTTGACCCGCGCGTTCCACCCGTAGCGCGTCGCGAGCTTGCACATGCCGCAGCGCGCGCCCGGCAGGTAGGGCAGGTCGGTGCCCCAGCCCTCGCGCGCGCTCTCGGTGCGATCGCCGCAGCTCGCGTGGAAGTACGCCTGCGCCACCAGGCGCCGCCACGTGAGCACCTCGCCGCGCGTCTCGTTGGCGGCCTGCGTCGCCAGCGCGTGCTCACGCTCTACGCCGTGATAGACCTGATCGAGCACGCTGGCCTCGAGGTGATAGGGCAGGTCGAGGCGCCGGTACTTCTGCCAGAGCGCGAACGTGCGCGCCGCCACCGCCTGCGCCTTGTACGCCTCGAGCGGCCAGCCGCCCGGCAGCTCCGACGACACGATGCCCGCGACGTAGGTCTCGAGGTCGAGCGGGTGCACCACCAACAGCTCGGCCTTGCCGTCGTAGCGGCGCCACTGCACCTCGAGCACGTGGTGATAGGAGTGCCCGCGCAGCGCCAAGGTGCCGGGCGCCTCGAGGCGTATGACGTCGCCGCGCACGTCGCGTCCGCCGATCTTGGGCCCGCGCGCGCCCGCGCTGATGCGCACGACGCCGCGCTCGGCAGGGGTGCGCTTGCCGTCGGCGGTCACCGTGAGCCCCGCGGCCTTCACCTCCACCGCGTCGGGGAAGCGGCCCACGGCGATGCGCACGCTCTCGCCCGGCGCGGCGGGCAGGGCGAGGCACAGGGCGAGGGCGGCGAGCACCGCGCGAGACTACAGCGGAGCTCCGCACGCGGTGTGCCGCCTCGGCGCGTTGGTCCTTGCGGGCCCATGCGGCCCGGGACATACCCGGCCCATGCGCTACTCGCAGGCCCTCATCCCCACCGTCAAAGAGACCCCCGCCGACGCCGTCGTCGTCAGCCACCGCCTCATGCTGCGCGCCGGCATGATCCGCAAGCTCGCGGCCGGCATCTACACCTACCTCCCGCTGGCGAACCGCGTCTTCACCAAGGTCGCGAACATCGTGCGCGAGGAGATGAACCGCGCCGGCGCGCAAGAGCTCTTGATGCCCGCCGTGCAGCCCGCCGAGCTGTGGCAGGAGTCGGGGCGCTGGGAGCAGTACGGCCCCGAGCTGTTGCGCTTCAAGGACAGGAAGGGCGCCGACTTCGTCATCGGCCCCACCCACGAGGAGGTCATCACCGCCCTCGTGCGCGACGAGGTCAAGAGCTACCGCCAGCTGCCCATCAACCTCTATCAGATCCAGACCAAGTTCCGTGACGAGGTGCGCCCGCGCTTCGGCCTCATGCGCGGCCGCGAGTTCGTCATGAAGGACGCGTACTCGTTCCACGCCACCGACGACGACGCGCACCGCGAGTACGACAACATGTATCGCGCGTACGCGCGCATCTTCGCGCGCTGCGGCCTGGTGTTCCGCGCCGTCGAGGCCGACACGGGCTCCATCGGCGGCAACCGCAGCCACGAGTTCCAGGTGCTGGCCGAGTCCGGCGAGGACGCCATCGTCTACACCGTCGACGCGAACAACAAGCCCACCTACGCGGCCAACGTGGAGCTCGCGCCCGTGGCGCCGCCCGCGGGCGCCGCCGAGGCCCCCACCATGAAGGCCGAGCGCGTGCCCACGCCCGGCAAGCGCACCATCGAGGAGGTGGCGGGCTTCTTGGGCGTGGCGCCCGATCGCGTCATGAAGGCGGTGCTGTTCCTCGTCGACGGCAAGGCGGTGATGGCGCTGTGCCGCGGCGACCGCGACGTCAACGAGATCAAGCTGAAGAAGGCCCTCGGCGCCGAGCAGGTTCGCATGCTCACCGACGACGAGGTCACCATCCACGTGGGCGCGGCCGTGGGCTTCGCGGGCCCCATCGGCTGCAAGGCCGGCCTGCGCGTGCTCGCCGACCACGGCCTCACGGGGCTCGCCGGCATGGTGTGCGGCGGCATCGACAAGGACACGCACTACGTGCAGGTGGCCATCGGCCGCGACGTCACCAACGTCGAGTGGGCCGACCTGACCACCGCGCGCCAAGGCGACCTGTGCCCGCGCACCAACACCGCGTACCTGGCGGCCCGCGGCATCGAGGTGGGCCACGTCTTCTTCCTCGGCACCAAGTACTCGGGTGCCATGAAGGCGGTGTTTCAAGGCGAGGACAAGGTCGAGCGCCCGTATGTCATGGGCTGCTACGGCATCGGCGTGACGCGCACGGCGGCGGCGGCCATCGAGCAGAACCACGACGACGACGGCATCCGCTGGCCGGCGCCCATCGCGCCCTTCCACGTGTCGGTGGTGGCGCTCGGCGTGGAGCCCGAGACCATGAGCGTGGCCACGGCGCTCGTCGAGCAGCTCGAGGCCGCGGGGCTCGAGGTGCTGTTCGACGACCGCGACGAGCGTCCGGGCGTGAAGTTCAAGGACCACGACCTCATCGGCAACCCCGTGCGGGTGGCCGTGGGCGGCAAGGGGCTCAAAGAGGGCGTCATCGAGGTCAAGCTGCGCACCGAGCCGAAGGAGGGCACGCGCAAGGTGCCGGTGGCCGAGGCGGGCAGGACCGTCATCGAGCTCACCAAGGGCCTGCTCGACGCCGCGCGCAAGGCGGCGGACGCGGTGGTCCCGTAACGCTTCTTTCCCCGACGCTCGACGACCTCGACGGAACCGGACCCCGGTCGCGCGCTCGGTCGCGGCGAACGGTGCTCCTCGTTGTGGCGCTCGTCGGCACGCGCTATGCGTCGTCGTGGAGCGGCGCTTCGTGGGGGAGCACGACGCGCCATCGGCGACAGCTGGATCTCGCGGCATCGACCGCGTGATCAAGGGGCGGCAAGCGTGAGCGCGGACCCACAAGGCGTCACCGAGGTGTGCGCGGCGGCGGCGGCGGCTCACGGCCTCGACCTCTCTCGCTTCGACGAGACGTTCCTGTGGAGCCTCTTCGATCGCCGCCGCAACCACGCTGGCGTGTCGACGCTCGGCGCCTACGCGGCGCAGCTCACGCGCGACGCGAACGAGGCCGAGGCGCTGCGAGCCTCGCTGCGGGTGGTGTACAGCGAGCTCTTCCGCGACCCGCTGACGTTCGCGTGCTTGGAGCAGGTGGTGCTGCCCGCGCTCATCGAGCAGCGCGAGCGCGCCGGGCGTGGCGAGGTGCGCGTCTGGTCCGCGGGGTGCGCCGCGGGCCAAGAGGCGTGGTCGCTGGCTATGTTGCTCGACGCGCTCATGGCGGCGGCAGGGCGGCAGGCCGCGTATCGGATTGTCGCCACCGACGTGTCCGAGCCCGAGCTCGCGCTGGCCCGCGAGGGCGTGTACTCGCGCGAGGCGCTGCGCAACGTGCGCCTTCGCCACCTCGACGCCTACTTCGAGCCGCGCGGGGCGTCGTTCGCGATCGCCGATCGCCTGCGCGAGCGCGTGGAGTTCTCCTGCTACGACCTGCTGGACGCCGCCACCGCGCACCCGCCCGCCGGCGTGTATGGCGACTTCGACCTCGTGGTGTGCGCCAACGTCCTCTTCTACTACCGGCCGCAGGCGCGACACCTCATGCTCGACAAGCTCCAGGGCAGCCTGGCAACCGGCGGCTACCTCGTCACCGGTGACACCGAGGGGGCGCTCGTGGAGGCGCGTGGCGGCCTTCGCGCCATCGCCCCTCGGATCCCGGTGTTTCGCAGCACGGAGGCCGAGCCGTGAGGCTGCGCGACCTGACCATCGCGACGCAGCTGCGGCTGGTCGTGGCGCTCATCCTGCTGCTCGTGGCGCTGCTCGGCGGTGTGGCCTGGTGGCAGGCGAGCGCGATCTGGGCTGGCACCGCGTCGCTCTACGATCACCCCTTCAAGGTGCGCGTGGCGACGGCCGCGCTGCAGGCGGACGTCCTCGGCATCCACCGCTCCCTCAAGGACGTGGTGTTGGCCACCGACGATGCCGAGGTGACGCGCGCGCAGGGCGAGATGGACGCCTATGAGGTCGACGGCTTTCGCCAGCTCGACATCATCGACGATCGCTACCTCGGGGCGCCCGACGAGCTGGTCGCCCTGCGCCACGAGTTCGCCGCGTGGCGCGCCATCCGCGACGAGACCGTGCGCCTGGCCCGCGCAGGGCAGCGCGAGGAGGCAGCGGCGCGCACCAAGCCCGGGGGGATTGGCCGAGCGCACGTCGAGAAGCTCGACGCGCTCCTGCGCGGCGTCGACACGACCGTGCAGAAGAACGCCGAGCGCTTCTTCCTCGAGGTGAAGGCGCGTAAGGAGGCGATGGCGCTCGAGCTCGCCGCGGTGCTCGTGGCCATCCTGCTCCTCGCCGCTGTCCTCGGCATGGTGTTGGTGCGGGCCATCTCCGGTCCACTCGAGGTGGTGAAGGCGGCCGCCGAGCGCTTCAGCGCTGGCGACCTCGGCGCGCGCAGCCACTTCTCGTCGGAAAACGAGCTCGGCCGGCTCTCCGCGTCGTTCAACACCTTGGCCGACAACCTCCAAGCGCGCGTGCGCTTGGGCGAGCACGTCGCCGAGGTGGCGGCGGTCATGCTGCGCGAGACCGAGCTGCGCGCCTTCTGCCGGGAGGTGCTCGCGACCCTCATGAAGGCCACGGGCTCGCAGCTCGGCGCCTTTTACCTCTTGAACGCGCGCCGCACCGCGTACGAGCACCTCGAGTCCATCGGCCTCGGCGATCGCGCCCGGGCCAGCTTCGCCGCCGACCTCAGAGAGGGCGAGCTTGGGCTCGCGGTGGCCACGAGGAAGCTGCAGCGCACCACGGAGATCGCCGACGACACGCGCTTCGCCTTCGCCACCGCGGGCGGCGAGCTGGTTCCGCGTGAGATCGTCACCCTGCCGGTGCTCGAGGGCTCGGTGGTTGAGGCCGTGGTGTCGCTCGGCGCGCTCCGCGCCTACGACGCTGCCGCGGTGCGCCTCCTCGAGACCGTGCAGGACACGCTGACCGCGCGCCTGCAGGGCGTGCTCGCGCACCGCAAGCTCAGGGACTTCGCCGAGCGGCTCGAGGAGCAGAACCGCGAGCTCGAGACACAGAAGCACGAGCTCGAGCAGCAGAAGCAGGAGCTTGGCACGCAGACCAGCGAGCTCACCGAGCTGAACGCCGAGCTCGAGCAGCAGAAGCGCCAGCTCGGCGAGGCGAGCCGCCTCAAGAGCGCGTTCTTGGCCAACATGAGCCACGAGCTGCGCACGCCGCTCAACTCGGTCATCGCGCTGTCGGGTGTGCTCGGCCGGCGCCTCACCAAGACGCTTCCCGACGAGGAGCGTGAGTACCTCGAGGTCATCGAGCGCAACGGCCGCCAGCTGCTCTCGCTCATCAACGACATCCTCGATCTGTCGCGCATCGAGGCCGGGCGTGAGGAGGTCTCGCTCGCGCACTTCTCCATGCACCTCGTGGTCAACGAGGTGGTGGCCATGGTCGCGCCGCTGGCCCAAGAGAAGGGCCTGACGCTCGAGTCGACCGTCGACGACAAGCTGCCGGGCCTGCGCAGCGACCCCGTCAAGGTGCGTCACATCCTGCAGAACCTCGTCGGCAACGGCGTCAAGTTCACGGAGCGCGGGTCGGTGCGGGTGTCGTCCGGCTGCGATGGCGTCCGGCTGTGGGTGGCCGTGCAAGACACCGGCATCGGCATCGAGCCCACGCAGCTGCCCTTCATCTTCGAGGAGTTCCGGCAGGTGGACGGCAGCGCCTCGCGTCAGCACGGCGGCACCGGACTGGGCCTGGCCATCGCCCGCAAGTACGCCACGTTGCTCGGCGGCAGGCTCGAGGTCGCGAGCAAGCCGGGCGAGGGCTCGACCTTCACGCTCACCCTGCCGTTGTCGCTGGCAGTCGGTGACGCCGGCGGGCACCTGGCCTTACCGCGCACCATGACCCCGCGCGCGGCGCCGAGCGCGGCCGGCAAGGGCCAGCGAATCCTCCTCGTGGAGGACAACGACCCGGCGGCCGTGCAGATCACCGACGTCCTCGAGGCGACCGGCTATCGGGTGCGACGCGCCCGCGGCGGTGTCGAGGCGCTGGCCATGGTCGACGCCGAGCGCCCCGACGCCGTCATCCTCGATCTGATGATGCCCGGCATGGACGGCTTCGAGGTCTTGCGCTCGATGCGCGCCCGCGCCGGCTGCGCCGAGCTGCCGGTGCTCATCCTCACCGCCAAGCACGTGACACGTGAGGAGCTGCGCTCGCTCGAGGGCAACCACATCCACCAGCTCATCGAGAAGGGCGACGTCAACAAGGCCGAGCTGCTCGCCGAGGTCGCTCGCATGGTGGCGCCGCCCGCGGCGCCCGCGATGGCCACCACCCGCCCGCGACGCCCGCGCACGGGGCCGCCCCTGGTGCTCCTCGTCGAGGACAACCCCGACAACCTGCGCACCTTGCGCGCGCTCCTGCAGGGCACGTGCTCGGTTATCGAGGCCACCGACGGCCTGGCCGGCCTCGAGTTGGCGCGCCGAGAGCTGCCCGACCTCGTGCTCCTCGACCTGGCCCTGCCGGTGATGGACGGCTTCGCCGTCTTGGCCGCGCTCCGAAAAGACGAGCGCCTGCGGCACGTCCCGGTGGTTGCGGTCACCGCCAGCGCCATGCGCGGCGACCGCGAGGCGATCTTGGCCAAGGGCTTCGACGGCTATCTCTCGAAACCGCTGAACGAGCACGAGCTCGTCGGCACGGTCCGGAGGCTCACCGATGGAATCTAGGGTGAAGGTGCTCGCGGTCGACGACAACCACGACAACCTGACCGTCCTGCGCGCCCTGATGAAGGACTACCTGCCCGACGCGAAGGTGCTGACGGCGCAAAGCGGCGCCGAGGGGCTCGCGCTCGCGCGCACCGAGGACCCGGACGTCGCGCTCCTCGACATCTCGATGCCCGGCATGGACGGCTTCGACGTATGCCACGAGCTCAAGGCGGACGCGGCGCTCTCGGCCATCCCGGTGGTGTTCGTCACCGCGGTGCGCACCGACCCCGGAGCGCGCATCCGTGCGCTCGAGCTCGGCGCCGAGGGCTTCTTGGCGCGTCCCATGGACGAGTTCGCGCTCATCGCGCAGGTGCGCGCGATGACCCGGCTCAAGGCGGCCAACGTCCGGCAGCGGCGCGAGAAAGAAGCCCTGGCCGACCTGGTGGCGGCGCGCACCCGCGAGCTGCAGGAGCAGCGCGACCAACTGCAGCGGCTCCTGGCCGCGGTACCAACCGCGATCATCACCTTCGACGAGCAGAAGCGCGTGGTCGAGGCCAACCCCGGTGCCGGTGCGCTCTTCGGCGGCGACGCGCGCATGCTCGTCGGCCGCGACGCCGATGACGTGCTGCGCTGCACCTCGTGTACGCCGGGGTCACACGGCGCGAACGGGCCGCGATCGCACGAGGGCCTGTGCAGCGCCATCCACGACGCCATCGCCGGCCGCTCGGTGCGCGATCGCGAGATCGAGACAGAGCTGGAGCCGGGCGGCGGAGCGCGGCAGCTCTTGTGCAACGCGGAGCCGCTCACGGTGCGCGGCGGGCCCGGCGCCGTGCTGGTGCTGCGCGACATCACCGAGCTGCGCCGGGTGCAGCGCGAGCAGGGGCAACTGCAGGCGAAGCTCGCGCAGTCCGATCGCCTGATGAACATGGGGATGTTGGCGGCGAGCGTGGCGCACGAGATCAACAACCCGCTCTCGTTCGTGCTCTTCAACGTCGAGACCTTGGCCGACGACCTGCCGAAGATGGCGTCGTCGCTGCGCAAGTGCCATGCGGCGCTGGAGAACGCCGTCGGTGCCGCGGGCATGGCGAGGATGCTCGGCGAGGAGTCGCGCGAGCTCGGGCCGAGCTTCGTCGACGACGCCGTCGCCCGCCTCAAGGAGGCGCAGGTCGGCACCGAGCGCATCCGCCGTATCACCCGAGGGCTCTCGACGTTCTCGCGCGGCGACGGCGAGGCGCCCGTCTCCGTTGACGTCCACGTGAGCCTCGAGCACGCGCTCACGCTGGCGATGAACGAGATCAAGCACCGCGCGAAGGTGGTGAAGGACCTCCGGCCCGTGTCGCCGGTGCTGGCCTCCGAGGGCAAGCTCGCGCAGGTGCTCCTCAATCTCCTGGTGAACGCCGCGCACGCCATCGAGGAGGGCGGCCCCGAGACCAACGAGATCCGTGTCCGCACGAGCGAAGACCGCGGCTCGGTGGTGGTGGAGGTCGAGGACACCGGCAAGGGCATCGCGCCCGAGTATCGAAGGCAGGTCTTCGAGCCCTTCTTCACCACCAAGGGCGTTGGCCTCGGCTCGGGCCTCGGGCTGTGGATCTGCCGCAACATCATCACTGAGCTCGAGGGCGAGCTCGACTTCGAGAGCACTCCGGGCAAGGGCACGCGCTTCTTCATCAGGCTGCCGGCGCTGCGGGCGATGAAGGCGTCCCTGGCAGCCGCACCAGCGCAGGGGGGTGCACCCGCGGTGACGGTCGCGCGGGGGCGCGTGCTCGTGGTCGACGACGAGCCCGGCGTCCGCTCGCTCTTGGCCCGCATCCTCGCGCCGGAGCACGACGTGGTGATGGCGGGCTCGGGCGTCGACGCGAGGCGCCTCCTGGCCGACTCTGGGCCCTTCGACGCGGTGGTGTGCGATCTCATGATGCCCGAGGTCTCGGGCATGGACGTGCATGCCTGGCTGCGCGAGCGCGACCCGGCGCTCGCCGCGCGCTTCGTGTTCATCACCGGCGGCGTCTTCACCACGGGCGCGGCGAGCTACCTGGAGCAGGTCGACAACCCCCGCCTCGAGAAGCCGTTCAACCGCACGACGCTGCGCGAGGTGGTCGGCGCGCTGGTGCGCCGGTCCCGTGCCGAGCGGGCGAACTGACGGCGCCGCCGCGCCGAGCGCCACCTGACGCGAAGCGCGGACCGCTCGACGCCGCGCGCAAGGCGCGGACGCGGCGGCCGCCTGACGGATCCGGCCGGTCGCCCCAAACCAAGGTCGGAGGACGCCATGCGGAACCACCACGGCGGCCAGGCGGCCAGCGGTCCCAAGCGCCCGTGTCCGGGACGTCCGGTCCAGCGCCGCGGGCCCCCGCCGAGGAGCGGAGGCCGCTTCCGAGCGTGGGGCGCTCCCCGTCTGCTATAGAGAGGGGATGCCGGGGCCTGGCCCCGTCGGAGGCGTCCATGAAGCGGCTGGTGGTCGTGTCTGCGCTCGCGGTGCTCGGGGCCGGCCTGCTGTTGACGTCGTGCAACCGGCGCGTCTTCCAGCGGGTCGAGAACACCTGCCTCAAGACCGTGGCGAACGACATCGAGGTGCCCACCGAGAAGGCGGCAGACATCCTCATCGTCGTCGACAACTCCGGCTCCATGGCGGAGGAGCAGCAGAACCTGGTGGAGAACTTCCTGAACCAGGACGCCAGCGAGTGCCCGCTGCAGAACCTGGGAGAGATCCCCGACATGTACCTGAACCCGGTGCGCGCGCTCTACACCGACGGCGGCGCGCTGTCGCAGTGCGGCTTCATCCAGCTGCTGGCGGCCTTCGAGAACGACTACCGGGTCGGCGTCATCACGACCGACGTGGGTGTCTGCGACAACCGCTACGGGCAGGGCGGCGCCGGCTGGGGCTACCGCCCGCAGCGCGGCTGCCTGCAGCCCGACAGCGCCCCGGGCGGTACGATGCGCAAGCTCATCGCCGCCTCCGACCTCGACGACGGCGACGCCACCAACGATGACTTCGCTCAGCGCTTCCGCGACACCCTCGAGAACATCCGCACGTGGGGATCGCCGTTCGAGCGCGGGCTCGACGCTGTGGACGTGTTCTTCAACGCGCCGGCCGACCAGCGCGCGCCCAGCTGCGAGGACGACCTCGCCACGTTCCGTCGCGACGACGCCGCGCTGGTGGTCATCTTCTTGACCGACGAGGAGGACTGCAGCCACGGCCAGGGCGGCATGCTCGAGGAGTTCGGCGACGAGAACGAGGGCGAGTTCTGCGGCGGCTTCATCAATTCTGCCATCCAGCCGGCACACTGCTACGAGAGCCCAGAGGCGCTCTCGCCCGTCGAGGGGTACGTCGACGCGCTGCTCGCCGTCGACGCCTCGGCCAAGGTCGCGGTCATCGCCGGCGGCGTGGGCGAGGCCGGCGACATCTCGCCGTCGGGCTGCCTGGTCAGCGGCACCGGGACACCCGTGGGTGGCGACAGCAGCGGCGACGGCGTCAACGACGTCTGCTTCGAGTCCGGCGGCATGTCCAACTACACGCAGCCCGACTACCCGTGCGACCCCGCGAAGCCGGAGACGCACGGCGGCCTACCGTGCTGCGTGGCCGATCCCGGCTCGCGCTACTACGAATTCGCGAGACTGGTCGGCAACCCGGCCACCGACTCCATCTGCAACGCGTCGTTCCGCGCCACCATGCTCGACATCGCTGCCTTCATCGCCGCCGTCGACCAGGTTGCCTTGGCCGAGCCGCCCTCGAGCCCGTCGGCCGTCATCGTCGAGATCACGCGCGCCGGCAGCGACGAGCAAACCAAGGTCAACGCGCTGCCCGCGGGCGCCGATTGCGCCACCTCCGACGGCTACCAGCTCGTCGACGAGCGCTTCATCCAGCTGTGCGGCAGCGCGCGCCCGGGCCCCGGCGACACCATCAGCGTGCGCGCGGCGGGTCAGGCGAGCGAGGAGTGCCTGGAGGCGGAGTAGCGCGCCGCTCCCGTTGACAGCACGGCCGCCGGCGGCGCACCGTCCCGTCCGTGAGCGCCGACGGCATCCGTCTCGTCGTCATCCTGCTGTTGGCGGGCGCCGGCCTTGGCTGGCTCCTGCTCGCGTGGGTTTATCGCGTCACCGGCACCTGGGAGCGCGTGCTGTCGGCCGACGAGCAGGCCGAGGGCGCGCGCGCCGAGCGCATCACGCTCGGGCAGTTCGGGCCCTTCGTCACCGGCCGGCGCGACGTGGCGGGCGGCTATCAGCAGTACTCGGGGCTGCTCGTGGGCCCGCGCCTCACGCTCGCGCGGCGCGATCACGGCAAGGCGGCGCTGGTGCGCATGGGCTTCCCCGAGGGCGTGGCCGACAAGCTCGAGGGCGAGGTCATGGCCAACCTCAAGCTCAGCGTGGTGGACGGCGGCCTGTTCCTCGACGGCACGTTCGCGCCGCTCAAGGTGGAGTTCACGCACCAGCCGCCGCGCATCACGGGCATGGTGCAGCAGCCGGCGCAGCATCGCCGCTACCGGCGTGTGCAGCCGCTCGAGGAGCGCGTGCCGGCGTTCGACGACCAAGCAGAAGCAACCGAGGCTTGAGCATGCGCCAGACCTTCGCGGCCGGGCTGTATTCCGGAAAAGCGGTCGCCGTCACCGGCGGCGGCAGCGGCATCGGCCTGTTCACCGCGCGTCGCTTCGCCGAGCTCGGCGCCAACGTGTCGATCTGCGGCCGCCGCGCCGACGTGCTCGCGGGCGCGGCGCGCGACATCGAGGCCGCCGGGCGCGCCGCCGGGCACGCCACGCGCGTGGTGCACACGCCCGCCGACACCAAGAAGCCCGAGGAGCTGGCCGCCTGGCGCGACGCCACGCTGGCGGAGCTGCGCGCCGTCGACGTGCTGTTGTGCAATGCCGGCGCGAACTTCCTGGCCCCGGCCGCGAGCATCTCGCCGAACGGCTTCGCCACCGTCGTGGGCACGGTCTTGAACGGCACCTGGAACACGCTGCACTGCTGGTTTTCGCACCTGTCCGAGCGCGGCGAGGCGGTGGTGATCTTGAACGCGGGCACCAACGGCTTCACGGCGTCGCCCTTGATGGCGCACTCGGGCGCGGGCAAGGCCGGCATGCTCAACCTCACGCAGACGCTCGCGGTCGAGTGGGCGCCGTGCGGCATCCGCGTCAACGCCATCGCGCCCGGCCCCGTCGACACCGAGGGCGCCAACGCGCGCCTGTGGGCCGACCCCGAGGCGCGCAAGCGCGTCACGCGCCACGTGCCGCTCGGGCGTATGGGCACGTCGGAGGACTGCGCCAACGGCATGCTGTTCCTGTGCTCGCCGGCGGCGTCGTTCATGACCGGCGCGACGCTGGTGGTCGACGGCGGCAACTGTCTGAAGGCGCTGCCGGAGCTCTTGTGAGCGCGGGCGCGCCGTGACCGCCAAGGACGTCGACGTGGCGCTCGTTGGCGCCGGCATCATGAGCGCCACGCTCGGCACGATCCTCCGCATGCTCGACGCGCGCCTGCGCATGGTGGTGTTCGAGCGCCTCGATCGCGCGGCCGCCGAGAGCTCGGACGCGTGGAACAACGCCGGCACCGGGCACGCGGGCTACTGCGAGCTCAACTACACGCCCGAGCGCAGCGACGGCACGGTGGACTGCACCAAGGCCCTCGACATCGCCGCGCAGTTCGCGCTCAGCCTCGAGCTGTGGCGCGCGCTGGTGGAGCGCGGCGATGTGCCGGCGGCTCGTGCCTTCGTGCGCACGGTGCCGCACCTGAGCTTCGTCGCTGGCGTGCGTGATGTCGCGTTCTTGCGCGCCCGCCACGCGGAGCTGGTGCGCTCGCCCTTGTTCGCAGCCCTCGAGTGGAGCGACGACCCCTCGCAGATCGCCGAGTGGATCCCGCTGGTGATGGACGGGCGCGACCGTGGCGTGCCGGTGGCGGCCACGCGCATGGCCGCGGGCACCGACGTCAACTTCGGCGCGCTCACGCGCGGCATGCTGGCCGCGCTCGAGCGCAAGGGCGACGCCGAGCTGCGCCTGCACCACGAGGTCGTCACCATCGCGAAGGATGGTGACCGCTGGCGCGTGGCGGCGCGCGACCTGGCGAGCGGCGCCGACCACGAGGTGCGCGCCCGCTTCCTGTTCATCGGCGCCGGCGGCTACACCCTGCCGCTCCTCGAGCAGACCGGCATCCCCGAGGCGCGCGGCTACGGCGCCTTCCCCGTGAGCGGCCAGTGGCTGCGCTGCACCAACCCCGCGGTCATCGCGCGCCACCGCGCCAAGGTGTATGGCCGCGCCGACGTGGGCGCGCCGCCCATGTCGGTGCCGCACCTCGACACCCGCTTCATCGACGGTGATCACGAGCTCTTGTTCGGGCCCTACGCGGGCATCACCACACGCTTCCTCAAGGAGGGCTCGGCGCTCGACCTGGTGCGCTCCATCGGCATCGACAACGTGGTGCCCGTGGTCACCGCCGGCCTCGAGAACTTCCAGCTCACCCGCTACCTCGTGGGCCAAGCGCTGTTGTCGCACGACGAGCGCGTGGCGCTGTTGCGTCGCTACTGCCCCACGGCCGCGGCCGACGATTGGCAGCACCAGGTGGCGGGCCTGCGCGTGCAGATCATCAAGGCCGACGGCCGGGGCGGCGGCGAGCTCAAGTTCGGCACCGAGGTGGTCACCAGCGCCGACGGTACGGTGGCGGCGTTGTTGGGCGCGTCGCCGGGCGCGTCGACGGCGGCGGCCATCATGCTCGAGGTTATCGAGCGCTGTTTCCCGGGGCGGTGGCCCGGACGATCGCGGCCGTGGCTGGCCGCGCAGTGAGCTACCGCTCCCCACGCTCGCGCAGCGCCTGGATCACGAGCTCCGGCCGATCGGTCTGCAAGATATCGACGCCGTCCTCGAGCACCGGCGCGTAGTCGGCCACGCCGCCCAGGTTGTCGAGCACGTCGATGCCAAAGACGTCGAGGAGCGCGCGCGTGCCGCGCTGGTGCACCAGCGCCACGCCGCCGGCCTCGATCTCCTCCTGGTGCAGCTCGACGATCACGGGCAGGCGCGGCGCGAAGTGATCGAGCTCCGCGCTGATGGCGTCGAGCCCGTCGGGTCGGTTCATGAAGTGGAGCGCGGGCTCGAGCGCCAGCGCGGCGTCGATCTTCGCGACGTCGCTGGTGTCGAACACGGCCCAGTCGAGCGCGTCAGCGTCGCGGATGGCCTGCACCAGCGCGGCCACGTCGTCGGTCTTGTTGGCGTCGACCAGCACCACCACGCGGCCGCGACACGTCTGCAGGACCTCGAGCAGCGTGGGGATGCGCTCGCACGAGTAGTCGCCGGCGCGGTCGCCGGCCTCGATGTGCAGCGCGCGCACCTCGTCGAAGGTCATGGCGGCCACCTCGCCGGTGCCGTCGGTGGTGCGATCCACGGTGTCGTCGTGGATGTTGACGATGACGCCATCGGCGGTGGGGCGCGGGTCGGTCTCGACGAACTCGACACCGAGCGCGATGCCGGCGCGATACGCCGCCAGCGTGTCCTCGGGCGCGAGCCTGCCGAGCTGGCCGCCGGCGCCGCGGTGAGCCGATACCTGCCGCGTGCGGCAGCTCGGATCGAGCGCGCACGCGGCGTCGACCAGCGAGCCGCGCGCGGGCACGGCGCGCTCGTCGTCGGCGATGGAGGTGCAGTCGAACACCGACGGATCGACGTGCACGCTGAGGTCGGTGGGGCCCGCGTCGGAGGGCGGGTCGTCGACGGGCACGCAGGCGCCCGTCAGCGTGAGCGCGACGGCGACGGTGACGACGGCGGCGTGGGCGCGCATGGGCGCGGCGTAGCAGGCGCGCGCCGCTAGCGAAACCGCCTCACAAGCCGCGGGCGCGCAGCTCGCGCAGTATCGTACCGAACTGCGCGTCCACGTCGCCGCACGACGACCAGCCGATCTCACCCCAGTGATCGGCAAGGACGGTGGCGAGCACCACGCCCCACGCTTGGCTCGCGGCCGGCACCACGCCGTCGCTATCGCCGCACTTCGCGAGGAGCGGCGCCAGCGGGGCCAAGGGCGGCGCCACGCGGCCGGCGGGCGCGGTGCCCACCACCGAGCCGTAGAACACGCCCTCGACGTCGGGCACGCGGGCGTTGAACGCGGCCAGCGCGGCGCTCGACAGGTCGCGCACGAAGGCCATCGACACGCCCACGCGCGCGAGCAGCGATGCGAGGCCCGTGGCGCCGAGCACGGTGGCGCCGAGATCGGCGATGGGAGTGCCGCGGTGGGGCGTGCCGATGGTGACGAGCGAGGCCACCAGCGGTCGCACGTCGTCGTCGTGGACGATGGCGAAGCGCGCGTCGAGCCCTCCCATGGAGTGCGCCACCAGGTTGAAGCGGCGCGCGCCCGTGCGCGCGGCCAGCGCCACGAGCTCCCGCCCCAAGGCGCGGGCGCGCTCCTCGACGGTGCCGAAGGCCGGCACGGTGGTGCGGTAGGCGCGCACGCCGTGCCGCTCGAACAAGCGCTCGAGGCCGCGGAAGTAGGAGGCGTTCATGGCGGGCAGCTGCAGCTGATCGAAGCCGCCGAGCCCGTGCAGCAGCACCACGGGGAAGCGCGGCGCCAGCGCGCCGCCGCGCAGCCGCCAGCGGCGCAGGAGCGCCGTCAGCGCGGCGCGGGCGCGCGCGATCGGGGGCAGGGCGAGGAGCGTGCGGCGTACCGCCGGCCGCAGCGCGAGCCGCAGCGCGAGCCACAGCAGCGCCGCCAGGCCGATGACGAGCGCGAGGAGCCACGCCGAGACCGCCATGACCCCACCGTAGGGAGCTCAACGCGATGCGTCAATGCGGGCCAGCTCGTCGCGATATCTCCTCGAAGTCGCGACGTAATTGGCCCAGCCCTTGTCGATGAGCGCGCGCTCCTTGGGGCTCACGGGCCGCACCACCTTGGCGGGCGAGCCCATGACCACGCTGTGGGGTGGGATCACGGTGCCGCCGGTGACGAGCGCGCCCGCGCCCACCAAGGAGCCGGCGCCGATGCGCGCGTTGTCGAGGATGATGGCGCCCATGCCGATGAGGCACTCGTCCTCCACGACGCAGCCGTGCAGGATCACGCGGTGGCCGACGGTGCAGCGGTTGCCCACCACCGTCTCGCTCAGATCCTCGGTCAGGTGCACCACGCTGCCGTCCTGCACCGAGGTCTCGTCGCCGATGACGATGCGGCTGTGCATGTCGCCGCGCAGCACCGTGCACGGCCACACGCTGGAGCGCGCGCCGATGGCGACGTGCCCGATGACGGTGGCGTCGGGGTGCACGAAGGCCTCGGGGTGGATGGCGGGCGCGAACCCATCGAAGGCGTGGATGCTCATGGCGTCGACCCCGGCGTGGGTGGTGGCGCAGCGAGGAGCGCCGGGCCCACCAGCTCACGCGGCACCCCCTCGAAGGTCACGCGCTGGCCCGCCGCCAGTCCGCGCGCGCGCGCGCTGCCAGCGACGAGCTCGAGCACGTAGCGGCTCGGCCGCTCCACGCGCCGCGACACGGTGGTGAGCGGCTCGGCGTTCTCCACGATGCCCGCGATGGCGCCGTCCTCGCCGATGAAGATCATGTCGAGCGGCAGGCGCGTGTTCTTCATCCAAAACGACTGCACCTTGGCGCGCTCGAACACGAACAGCATGCCGCTGTCGTCGTCGAGGCGCTCGCGGAACATCAGGCCGCGCTGGCGCTCGCCGTCGGAGAGCGCCAGCTCCACCGGGAAGCGCAGCGGGCCCGCGGCGGTCTGCACCACCACCACGCCGCGGCGCTCGAAGAAGCCCGGCGGCGTCGCCTCGCCGGCCGTGGGATCGACGCGGCCCTTCGCGCCGTCACCCGCCGCGCGCGCCTTGCCGTCGCCGGCGCGATCGTCGGGGGTGGGCGCGGCGCAGGCCACGGCCAGCGCGAGCACGAGGAGGGCACGACCGGCGTGGTGCACGTGAGCCGTATAACGCGGCGCGCCCCCGGGCGCGACGTGCCCCGCGCGGATCAGCGCGCGGAGCCGCGCGCGAGTCAGCACGCGGGTCAACGCCCAGCGAAGCGCGCCGGCCGCCGCTCGGCGAACGCGGCCACCGCCTCGCCCAGATCCTCGGTGCCGAGGAAGGCCGCGTTCCAAGCCGCGACCTCGCGCAGGCCGCCCGCGATCTCGCCCTCGATGCGCCGGTTCATCACGCGCTTGATGCCCTGCACCACGAGCGGCGGGTTGTCGGCGATCTGCTGCGCCAGGCGGTGCGCGCCCGCGAACAGCGCGTCGTCGTCGGCGAACACCTCGGTCACCAGGCCGAGCCGCAGCGCCCCCGTCGCGTCGATGTCCTTGCCCGTGAGCGCGAGCTCGCGGGTGGCCGCCTCGCCGATGATGTGCGGCAGCCGCTGCAGGCTGCCCACGTCGGCGACGATGGCGAGCTTGACCTCGCGCAGAGAGAAGCGCGCGCCCGCCGCGCACACACGTACGTCGGCGGCCGCGGCCAGATCGAGCCCGCCACCGATGCACCAGCCGTGCACGGCGGCCACCACGGGCTTCCTGCAGGCGAACACCGCGTGCAGCGCGCGCTGCATGCCCTCGATGACCTCGAGCAGGCGCCGCCGCTCCACGGCGCCGGCGCCGGGCGCCGCCAGCGTGCCGAGCTCGCCGGCCATGGTGAGCAGATCCAGGCCGTAGCAGAACGACGCGCCGGCGCCGCGCAACAGGACCGCGCGCACGTCGTCGTCGGCGTCGAGCTGGGCGAACACCTGCGGGCACTCGCGCCAGAAGTCGGGGCCCATGGCGTTGCCCTTGCCCGGCCCACGCAACGTGACAGTGGCGACGTGGTCGGCGACGGCGCAATCGAACGCCAGGTAGCGGTGCTGGTCCATCGAGCCTCCGCCGGCAGCAGTACGCTTCGCTGTGATGGGCCGCAAGCCCGCGGGAACCCGCGGCGCGACGTGGTGGTCTATTGGAGTGGCATGGCCCTGTCGCACCAGCGCGTGGCGCTCGGACTCGCGTGCGCGCTCGCATGCGCGGCGCAGGTGAGCGCGCCGGCGCGCGCGGCGCCGCTCTTCGCCATCGACGCCGACATGGCGACGACCATCCTGTTCGCCGCCGACGGCGGGCCGCCCGCGGCGGCGGGCCGCTGCGCCGAGGGCACCGCACCGAAGCGCATCGACTGCCTGCTCGGCGTGCGCTTCGCGGCCGATGCGAAGGCCGCGCGCGTGGCGCGCGATCTGTACGCCGCCACGGGCGCGGTGGCGGGGCTCTTGCCGGCGCAGGACTTCGACGGCGCCTATCGCGGCAAGCTCCGCCTGGTCCCCGAGCTGCCGGTGCGCGAGCAGCGCCAGCACCTCGTGTGGCTCGCCGCGGCGCTCCATGACATCGACGCGGTCTATGGCGAGCTCGCCCATCACGGCGAGCTCGACTACCGCTGGACCGACTTCGACGTGCGCTTCTTTCGCTCGGTGAAGCGCCGCACGCCGTCGGCGGTCGCGCAGGGCTGGCGCATCTCGTACAACGTGGCGGGCTCGCTGTTCACGTCGGAGGCGCGCGTGCGCGAGACCCTGGCGCACGAGATCTTCCATCTCAATGACGACGTGCCGGGCGGCCGCTGGTCGGAGCGCGCGCTCGGCGCCATCTACCGGCGCATCTTGGTGAAGTGCGACATCCACGACCTCGCGTGCCTGGCGCCGTTCGCGCCCGACTCCATCGTCGTGCGCGTCAAGGGCGGCACGTATTACTCCTTCATGCCCGACAACGGCGTCACCGAGTACGCGGCCGACTTGGCCAAGCGCTACTTCGTGGAGCAGCGCACCGTCCTGCGCGGCGGCGCCGTGGCCAAGCCGTTCAAGTGCCTCACCCAAGAGAACGCCGAGGCGTGGGAGCTCTTGGTCGGGCGCTTCTTCGGCGGGGTCGATCGCGTACCGCCCTGTCCGTGAGCGACCGGCCGCGCGAATGTTCTGCTGCCCGTCGCGGCGCGATCGCGCTACGGTGCGCGCATGGAGCTCTGGATCTTGCGCCTCGTGCACATCCCGTCCTCGATCCTGTGGGGCGGGTGGGCCGTCATGGTCGGTCTCTTCCTCTTGCCTGCGCTCGCCGACGCGGGGCCCGCCGGTGGCGCGGTCATGGCCGGCGTGATGAAGCGGCGCTTCTCGCTGTGGATGAACGTGCTCGGCCTCTTGAGCGTGCTCAGCGGCGTGCGGCTCTACATGCTCTTCGCCTCGGGCGCGTGGGTCGCCACCGGCACGGGCATCGCGTACACGATCGGCGCAGGGCTGGCGCTGGTGGCGTTCAGCGTGGGCCACGCGGTGTCGCGGCCCACGGCGGCGCGCATGAACGCGCTGCAAGAGCAGCTCAAGACGGCGGGCGGTCCCCCGAGCCCCGAGCAGGGCGCCGAGCTCGCCGGCCTGCGCGGGCGGGCGCTGACTGCGGGACGGGTCAACGCGTGGTGCGCGCTCGGCGCTGCGCTGTGCATGGCGGCGGGGCGCTTCTTTCCCTCGTAGCTCCTGACCCGCTCGTCGTCAGTTGGCCGCGCCGCCCGGGCCCGGGTCCGGGTCGGAGCCGGGGTCGCCGCCCTTGTTGTGCACCAACAGCGACAGCGGCGACACGAAGTAGGTGTGCGGCCCAGCCACCTCGAGGTTGAACACGACATAAGAGCCGTCGAGGCGCTCGCTGGCGTCCACACGCGCCGCATGACCGCGCAGCGTGACGAGGGCGTCGCCCGCGCGCAGCTCGGCGGCCCGCGTGAAGCCGCGCCCGAGTACGAAGAAGGGGTGCTCGTCGGTGGTGCGCACCTCCACGCCGTCGACGCGCAGGATGCGCAGGTGATCGGCGGCGCGCCGCCAGGTGCGCGCGACCGTTGCGGGCTTCGCGTCGTCCGAGGCGCTGGCCCACACGTGATCACCCTCGGCCAGCTCCTCGATGGCGCGCGGCCCCATGGGGGTCGCGATGCTCGTGCCCGCGACGAAGCACGTGCCCCCGATGGGGCGGCGGCAATTCGACTCGCAGCCATCGCCGTTCTGGGTGTTGCCGTCGTCGCACTGCTCGTTCAGCTCCACGCGGCCGTTGCCGCACACCTCGACGCGGCACAGCGCGTCGCAGCCGTCGCCGCTCACGGGCGCGTTGTCGCACTCTTCGCTGCCGGTCACCACGCCATTGCCGCAGCGCGTGCTCGTGCAGTTGACGTCACAGCCGTCGCCGTTCGTGGCGTTGGCGTCGTCGCACTCCTCGTTGTCTTCGACGCGGCCGTTGCCGCACTGCTCCATCCGGCAGTGCCGGTCGCACCCGTCGCCGCTCTTGATGTTGTCGTCGTCGCACTCCTCCTCGGGGTCCACGAAACGGTCGCCGCAGATGGCCTCGGTGGGGCCGAACTGGCACTCCTTGGCCTCGTCGTTGACGAGGAAGACGCCGCCGACGACGGCGCCGGCCTCCCCGTGCTTCTCGCAGCTCGTGCGCGAGCCGAGCGACATGAAGTCGCGGCCGCGCACGAGCACCGCCGCGAGCGCGGGGAGCGATTCGACGCACAGGCTCTCGATGCACTGCTCGCCGATGGAGGTGTTGCAGTCCATCGAACCGGTGCACGGGCCTCTGGCGCGCCGCTGGCCCGAGCTCGGGCTCTTGTTGCTGCCCACGCCGATGTAGCTCTGCGACGTCGTGAGCGTGGTGAGATCGCTACCGAGGATACCGATGCGCGCTGCGTGGTCGGCGGGCGCCAGGTAGTTGTTGAGGCGCGCGCGGTCGCTCTTGTCTTGCAGGCTCATCCCCGGCACGGCGCTGAGCCAGCGCTCCCGCTCGCGTGTGCCCTCGGTGGCGCCGATCGGCACTGCGGCGAGGTCGAGCGTGGTGTTGAGGATCGCGTGCTCCAGCGAGGGCAAGGGCGCGGTGTCGCTCGCCGCCAGGCGCGCGCGCACGTAGCGGAAGTCGCCCGTGGGCTGCTCCATGCCGTTGTCGACGGTGAAGGGCGAGAAGCCGACCAAGAGCTCGGTGAGCGCCACCGCGTGGTAGCTCGCGAGCTTCGACTCCACCACGTCGAGCAGGTCGGGTGCATCGGGGTTGAGCACGGCGCTCGAGGTCCAGGTGTTTGCTTCGTAGGCGAAGGTGTTGCTGCGCCCGTCGATGCGCAGGGCCAGCGTCCAGCCGCCGCCGGCTGTCGACATGTCGCAGTACGCGAGGAAGGTGTCGTCGCCGCCGCCATCGCCCGGGTCGATGACGTACACCGCGTCGCCCGTGCTCTCGCCCGCGTTCAGGATGTGCGCGCAGCTCTCGCGGCTCGTGCTCACGATGGCGATCGTGGTCTCGCCGCTCGACAGCAGGCCGTCTTTGACCTGCAGCGTGAACGAGTCGGCCAGGAACGCCGCGTTGCCGTCGCGCACGAACGTCAGGAGCCCGGTGCCGTCCTCGGCCACCGCGATGCGGCCGTGGGCCGGCTGCCGGATGACGCCGACGTCGAGCGCGGTGTCGCCGTCGGGATCCACGATTGCCACGTCCAGGTCCACGCTGGGCAGGGCCGACGGCACCAGCACGCTCGTGGTGAGCACGCGCGGCGCGTCAGGCACGCCGAGCACGTGGATGGCGACAGCGCCGAGCTCGCTCTCTTCGCCGGTGTCGGTGTCGGCCAGGCGGAAGGTGAACGCGTCCTCGCCGAAGTAGTCGTCGTCGGGGATGTAGAGCGCCACGCCGCGCTTGGCGTCGAGGCCCGTCAGGGTGCCGTGCGACGGCGACGACGTGACGCGAAACTCACCGCCGGGTCCGTCGGGGTTCTCGCCGTCGAACACCACGATCGCGGGTTGATCCTCGTCGGTGGTCAGGTCCACGGCGCGCGCGCGCGGTGCGTCGTCGGCGGGCTCCACCAACACGCGCACGACCACTGCGGTGGCGCCGTCGCTCTCGTCGAGAATGAGCGCGCCGAACGCGTCGGGGCCGAAGTAGTCGGGCGCCGGCTGGTAGCGCACGCCGCCCTCCACGGTCACGGCGCCGTGCGTCGCTGGTCGCTCGGGGTCGGCCGCCAGACGCAGCTCGTCGCCGTCGACGTCGACGGCGTCGGCCAGCACCGCGGCGGTGACGTCGACGGCCTCGGCGTCCTCGGTCACCACGATGTCGATGGTTGTGCCGTGGGGCGGATCGTTGACGGACGCGATGGTCACCGGCACGTCGACCTCGATGGTCGCGACGCCGTCGCTGGCGGAGAGCGTGATCAGGTCGGTGCCCCACCGGTCGGGCAGGCCCGTGTACACCAAGAGCTCGTCGTCCTCGCTGGCCGCGCCCAGGGTCGGCGCGCCGGTGATGGTGAACTCGAGTTGGTCGCCGTCGGCGTCTTGCACCAGCGCGCCCAAGGGCAGCGCGTCGGCGCCGTCCTCGTCGAGCGTCAGCGCGAGCGCCGCCACGGCCTCGGGCGGGTCATTGACCGGGCGCACCTCGATGGTGACGGCGCCGGGGGCGCCGCGTCGCGCGCCGCGCGCCGTGTCCTCCACCAGCACGCTCAGCACGTCGGTGCCGCTCCAGTCGTCGTCGGGCCGGTAGCGCGCTCCCGTGGCTGCGAGCTCGCACGACGACGGGGGCGGCGCGCAGTCGCGGCAGGCCTCGGCGCCGTCCGCGCAGGTGACGCGACCGTGCGCCGGCGGCTCCGCCAGCACGAACCGAGGCGCGGCGGCGTCGTGCGCCACTGGCCTGATCGTGAGCTCGGTGTCCTCGTCGGTGGTGAGGGTGAGCGGCGCCAAGCTCGGCAGCGCCTCGCCGGGCGCCAGACACACGGCGGCAACGCAGCGATGGGTGGCCGGGCAGTCGGCCGCGTCCGCGCAGGTGAGCGCGGCGCCCTCGGGGACGGCGCCGTCGAACAGGCAGCCGGCAACGCCGACGAGCGCGAGCGGGGCGACTGAGCGGGCGCGCACACCCTGAGTGTAGGGCGCGGCAGGTCGTCGCGGTCGCGCGCGCGAGCGCAGAGACACACCTACCGCGCCGGCGGTGTGGTCCTAGGGCGCACCCGGTGCGGCCTCCGCGCGATACGCCACGGTCCCGTCGACGACGGTGAGCGCGACGCGCGCGTCCGACAGCGCCGTGGCGCGCCCGGCCTCGAGCGCGCGATCGAGGACCACCAGGGTCGCGCGCGCGCCGATGCGCAGCACGCCCGCGTCGTCACCCAGGCCAAGCAGGCGCGCCGCGTCGGCGGTGTACGCGCGCAGCGCGCGCTCGAGCGTCAGGCCCTCGCCGCGCCCGAGCACGGGCCCGTCGTCGAGCGCGGGGTCTTGGCGTCGCACCATGACCTCGATGGCCTGCAGGGGCTCCACCGCGCTGACGGGCCAGTCGCTGCCACCGACCAACGCGGCCCCCGCGCGCGTGAGCGTGCCCCAAGGGTACATGCGATCGACCCGCGCTTGGCCCACCTGCGGCAGGTTCACCTCGCGGATGTAGCTGTCCGGGTAGGCCCACAGCGACTGCGCGTTGACCGTGACGCCGAGCGCGGCGAAGCGCGGCGCGTCGTCGGGGTGCACGAGCTGCAGGTGGGCCAGCGTCCGCCCCACGCCTGGTTTGCCGTTCACGTCGGTGGCGGCGGCGAAGGCGTCGAGCGCTGCGCGCGCCGCGCCGTCGCCGATGACGTGGACATGGACGGCGAAACCGTCGCGCTCGAGCAGCGCCACGGTGCGCCGCAGCTGCTCCGCCGTCGCGTTCAAGGTGCCCGCGTGCTCGGGGTTGTCGAGGTAGGGCTCGAGCAGCGCCGCCGTCTCGCCTTCGAGCACGCCGTCGAGGAAGATCTTGGCGCAGCGGGGCGCGAGCGGCAGGTCGGCGAAGCGCTCGCGGAGCGCGCGCGCGTGCGCCAACGCCGCGTCGGGGTCGGCGGGCTCTACGGCGACGCACGTGACGCCGCGCAGGTGCAGCGGGCCGCGCGCCGCCAGCGCGCGGTAGGCGAGCAGCCGGCGCTCGTCGACGCTGGCGTCCATGATCGCGGTGATGCCCGCGCGATGCAGCTGCTCGATCGCCCACGCGAGGGCGCCCACGTCGTCGTCGTGGCTGGGCACGGGGAGCTGCTCCTCCACCACGAGCGCCGCCTCCTCGCGCACGGCGCCGCTCGGCTCGCCGTCGACACCGCGCTCGATGATCCCGTGCGGCGGGTTCGGCGTCGCGCGCGTGATGCCGGCCTTGGCCAGGCCCGCGCTGTTGAGCCACCCCGAGTGGCCGTCGGCGCCCTCGAGGTACACGGGCCGCGCGGCCACCACGCCGTCGAGCAGCGCCTTCGAAGGGTTCGCCTGCGGGAACAGGCTCAGGTCCCAGCCGCGCCCCACCAGCCAGCCGTCGCCGGGCTTCGCCCGATCGCACGCGCGCACGCGGGCCAGGATCTCGTCGACGCTCTTGGCGTCGGTGAGCGAGCAGCCGAAGTGCTCGTGCCCGGCCGACATCGGGTGCACGTGCGCGTCGACGAAGCCGGGCACCACGGTGCGCCCGCCGAGCTCGATGACCTCGGTGCGCGGGCCGACGAGCCCGGCCACGTCCGCGTCGGCGCCCGCGGCCACCACGCGATCGCCGCGCACGGCGACCGCGGTGACCCACGGCCGCGCCTCGTCCCCGGTGAAGACCGAGCCCGAGCGGGTGCAGATCACGCCCTGAGCACGGCGACGTGGCGTCGTCGATCGGGTAATG
>CAZONM010000027.1:0-25200 GCA_964580865.1 uncultured Myxococcales bacterium | reverse complement strand
GACAGCGCGCCGGCCGCACCGGCCACGCCGCCCGTGCCGTTCGTGTCTGGCGCGAGGCCGCCGCTCCCACCGTTGTGGCCGTGGGCGCCGCCGCCGCCGCCGCCGGACTCGATCTGCCCGCCGCCGTCGACGCCCACCTGGCCGTCGCCGCCCGCGGCGAGGCCGCACTGGGCGCGGGTTCGGGCTCCTGCGCCGCGGCTCCCGCCCTTGGCGCCGACGTCGAGCGTGCCCGCGACGTGGGCGTCGCCGAACACCAAGATCACCACGGGACGCGCGCCGCGAAACCGCAGCGTCCGCCCGGCGGGGACGTCGAGCGCGGACACCGAGACGACGCGAGCGCCGTCCGCGGCCAGGCCGAAGGCCTCCGGCGCAAGCCCCGTGAGGCAGCCGCCGATCGTGGGCGCGTCGACGTCGAGCGTCTCGTCACAGGTGAGGCTCAGTGAGCCGCGTGGCGGGTGCGCCGCGGGGTCGACCTCGTAGGGCGCATAGGGGAACGGGTCGCCTTCACCTTCACCTTCACCTTCTCCTTCACCTTCACCTTCACCTTCACCTTCACCTTCTCCTTCTCCTTCTCCTTCTCCTTCTCCTTCACCTTCACCTTCACCTTCTCCTTCTCCTTCTCCTTCTCCTTCTCCCTCGCCTTCCGCTACGTCGGATGATTGGCAGACGCCATCGAGGCAGCCCACGCCTGCCGGGCAGTCGACTTCCGAGCGGCACGACAGCGCCACCGCGGCGCCGAGCCGGCAGCCGGGCAGGCAGGCCGCGAGGAGCAGCCCGAGAGGCACGAGGGCCGAGCGCCGCATCTGCGCCAGCTTAACGCGCCGCCCCCGCAGCCCGCCCCGACGTCTCGGATTGGCGCAGCTCGGGCCAGCGCCCCGCGCGCTCAGGGCAGGATGACGATGGTGTCGCCGACGCCGAGCGCGCCGTAGAGCACGTCCACCTGCTCGTTCTCGACAGCGACGCAGCCCCATGTCCAATCGCTGTCGCCGCCCATGCCATGGATCTCCACGAGGCCACCGAGGCCCGTGTGCTGGGGCGGCTCGGCGCAGCTCGCTTGCGCGTCCACGATGTCGTCGCGCTCGTCGGCGGTGATGAGCCCCGCGCCGAGGCCGCGCGCGGCATCGGCGTCGTCAGGGTACGAGATGAGGAAGGCCTTGTAGTAGGTGGAGTCGGGGACGAGGCGCGGGATGAAGAACACGCCCTCGGGGGTGCGCCCGTCGCCCTCACGCTCCTTGTCGCCCACAGGATCGAAGCCGAGCCCCACCGAGAACGCGGCCACCTCGTGGCCGCGCTCGCACAGGCGCAAGGTGCGCGCGCCCTTGCGCACCACCACGTAGTCGTCGGGTGCCGCGTCGCATGGCGACAGGCCGTCGCCGCCGGCGCCCCACGCGCTCGCGCAGTCGTCGTCGGCGAGCTCGGCGAAGCACGTCCCCTGATTGTCGCACGCGTACCCGTCGCCCACGCGGCACTGGTCATCACGCGAGCACGCGGGCAAGCAGGCGGCGGTGCCGTCGCTCAGCACCGAGCAACGCGCGCCGTCGGGACAGCCGGCGAAGTCGCACATGGTCTTCGTGCACATGCCGCCCGGCGTCGCGAGGCACGCGAGCTGCGCGCAGTCGGTCGCTTCGGCGCACGGCGCCCCCACGTCGTTGTCGGGCGCGGGCTCGCCCGGCCAGCGCTGCCCGCCCGCCGGCAGGCACACGGGGAAGATCGAGGCGTCGTCGGCGTGGCGCGTGCGCAAGACGCAGCGATACCCGGGTCGACAGCCGGTCTCGGACTTCTCGAAGTCGCACTCGGCGGCGCACCGCGGATCGCCCTGCGCATCGCTGATGCAGCGGCTGGTGGTGAAGTCGGAGTCGGCCGACACGTCGAGGTCGGGGCAGATGAAGCGGCCCGTGGCCGACGGTGTGCACGCCTGCGTACAGAACCCGCCCGGGAAGCCCGCGGTCTCGCAGCGCGCCTCGGCCGACCAGCCACCGCTGTCGCAGTCGCCGCTGTCGCTGCACGCGCCGCCAATCCAGCCGGGGTTCAGCTCGGTGCCGGGCTCGCCCTCGCCCTCGCCCTCGCCGTCGCCGTCGCCGTCGCCGTCGCCGTCGCTCTCGCCTTCGCCCTCGCCCTCGCCGTCGCCGTCGCCGTCGCCGTCGCCGTCGCCCTCGCCCTCACCCCCACCGACCGGGAGCACGCCCTCGTCGCCCTGCGCGCGCTCTCCGTCGCGCGCCGCCGGCGTGCAGGCGGCGAGTGCGACCCAAAAGCACCCAAGCGTGGCGGCGCGACGCATGGCTGCGCGCTAGCAGAAGGCGGCGCGCGGTCACAGGGGCGTCCCCGCAGCGCGCGGTCACGCGCACGTGCGGTGGGAGCGGCCGATCGGAGGCGGCCGCGGCGCAGGTCATCGACGAGCTCGGCGGCGGCGGCGACGTCGGAACGGCACGCGCCCTCCATGAAGCCCTGCCAATCCTAGAACGAGTCCGCGTGCTCACCGGCGAACTTCAACAGGCCCGCCGACTGGCCCTCGAGGCCCGCGATGGCGGTGAGCTGACCCGGCAGGTACGCCGTGTACGAGCCGCGCGAGTAGCGCTGCACTCGCCAGTGTCCGCGCGCCACCGGGCTCGCCTGGCAGTTGAGGCAGCTGCTGGTGGTGCCGAGCGGCGGCGGCGGCGCTTGCAGCGCGCGGCCGCGCGCACCGCCGGCGTAGTCCGTCAGCACCGACGTGGCGCCGGCGCCCCTGTCGTTGACTCCCAGGTGGTCTGGAGGTTCGCCAGGTTGGCATCGACTAAGCCTGAGCCCCCGTGCTCGGCCCACGGGCGTCCTTGGAAGCCGACCATGGTCTTCCCGTTGGCGCGGTAGCCGAGCGCCCGGATGGCGAGGAGCTTCTCGGGCGAGAGCCCGAGGCTCGCGTCGAGCGTCACGCGGCGAAGCGCGGCGAACGGCAGCGTCAGCACTACGGCGTCGGCGAGCTCCGCCTGCGCGAGGCCGCGAAACGTGATCCGGCACGCGCCGCTCGCGTCCCCGCTCAGGCCCTGCAGCGCCGTGCCGGTGTACACCGGCACGGCAGCCGCGCGCGGGTGCCGGCGGTGACAGCGTCGTTGCCGCCCACCAGGTGGTAGCGCTCGTCGCTGAACACGCCGAACTCGCGGACTTTCGACGAGTTGTCGGCGTGCAGGAAGAAGAGCATGTTGAGGCAGCGGAGCTCCGAGGGCTCGAGCCCGTACCCCCACCGCCGCGGGCGCGAATGCGCCCGCGGCGCCGCGCGTTCGCACCCGCATGGCACGCGGCTCGATGGTGCATGCCCTGCTTCCGTGCACGCTCGCGCTCGCGTGCGCGGGTACCGAACCCGCGCCGGTCACCGACGCTGGCTCCCGAGTCGTGCTCGTAAGCTGGAACGTGAACTACGGCCTCCAGGGCGACCCCGCGGTCGTCGCTCTCCTCGAGGAGCTCCGGGGCGACATCGTGCTCTTGCAGGAGTGCACCCCCGCGCTGCGCCGTGCCCTCGCTGCGTCGGCCGCACTGCGCGCGCGTTACCCGCACGCCCGCTTCCATGACCGCGAGGGGCCCGGTGGGCTCGCGGCGCTGTCGCGCTTCCCCATCGCGAGCGACGAGCTCCTGCCCGAGGTCACGTGGTTTCCGGCGTGGCGCGGCGTGGTGTCCACGCCGCTTGGTCCGCTACAGGTCCTGAACGTGCACTTGCGTCCGCCCTTCGACGATGACGGCAGCATGATGGCGGGCCTGGTGGTGACGCCAGCCATGCGCGCGCGGGAGCTCGAGGCGTTCACGGGCGCCCTTCGTGACGACGTGCCCACCGTCATCGCCGGCGATTTCAACGAGGTGGACGGCGAAGCGATCCGCACCCTTCGGCGGCGCGGTATGCGCGACGCCCTCGATGGCGCCGTCGGTGCGTCGGCGACGTGGCGCTGGACGGGCGTGCCGCTCCGCCTGCGGCTCGATCACGTCTTCGCCGATGACGACGCCATCGCAGTCGCCGAGGCGCGGGTCCTTGAGCGCGGCCGGAGCGACCATTTGCCGGTGGTGGTGGTGCTCGGGCAACGCACGCGGCACGGCGCCGCCGCCCCTACGTCCCGTTGACGCCGACCGACGCCACATAGCCGTAGCTGCCGAAGCGCTGCTGGTTGGCGAACAGGCGCACGTCGTAGCGCCCGGTGCCCACGGCGCAGCGCGCGACCACGGTGGTGGTGCCTGACACCGCGCACTCGGCGCCGCTCCCCGTGGCGCCCATGGGCACCACCGTGGCCATGAGGTGCAGGCCGCGCGGGTTGTCCACCTCGAGCTCCACCTGGCCGCTGGCGTCGATGAGGGGGCGGTCGGGTCGCTTGAGCGTGAGCCCGAGCTTCGCGAAGCCGGGGCTCGCCACCGGTTGGCGCAGAAACGCGCCGCGATCGATGGGCGTCTGCAAGAGCTGCCAGCGTGGATCTTCGGGGAGATGATCGATGATGGCCACCGACGGCGGCGTGAACAGGTAGAGCGATTGGTAGTTCGATTGACCGCTCGACGCGGGATCACCGGCGTCGGCGCCGGCCTTGCTCGGGTCGTCCCACGTGGCGTCCAGGAAGTACCACGCGCCGCCGACCTGCACGGCGTTCCACGCGTGGCCCACGGGTGCCAGCGCGCCGTCGGGCTCGCGCACCTCGCCCACGACAAACGCGATGGGTACGCCCGCGAACTTGCCGAGCTCGACCATCAAGCGCGCGTAGCCCTCGCACACGCCCATGCGGTTCTTGAACACGCTCTCGGCGTCTTGCGGCTTGCGCACGCCGGTGACGCTGTCGTGGTCGTAGTGCAGTCGCGACACCGTCCAGTCATGGAGCGCCTTCACGCGCAGGAACGGATCGCGCTCGGCCTGCGCCAGGTGCGTGGCCACCGAGGAGATGCTCGTCTCCTTGTCGGCGGTCATGGCGACCACGGCGGGGTGGAGGGTCTCCTCCATGGGCCACCGCGCGCCGCCCACGGCCCAGCGCTCGTCAGTGGCGCGGGGCTCGGGCCGCCGCTCGTCGATGGGCTTGACGTCCTTCGGTGCCGGCACGTCGTCGCCCTCGTGCTTGTACGGGTTCGGGTTCGCCAGCTCGTGCAGCCACTCGAGCGCCTGCGCCGACGCGAACAGGCCCTCGCGCACCTGCTGCGACGTCGCGTCATTGCGGCCGCCGAGGAACCAATCACCTCGCGTGGCCAGCGCCGTGAAGCTCGGCTTGGGAAACCACGCGAGCAGCGCCACGAGGAAGGCGCCGTTGAGGAGCAGCGTGCGCACCACCACGCGATCGAACGTGCGCAGGATGGCGCGCGGCGGATCGCGCCCGCGCGCGGCGGCCGCCTCGACCTTGCGACGGAAGCGTCGCTGACCGCGCGCCTCCCAGATGAGCGGCAGCAGCGGGAACAGCAGCAGGCCGCCCACCACCGCGAGCTCGCGCGGCCCACCGAAATACGCGACGAGCGACGACGCGAGCCACACGCCGAGCAGCGGCGTCAGCACCATGGCGAGCGCCAGCGCCACCACCACCAGGCTGCGCAACACGCGGTACACGAGCTTGACGAGCGTCATACGGGCCACTGTGGCATCCGGCGCGTTCCAGGTCCGCGTCCGGATTGGAATACCGCGTCGCCGTCAGTGCGAACGCCGCGCGGCGTCACGGGCCGCTTTTGGCCGCGCGCTCGGGCCCATGACGCTCGCGGTCGGCGACGCGGGGGCCCATCACTCCTGCAGGAAGGTGCTGCTGGCGAGCCAGTCGTCGTCCGGGAAGTACGAGAACAAGAGCGTCCCGTTCCTGACGATGTCGATGGTGTCGGCCGAGCGGCTCTGCGCCACCGCCGGGCAGCCGTTGCTGCGGCCGAGGTAACCGTTCTCGTCGACAAAGTCGTCCTCGGCGTAGGTCGCCCCGTGCATGACGATGGCGCGGCTGCGCATGTTGTCGTTGCTGTCCTCGAGCCCGTCGATGCGCAGGCTGTAGCCGTGCGAGCCCTGGTAGGTCTCGGCGAAGCGCGACAGGCCCAGGCTCGACTGGTTTGAGCCCGGTGTGTTCGAGAACGTCGAGGCCATGGCGGGATCACCGGCGCTGTTGCTGCCCGAGCCGTGCGTGACGCGGTCGTTCACCAGGACCTCGCCGGTGACGAGGTCCACGACCCACAGGCGGCGCGCGGTGGAGGACATCGAGAAGTCGATGACGCTGAAGACGTCGCTCTCGGTGAGGCCCTGATCGCGCGCTGCCTGGTAGGCGCGCGCCGCCAGGGTCGCGACCTCGGGCGCCACGCCGGCGGCCGTCAGCACGTCGGCGTGGGGGGTGGCGCCCTGCGGCGTGAAGGTGAAGGTCGCGGAGAACGCGCCGGTGCCCACGGTGCCGTCGAGGTACACGAACGAGTCGAGCGCGACCCACGCGTAGGCTTGGTCGTAGTACGCGCTGGCCGCGCGATCGCCGCGGGCCAGGCAAGCGGCGCTGTCATCGGTCGATAGCAGCTGCACGTCGACGTCGGTGTCGCCGGTGTCCTCCCGCGTGTCGTCGAGCGCGACGCGCAAGGTGCCGGGGCCCGGGAGTCGCACGCGATACAGGCGCTCGGGGCCCGACTCGTTGTGCGCGCCGCAGCCGTACTGGTCCCAGCGGCTCACGCCGCCGTCGGTGGTGCCGTCCTCCACGTGCGGGAGCGCGTCGATGCACCGGACGCCCGCGGGGCAGCTGTCCCCGCCCTCGCCCTCGCCCTCGCCCTCGCCCTCGCCCGCCGGGTCGTCGTCCCCTTCACCCTCGCCCTCGCCGTTGCTCGGATCGTCTGCGGGGGTGTCGTCGTCGCCCGCCTCGGTGTCGTCGTCGTCCACGGGGGAGTCGAGCGCGCTCGTGGTGAGGCGCGGTGGGCCCCCACAGGCGAGCACGCCGAGGGTGAGCGCGGCGAGCAACGAGCGCGGCGCGGGGATCAATTGGCGGGCCGCGAGGGGGGCGGGAGATCGCATGGGCGATTCTGACCACGACCCGCGGCTCGCGTGGTAGCGCGCGGCCGGTCGCGAGACAGTGGGCGCGGGCTCGCGCGGCCCGGGCAGCACCGTGGTGCCCTTGGCGCAGCCGGGCGCCGGAGAGCGCCCTCCGCGCGTCGGCGCGCCCGCGTAGCCCGCCGGGTCCCCGCCTGCTACAGCGACGCCGTGCGCTCGCTCCTCGTCGCCACCGTCGCCTGCGTCGCTGCCGCGTGCCCGGCGGCGCGGCAGGCCTCGCTCGGCGACGGGGCGCGCGTCACCATCGATCTCGATCCGCTGCGCGTCGCCATCGACGACGAGGACGGCGCGCGCGTGCTGGAGCTCGAGGGCGTGCTCGGGGCGCTCGACCTCTACTACCTCGAGCCTCAGCTCCTGCCCGGCTGGGAGGGCTACCGCGAGGGCGTCCGCGAGTGGCTGCCGGCGGCAGCCGCGTCGTTCGTCGAGGTCGCGGACGATCGCGCGGTGATCGCGTTTGCCGGCGACGGCGCCACCGGGCGCCTCACCGTCACCGCGCAGGGCGACCGCGTGCGCCTGTCGTTCGCGCTCGACGCGCCGCTGGCCGGGGCGCCGCAGAAGACGTCGCTGGTGTTTGCGCTCGGCGATGACGAGTCGTTCTTCGGCCTGGGCGAGCGGTTCGCGTCGCTCGATCATCGGGGGCATACGCTGTACGCGTGGGCCGAGGAGGGCGGCCTCGGCGGCGGCGAGGACCCCGAGGTCGCGCGCGGCAGCCCGTTCCCCAACGGCCCGTCCATGACCTACTTCCCGGTGCCGTTCTTCCTGTCGAGCGCCGGCTACGGGATGCACCTCGACACCACCGTGCGCACCGAGCTGGCGCTCGGCAGCGAGAGCGCGCGGCACTGGCGCGCGGCCGTCACCGCGGGCACGTTCGACGTCGTGGTGTACGTCGCGTCGCCGCTCGACGCGCTCGATCGCTACACCGAAGACACCGGGCGCCCGATGATCCCCGCGCGCTGGGTCTGGGGACCGCGCCGCCGCGTGGGCATGGGCAGCATGGTCGACGGCGTCCCCGAGTGGCGCGCCCTGCGCGAGCGCGGCGTGCCGACCACGGGCATCGACGACGCCGTGCACTTCCTGCCGCACCTGTCGCACGTGGGACGCGAGGCCGAGCTGGCCGCGTGGACGTCGACGCTGCACCAGGCGGGCTTCAAGGTGATGGCCTACAACAACCCGTACGTATCGGCGTCGCTCGAGGCGGCGCGCGCCGACTTCGAGCACGGCGTCGAGCACGACTTCTTCCTGCGCGACGACACGGGCGCCATCGCCGAGACCTTCTTCATCTCCGGCGAGCCGCAGACCCTCGCCACTATCGATCTCACCAACCCCGACGCCGTCGCGTGGTTCCAGACGTTGCTGCAGCGCACGCTCGCCCTCGGCTACGACGGCTGGATGCACGACTTCGGCGAGTACACGGAGCGCGCGTGGACGGCGTGGGACGGCTCGACCGGCGAGCAGCTGCACAACCGCTTCCCGGTACTGTCGGCGCGCGCCGCCCATGAGCTCTTGGAGCGCGAGCGTCCCAACGACTACCTGTTCTTCGTGCGCTCGGGCTACGCCGGTACGCAGCGCTGGGTGCCCGCGGTGTGGGGCGGCGACGCCGAGGCCACCTTCGATGAGACGCAGGGGATCCCGAGCGCGCTGCGCTCGGGCTTGAACCTGGGCATGTCGGGCGTGCCCTACTGGGGGAGCGACGGCACCGGCTTCAAGTGCCTCACCGACTTCCCGCGCGACAAGGAGGTGTACCTGCGCTGGGCCGAGCTCATGGCGGTGAGCCCCATCTTCATGGAGCAGAACGCCTGCGCCAACCCCATCGACGGGCGCCAGCAAAAGTGGACCTTGTGGAGCGACGACGAGACCACGCGCGTCTATGGCGACATGGCCCGCCTGCACACGCGCCTGCAGCCGTACTTCGAGGTGCTGGCGCGCGAGGCGCACGAGCGCGGCGCGCCCCTCATGCGCCATGCGTTCCTCCTTCATCCCCATCGGCCGGAGGCGCGGCGCACCGACGAGGCGTTCTTCCTCGGGCCCGCGCTCTGGGCCGCGCCGGTGGTGCGGCGCGGCCAGGTGGTCAAGCGCACCTGGCTGCCGCCGGGCCGCTTCGTCGACCTCGACGACGGCGCGGTGTTCGAGGGTGACCGCGACGTCGAGATCGCCGCGCCGCTCGCGAAGCTGCCGCTGTTGTTGGTGGTCGGCGAGCTGGTGCCACTGCTCGACGAGTCCATCGAGACCCTGGCCGAGACCAATGCGCTCGACGTGGTGACGCCGGCGAAGGTCGCCGATCGCCTCGACGTGTGGGTGGCGCTCGGGCCCGACGATAGCGCGGCGCTGGTGCTGGCCGACGGCACCGAGCTGCGCGCCGAGCCCACCGACGACGCCGATGACCCGTTCACCAGCGCAACGTTCGGCGGCGTCGAGCGCCAGTCTGCGGAGACCGCGCTGGCGGAGCGCTCGCGCGTGGTGGTCGACGGTACCGCGTTGTCGGCGGCGGGCAACGTCGCGCGGCGCGTGCGCTGGACGGTGTTCCGGCTGCCGTGAGCGACGACGACCCTCAGTACGTGAACTCGCAGCGCGTGATGGGCTGCAGGTAGTCGGCGCTCACGTACAGGTAATACGTGCGGCCGGGCTCGAGCGCGGTCGGCGCGCCGCTCGACGGAAAGCGCTGGACGCCGTGGGGAGGCACCGCGCCATAGGCGAGCCCGCTCGCGAGCACGCGCGTGGTGGGGTCCGTGGCGTCGACGCGCCACAACGTCCCCGCGGGGGTGTCACGGTTTGGCGGCACGCCGGGGTTGGCCGAGCCCTGCTCGAGCACCAGCACCATGCGCGCCGCGCCGCCGCTCCAGCGCACGGCGCCGTCGGCGCTGACGCCCTCGCCGTCGGCGCAGGCGGTGGGCTCGTACAGGTCCTGATCCGTAAGCGGCCCGTAGTAGCCGATGACATCGAAGTCCTCGCTCGACAGCGCGCGGTGCTCGAGCTCCCGCTGGAAGAAGGCCTGCATGCGAGCGGGATCGGTGGACGGGAACACCGAGGGCAGGCGCGTGAAGCCGTTGTTCTGCTCCGGCTCGATGTCGCCAAGGACGGTGGAGTCGATGACGCCGGCGCCCTGCGCGATGCCGCTGTCGAACATGCCGTTCACGAAGTTGCCAGGCTGCTCGAGGTACCAATTCGCCGGGCCCTCGGGCGACGACGTGGAGTGACAGCACACGCACGAGCACGACGACAGCTCGCTCTTCACCCACGCGAGGTCGGCGGCGTAGCTCGGGTCGTCGAGGCGGGGGTCGGGGTCCTCGGCGCCCTGGCGGACGGCCACCGGGTAGTAGGGGCGCTGTTGCAGCGGGATCTCGCATGAGCCGTAATCGTCCCACGTGCGGCCCGGCTCGGTGCAGCCCTGCATGGTGATCCACTGGCACACCTGACCGCCGTCGCCGTCGCCAGGGTCGTCGCCGGGCAGGGGCTCCACGCACGAGGCCACCGGCTCCGGGAACGGGCGCGTCAGCACCTGGTCCTCGGGGTCGACGGTGGCGTCACCGCATTGGCCGCCGGCCACGAACAGCCCGCCACCGAACAGCTCGCACCCGCGCTCGTTCTCGCTGCACGTGCCTTCTTCGAAGGAGACGCGGATCGGGGTGTCCGAGTCCTTGTCGAAGACGCACCACCCGACGGCCTGGTTGGCGTCGCAGCGCTCGCCAGCCTCGAGCGCGCCGCCCCAGCCGTCGCAGTCTGCTCCGGCGGCGTCGAGCTCCCAGGGTCCAAGGTAGTCGCGGCACTCGTCTTGCCCGGCGAAGCGGTTCTCGTAGCGACAGCGCGCGGCCACCTCGCTGGGCAGATCAGGCACTGCCTCGTCGACGCAGGCGCAAGTTACGGCAAGGACTGAAGCGAGGGAGGTGCGAGTGAGGCGCATTCGTGAGTTGGATTCCGAGTACCCAGGGGGGTTACCTGATCTGGGGGCCGCGCGGCCGCACGCCGCGTAGATACCGCCGGTTGTGTCGGGCGCCCAGATCCACGAAATTCAGCAAGGAATCCAATGTGATGCCGGGCAGCGCCCCGCCCGTGCATCCAAGGCGCCCGGTCGCTGCATCCGTCGGGCATGGAGGCTGTGGTGACCGACCCGCAACCCGCGCTCGCGTTGGCGAGCGGTCGCGCCTCGCCGACCCGCGCGCTGCGCCGCGTTGCCGTGGCCCTCGGGCTGGTGCGGCCCGCGGCCCCCGCCTTCGCCGACCTGGTGCGTGCCCATCAAGGGATGGTGCGCGGCTTCCTGCGGCGCCTGTGCGACAGCGACGCGATCGCCGACGACCTGGCGCAAGACACCTTCCTCAAGGCGCAGCGCGCGCTGTCGTCGTTTCGCGGCGAGGGCAGCGTCGCGTCGTGGCTCTTGCGCATCGCCTACCGCGAATTCCTTGCCCTCAAGCGCAAGCGCGGCATGGAGCTCGTGGACGACTTCGACGACATCGCAGATGTCGCGCCGCGGTCGCCCGACCAAACGCTGGCGCGCGATGTGCGCCGCGCGCTGCGCGCGCTCGGGGCCGACGAGCGCACCGCCATCGCGGCCTGCTTCTTCGACGAGCTGACGCACGACGAGGCCGCCGCGGCCCTCGACATGCCGCTCGGCACCCTCAAGTCGCACGTCGCGCGCGCCAAAGAGAAGCTGCGTGTGCAGCTGGCGGCGTACGCCCCAAAGGACGAGGTGGCCCATGACCGGTGATTGGCTCGACGGCGTGCTGCGACCCCGCGCCTTGCCAGACGACGGATTCGCCGAGCGCGTCATCGCGGTCGCCCAGGCGCAACGACGCACCAAGCTGCTGTTACGCGCCGTCGTGCTCGTGGTGGCGGTCGGCGCGTTCGCCGCGTACGCGCTCGGCGTGGTGCTCACCGCGTCCGAGCGCTGGGACGGGTCACGGTCGCTCGCGCAGCGCGATGTCTCGTGGCTCGACGACGAGCGCACCGACTTCCAGACGCTGTTCGCCGCCCTCGACGCGCACCCGGCATTGGCGCGCCGAACGGGTCGCGACGCCGCGCCCACCCTCGACGCGGTGGTACGTGAGTTGCGCGAGCCGACCACTGACTGGGCGCGCGCGTGTCGACGCGAGCTCGGCATCGACATGCCCGTCGCACCCCTGGCGGTGGCGTGCGACACGTCGTTCATCAACGGGCTCGCCACGTACGACGAGTGGCGCCGCGCCACGGATCGACACGTCGAGGTTGCCCGCGCGGCCGCGGCCACGCGCGCGCACGAGGCCATGGCGGCCCTACCGGCCCGTGTGGCGGGCGGCGCCACACGGGCCACGTTCGAGGAGGAGATGCGCGAACGCGATCGCGCCAGGAACCTCGGCGTTGACCCCGAGTCCCATTTCCCCGCGCTCGTGCGCCTGCACCTGGCTCGGGCCGCCGCCATCGACGACGGTGGCGCCACGTTCCGCGCCGCCGCGGAGGGCTCGGTGGCGCTCGGCCGCATGCAGCTCGGGCACAGCTTCTGGGGGGCCATGGTCCTGCGCGAGGTGGCCGAGCAGACCGGGGCCGCCGGTGCGCGAGCCGGCGGCTTCACGTCGCCGCTGACGCCGACCGAAGCGAGCGAGGCGATGCACCTGTGGATGGCCGCGCAGGACTTCGGGTCGGCCACGGGCACCAGCGACGACGTCGCGTTCCTGCGCGCCCATGGTCGCTCGGTGCTGTCGTGCGGGCTGCGCTCCGACGCCGAGGGCGGCGTATTGGAGACGCAGGAGCTCTACGTCGCGAGCGCGCTGCGCGAGCGCAACCGCGCCTGGGCCACCGACGGGTGCGCGCCGCGCCCCACCGGCGGGGAGCCGTGGATGGTCTTTGGCGATGAGCCGACGGTGCGCGCGCGGGCGGCGGCGCTCGTGAGCCGCTTGCCGGTGGTGCGTCAGGTCATGGCGTGGGTGGTGACCCAGCCCCGATCGCTGTTCAGCATCCGGCACGAGGAGCGCTGACGTGAACGCCACTCGACCCGACGACCCGCTCGAGACGTCGACCGCCGTGGTGCGGCCTGGTGACGAGATCAGCGCCGACCTGTTGCAGGAGCTGGCGGCGGCGGTCGCGAAGACGGCGTCACGTGAGCGCCTCCGCAAGCGCGTCGTGGGGCTCTTGCTTCTCGTGGGCGGGGTCACGGCGGCCGCGGGCGCCCTCGCGGGCGTGGGGACCGCGGGAGGCCTGCCGATCGTCGTGTTCGGCGCGCTGTGCATGGTGCCCGTGCTGCCGCTCCTCCTCGCGTGGGGCGTGCGCAACCGCGCGCTGCTCAACGCTGCGGCAGCCGAGGCCGCGGTCGACCACCGGCTGCTGGCCGCCGCCGTGCGCATGGTGGAGAAGAAGGATCTCGGACCGTCCGCGGCGCTGTCGATGATGCTGGCTCAGGCCAAGGCCGGCGCGCGGTAGCTGGGTGCCGGCGAACGGCGGCGGTTGTCGTGCAGGTCGACGCGCCCGGGTCGCGCGCCGTCGCTGTCTCCGCGGCGCGTTGGCCGGTCGCGATCCCGGGGCCCGTCCGTTCGCGACCGGGTTCGACCCGCGCGGGGATCCGGCGGGCCTCGACGATCGGCTACGGTCCTGCGCCTGGAGTACCCTGCCAGCTTGCCACCGTCGCGCGGTTGCGCTCGGGGTCCCACAGCTGTGCTGCCATGTCCGCCGGCCACGCGACCTCGGCGGCGTTGGCGAGGCGGGCCGGCGCGCGCTCACCGCCCGTGCCACACCGGAAGAGCTCGAAGACGCGCGGCAGCTCACCCGGGTCGACGCCGTTGAGCTCGCAGCTGCGCCGGAGCAGCTCGTTGACGAACGCGATGTTGTGGTTCTCGAAGTTGTCGTTGCCGGGGAACAACCGGTCGAAGACGACGTAGCGACGCCGGGCGTGCTCGGGGCGGTTGTCGGGCCGTGAGCCATCCTTGGGGACCGGGTCACCGTCGATGGACAGGTGCAGGTAGTTCGGGCCGTCGGGGTAGCTCGGCCACGCGTTGCCGAACGTCATGACGAAGAGGCTCGTGCCCGCGCGCTCCTGGAACTCCTGCTCCGCCGCCGGCGCACCGATGACGGGCGCGCGCGCGCGGACCCACGCGTCATGTGCACGTTGCAGCGCGTGCCCGAGCAGGATCGAGCCCTGGCTCTCGCCGGCGAAGAACGCCGGCCGGTTCGCGCGCATCGCCTCCACCATCGCGTAGGCGACGTTCACCGCCGCCCGCTCCGAGAAGCGCCCGCCGTGGAGCACGAGGTTCGAGGCCCCCTCGAAGGCGCGGTGCAGGCGCGCGAGCATGGGTGGCTGCGCTCCGATCTCACGCACGAACGACGGGTTGTGCACCACGGCGATGGGCACGCCGAGCCGATCGGCATGCCGCCGCGCGCGCGCCGCTCCCACCTCGAGCCACTGGTTGGCGCCCTCGACGAACACCAGGGGAGAGCGCCCCTCGGCTCCCGCGGGCACGTACGTCGACGCGCGCAGCGCTTCGAGGCTGAAGGCGCGCGCCGTGCCGGTACCGGGGTTCACCGCCGCCCCGTCGTGCGCGAAGTCGGCGAACAGCGTCGACCAGGGCACGACCGCGGCTGGCCAGGGCGCCAGGCGGCGATCGACGCCGCGCTCGAGGAGGTCGCCGTCGGCCACCAGCGCATCAGTCGCGAGCGCGCCGGGGAGCTCGGCGCCGTCGACCGCACCGGCCTGCGGCGCTAGCGCGCTGGTGACCCCGCCGGTGGCGAACGCTGCGGGTGAGCGGCGGACGGGCATGTGGCCTCCTCTGCAAAAGTGACAAGCGCTACTTGCAACATAGCTCAACAGGCGCGACGCCGGAGCGCAAGGCCCAAGCCCGCCGCGCGTATCGGGCATCCGGCCGATCGCTTGCCTACGGGGCAGGCCTTGCGCGATGTCGCATGGTCTGCTCTCTAAGTGAAAAGTGGAGCTTTCTACATGCATACAGATCCCGCGCTCGCGACACGCCTCGACAGGGCGTCCATCGGCCTCTTGCGCCTCTCGTTGACGCTGGCGCTCCCCGCCGCCGTCGCCTGCCCGCCGGCGCCCCCCGACCCCAACGCTGCCGCCGAGGGCGAAGGTGAGGGTGAGGGTGAGGGCGAGGGTGACGTGGACGGCGAGGGCGAGGGTGACGTGGGCGGCGAGGGCGAAGGAGAAGGCGAAGGTGAGGGAGAAGGCGAAGGTGAGGGAGAAGGCGAAGGCGAAGGTGAGGGAGAGGGCGACCCCGGCGCCGCGCGCCTGGACTGCGGCGCGACCCTCGTGCCTGTCACCTGGGATGGCACGCCGCTGGTTCTCCACGGCGACACCAACGCCGCGCCCAACGCCGCCACGTACGACGCCGTGTGCCAGTCGCAGGTGTTGCTCGACCACCGCGAGGTCCTCTATGCGGTGACACCGCCGCGCGCCGGGGTCGTCGCCGTCGAGCTGAGCGCCGCCTTCGACGCGGTGGTGTACGCGCTGCGCGGCGCTTGCCCAGCGCCCGATCGGGTCGCCTGCGGTGCCGCGGGGTCCGCCGTGCTCTTCGACGTGACGCCCGGCGTGCCGCTGGTGCTGGCCGTGGACGGGCGCGCGTCCTGGGAGGTGGGGACCTTCACGCTGCGCTTGTCGTACGCCGACGCGCCAGCCAACGACCGCTGCGCCGCAGCCGAGCTCGTGACCGCCGCCGCGGAAGCCGACGTGGTGGCGGCCGGCACCCTGGTCGGCGCCAGCGCCGACCTCCACCAGCCCTTCGAGTGCCGCGGCCTGTCCACCGACGGCACCGCGGGGCTCGACGTCTTCTTCGACGTGGTCTCGCCGGTCGCCGGGTCGCTGGAGATCACCATCGACGCGGCCTTCGACGCCGTGCTGGCCGCGCCCGCCACCTGCGACGTCGCGGTCACGCCGGCCGAGCGCTGCGACGTGTACTCACCGCGCTTGGTGCTCCCCACCGACGCTCATCAGCACCACCTCATCGCCGTCGACGGCAACGACGAGCTCGACGTCGGCGCCTTCGAGCTCACCGTGCGCGCGCATGGGCGCCCGCCAACGGTGGTCGCCGGCGAGACCTGCGCCGCGGCCGTGCCGCTGGCGGCGCCGGCGCTGGGCAGCTCGCTGCGCTACGAGCTGGATCTCGCGTCCATGAGCAACGACGTCGCGTGCGCGACGGCGTGCTCGAGCTTCTCCTGCGGCGGGCGCGACGGCGTCTTCACCGTCACCACCGCCACCGCGGGCACCCTGCGCGTCGAGGCGGAGGGCATGGACACGGTGCTCTCGGCGTATCCCGGCACCACCTGCGCCGGCAGCCCCACCGTGTGCGCGGATACGGGCGCGTTCGGTGACGTGCTGCGCGAGCAGATCTCCTTGGCCGCCGCTGCAGGCGGCACCATCACCTTGGTGGTCGACAGCTTCGCGAGCTTCAGCACGCTGGCGCCGGTGACCCTCACCGTGGAGCTGCAGCCATGACCGGCCTTGGGTACCCGTCGCGCCGCTGGCGTATCGCGCTGTCGCTCCCGCTCCTCGCAGCGTTGCTGGCGTGTCCCGCGCCGCGCGTGGTGGAGCCGCCGGACCAGCCGCCGGCGTCGCCGCCCGCGCCGGTCGATCGCGACAACCTGATCCCCCGCGCCGCCGCTGCCGTGTGCGGCGTGCTCGACCGCTGCTGTGACCCCGACGCCCACGAGCGCTACTTCGCGCCCTGGGTTGCGCTCGAGAGCTTCGACGACCTCGACGCGCGCATGCCGCCGGCCGCCGCGCTGACGCTCGATGCATGCCCTGCGCTGGTCGAGGAGCTGCTGCTACGCCGGCCGTTCGGCGCGTGGCTCGCCGCCGTCGACCGCGGCCAGGTGCAGCTCGACGTCGATGGCGCGAGCGCATGCCTGACGGCGCTCGACGCTCCATGCGGGGCCGAGCTCGCCGGTGCGCTCGAGGACGCGACGTGCTTCGCGCTCGGCCCGCCCGGCGGCGGCGCCGAACAGCGGCGCATGTTCGTGCGAAAGAGCGTGAGCGGCCCTTGCACCACGCTCGACGACGGCGTCGGTGGCGTGCTCTACGGCACGTGCGATCCCTCGGCCGCGTTCTGCTGCGTCGGCGACGGCGAGTGCGCGTTCCCCGCCGTGGGCGACCAGGGTACCTGCGTGCCGGTGTCGCCTCCCGACAGCGCCTGCTCCATGATGCCGCTGCAGCTGTGCGCCACGGGCGCCAGCTGCGGGTTCGACGATCGCTGCCACGCGGAGGGGACCGGGCCGCTCCCGCTCGACGCGTCGTGCATCGATGAGCACTTCATCCTGCTCGGCACCTGCACCGACGGCTACTGCGACATCGGCGGCCTCGGCGTCTGCACCGCGCGCGTCGGCGTCGGCGAAGCCTGCGCCGAGCACGCGGCCTGCACGACGGGCCTGTGCGACGAGGGCGTGTGCGTTGAAGATGGCTTCTGCCGGGGGTGACGGGTCCGTGGTGCGACAGCAATCGGCCTTCGTGGTGTTTGCGGCCGTGACCGCGCTCGGGGCCTGCGTGCCCGAGCGCGGGCCGCCGACGTTGCGGGCCGAGGGCGGGCACCTGCGCGACGACCTCGGCCGCCACGTCGTCTTGCGCGGCATCAACGCGCGGGTTGCCGGCCTGTTCGACGTCACCTTCGACGACGGGCGGACGCCGGTCGAGACCATCCCGCCGTTCACGCGCGACGATCTGCGCGTCGTGCGGGACGACGTGGGCATGAACGCCGTGCGCATCCCCGTCAACTGGAGCGGCCTGCAGCCCGAGCCCGGCGCGCTCGACGAGCGCTACCTGGCACGGCTGTTCGAGGTGTTGGCGCTGTGCGCGGGCGAAGAGCTGTGGTGCGTGGTGGACCTCCACCAAGATGCCTACTCGAAGGAGATCGGCGAGGACGGCGCGCCCCTCTGGGCCATCGTGCCGTCGCCCGAGCGGCTCCTCGAGGGGCCGCTGCACGATCTCGAGGAGCGCCGGCTGTCGGACCAGGTGCTGCGCGCGTTCGACACGTTCTTCACGGGGCAAGCGGGCGTGCGCGACGCCTATCTCGAGATGCTCGCCCTGCTCGCCGAGCGCCTGCGCGGGCAGCCCTGGGTCGCGGGCCTCGAGGTGTTCAACGAGCCCGTGGGCGACGATCTGCCCGTCCTCGGCTTCGCGCAGCTCGCCACCGAGGCCGTTCACGCCGTGGACCCTGATCGCCTGGTGCTGTGGGAGCCGAGCTCGCTGCGCAACCTGCGTGACGAGGCCGAGACCGACGGGGGGCTGCACCTCGACAATGACGGGTACGCGCCGCACCTGTACCCCGAGGTGTTCTCCGGGGCGCGTGACTCGTGGGCCAGCGGCGACCCGGCGCGCCTGATCTCGTCGACGGCGAACGCGCGCACCGAGGCGGACGAGCACGACGCGGCCCTGATCGTGACCGAGTACGGCATCGACCCGATCGCGCCCAACGGGCTGCGCTGGATCACCACCATGGACGACCAGCTCGACCGCGCGCGCGCCAGCCGGTTCTTCTGGGTGTACGAGGAGCTCGAGCAGGGGAAGTGGGGCCTCTTCGACGAGGGGCACGTGCTGCGCGACGCGCTCGTCGACGTGCTGGCGCGCCCCGCGCCCGACGCCATCGAGGGCACGATCGGGTCCTGGTCATGGGCCGACGGCACGCTCCGCGTGGAGCTCACGGGCGGCGGCACGCACCGGCTGCGCGTCGCTACCCGCGCGCTGCCCGAGCCGCTCGTGGCCCGCTGCGACGGCGCGGCCGTCGACGTCAAGCGCGCGGGCTCACTGGTGGAGGTGCCGTGCGGTCGGAACGACGGTCCTCATGAAGTAACACTCTCCACCTCGCGTTGATGCGCGCGACCCAAACCGGGCATCATGGGGCATGGCAAAGCGCCGTCCCGCAAGCCGAGGCCCCGAGCTGATCCGCATGGGCGAGCTGTCCCGCCGCAGCGACGTGCCCGCGTCCACCATCAAGTACTACATGCGCGAGGGGCTCGTGCCCGGCGCCACCATCGCCACCACGCGCAACTCCGCGCTGTACGACGCCGCGCTCGTCGGCCAGCTGCAGCGCATCAAGCGTATGCAGCAGGACCAGTTCCTGCCGCTGTGGCGCATCAAGGAGGTGCTGGCCGCGCACGCCGACGGGCGCCTCGCCACCGTCGTCGACGCCGTGGGCCGCGCGCACGCCAAGCCCGGACGCCAGCGCCCCGTGCGCCGCGCCGCGCTGCTGGCGCGCGGCATGAGCGCCGTCGACCTGGCCGAGCTCACCAAGCGCGGCATCCTGTCGGCGGCCGATCCCCTCGTCGGCGACGACGCCGAGCTCGCCGCCGCGTGGATGGCCGCGCACCAAGCGGGGCTCACGGCAAACCTCGACGTGGTGGAGGTGCTCGATCGCTACCGCGCGGCGGTGCGCCGGCTCGTCACCACCGAGGTCGACATCTTCGCCGGGCACATCCTGTCCTCAGCCGGCGAGGCGCTCGCGCAGCAGACCGAGCGCGCCCTCGCCATCTCCGAGCGCCTCGTGCGCGTCTTGCGTCGGCGCATGCTACTGCCGGCGTTGCAGGGCGGGTCCGAGGACGCCGCGCGCGTCGACGCGCCGGCACGCCCGCGCACCCGCGCGGCGCGATCGCGCTGACGACGACGCGAAAGGCCCAGGCCCCGGTGCCGCAGCGCGCCCAGGCGTGTGCGTTGACGCGCGGCGGCCGCGCCCCCATTGTGCCGGTCGCCGCGCCGGCGTCATCGTGCGGCGCCTCGGCGACCTCGACCGCCCGTCGCCGCGCACCACGGAGCGCCGCATGTCGCGTTGGCAGAAGTCGCCCCCCGAGCTCATCGCGCGCTTCGGTGCGCTCCTCCCCGCGCACCCCGACGTGGAGCCGCGCAAGATGTTCGGCTACCCCTGCGCATTTGTGCGCGGCAACTTCTGGGTGGGGCTGCACGAGGGCAACATTGTCGTCCGCCTGCCGGACGGCGCACACCTGCGCGTCGACGCGCTGCGAGAGGCGCGGCCCTTCGACCCCATGGGCGGGCGGCCCATGCGCGGCTGGTTCGTGGTGCCCCCCGCCGTCGTGGGCGACGACGTTGCCCTGCGCGCGCTGCTCGCCGCCGCCCTACCGTTGGCGCTCGCGCAGCCGCCGAAGGTGGCGCGAGGGGGTGCGAAGGCCTCCGTGAAGAAGCCCGCACCGAAGAAGCCCGCAGGGAAGAAGCCCGCACCGAAGAAGCCCGCACCGAAGAAGCCCGCACCGAAGAAGCCTGCACCGAAGATCCGCGCCGCAACGAAGCCCACGCGATAGGGCGAGCGGCTGCGCACGTGCCCTCGTGCGCTGCCGCTCGACCCGCGCCGCGCGCTCAGTGGGCGTGCGCCGCGCGGTAGTGGCGCACCGCCTGCACCGGGTGGCGCACGTTGTCGCGCCAACGGCGCGCCAGCGGAGCGCCCCACTCCTCCACGACGAGCGCGCCAACCGCAAACGGCACCCAGATGAAGAAGCAGACCATCATCTCGAGGACGAGGTGCTCGACGACTTGGCTGTTCATGGCGTCTCACTCGCGGGGGAGCGCGAGGCCTCCGCTCAAGCTCAAGCACCGGGCGTGCCATCGCCACCGCGTCGTCCCGGCGGCGAACCCGAGCGGCGTTTGACACGAAAGTCAAGCGCGCCGCCGTCGGGGGTGGCCCTGGCCGCTGATCCGCGCGGTCGGTCTTGCACCCCTCGATGGCGCGTGCATAGCGTGCCGCCGCCGTCATCGCTATTCCACGACGACGCTCCTTCCTTTCGCCGAGCACGCCACCATGGTCAGCCGGGTCGATACCCCCACCGCTCCGTCCTCCAAGAAACCGGTCGTCGAGACCAAGAAGAGCGTGGTCATCCGCTTCGCCGGCGACTCCGGTGACGGCATGCAGCTCACGGGCACCGAGTTCACGCGCGCCGTGGCCATCGCCGGCAACGACATCGCCACCTTCCCCGATTACCCCGCCGAGATCCGCGCCCCCGTGGGCACGCTCGCCGGTGTGTCGGGCTACCAGCTGCACTTCTCGTCGGAGAACATCCACACGCCCGGCGACGCGCCCGACGTGCTGGTGGTGATGAATCCGGCGGCGCTCAAGCGCTCGCTCAGCGAGCTGCCGCGCGGCGGCATGATCATCGCGAACTCCGACGCGTTCACCGACCAGAACCTCGCGAAGGTCGGCTACACCGCGAACCCGCTCGAGGACGGCTCGCTCGACGGCTACCGCCTGTTCGCGGTGGCCATGGAGGCGCACTGCAAGAACGCGCTCGCCGGCCTCGACGGCGTCGGCTTCAAGGAGATCGGGCGCAGCAAGAACATGTGGGCCTTGGGCCTCATGTACTGGCTGTTCAACCGTCCCGTCGACAAGCAGCTCGAGTGGCTCACGGAGAAGTTCAAGAAGAACCCCGCCATCCTCGAGGCCAACCTGCGGGTGTTCAAGGCCGGCTACGCCTTCGGCGACACCGTGGAGCTGTTCCACGAGACCTACCAGGTCGAGTCGGCGCCCATGGAGGCCGGCACCTATCGCAACGTCATGGGCAACCAGATGACGGCGCTCGGCCTCGCCACGGCGGCGGTGAAGGCGGGCATGCCGATGTTCTTCGGCGCCTACCCCATCACGCCCGCGTCCGACGTGCTGCACAACATCGCCAAGTTCAAGAGCTACGGCGTCACCACGTTCCAAGCGGAGGACGAGATCGCGGCCATCTGCTCGGCCATCGGCGCGGCGTACGGCGGCGTCCTCGGCGTCACCGCCACGTCGGGCCCGGGCTTCGCGCTCAAGCTCGAGGCCATGGGCTTGGCGGTGATGATGGAGCTGCCCCTCGTCGTCATCGACGTGCAGCGCGCCGGCCCGTCGACGGGCCTGCCCACCAAGACCGAGCAGAGCGACCTGTTGCAGGCGCTCTACGGGCGCAACGGCGAGTCGCCGCTGCCGGTGCTGGCGGCGCAGTCGCCCGTCGATTGCTTCACCACGGCCATCGAGGCGGTGCGCGTGGCCACGCGCTACATGACCCCCGTGGTGGTGCTGACCGACGGCTACATCGCCAACGGCGCCGAACCGTGGCGCCTGCCCGACGTCGAGAAGGACATCGCGCCCATCGAGGTGAAGTTCCGCACCGACCCCGAGGGCTACCAAGTGTACGCGCGCGACCCGAAGACGCTGGCGCGCGCCTGGGTCAAGCCCGGCACGCCCAAGATGGAGCACCGCGTGGGCGGCCTCGAGAAGGACTTCCTCTCGGGCATGGTGAGCTACGACAACGTCAACCATCAGAAGATGGTCGACGTGCGGGCCGAGAAGGTGGCGCGCCTGCGCCAGGACCTCCCGCCCTCGGCGGTGGAAGGCGCGCAAGACGGCGACCTCCTCGTCATCGGCTGGGGCGGCACCTACGGCGCGCTCAAGCAGACCGTGCTGCGCATGGCGTCGGCCGGCAAGAAGGTCGGTCTGTTGCACCTGCGCTGGCTCAACCCGCTGCCCGCCGACCTCGAGCGCGTGTTCGCGCGCTTCAAGAAGGTCATCGTGTGCGAGCTCAACGGCACCTCGAGCAGCGGCGGCCAGCTGTGGCGCCACCTGCGCGCCGAGCTGCTGGTGCCCGCGCTGCACTACACCAAGGTGCAGGGCACGCCCTTCACCACCGCCGAGCTCACCACCGCCTTCGAGGCGGTGCTGCGCGGCGAGCCTGCCCCCTCGTCCTTGAAGGTCTGAGCCATGACGTCCGCCAACGCTCCCCAGTCTCCCTCGTCGCCGGGTACCGCCGGCCTGGTCAAGCTGACGCGCAAGGACTTCCAGTCGAAGTCGGAGGTGCGCTGGTGCCCCGGGTGCGGCGACTACGCCGTGCTCGCGACTGTGCAGCGCCTGCTGCCCGAGATCGGCGTGCCGCGCGAGAACATGGTGTTCATCTCGGGCATCGGCTGCTCGTCGCGCTTCCCGTACTACATGGAGACGTACGGGATGCACACCATTCACGGCCGCGCGCCCGCGTTGGCCACGGGCCTCAAGGTGGCGCGCCCCGACCTCGACGTGTGGGTCATCACCGGCGACGGCGACTCGCTCGCCATCGGCGGCAACCACACGCTGCACATGCTGAGGCGCAACCCCAACCTCAAGGTGCTGCTGTTCAACAACCGCATCTACGGGCTCACCAAGGGTCAGTACTCACCGTCGAGCGAGCAGGGCAAGATCAGCAAGTCGTCGCCCATGGGCGCGGTCGACTACCCCATCAACCCGCTGCAGTTCGCGCTCGGCTGCCAGGCATCGTTCGTGGCTCGCGCCGTCGACGTCGACAAGGGCCTGTACGAGGTGCTGCAGAAGGCGCACCAGCACAAGGGCACGGCCTACGTCGAGATCCTGCAGAACTGCGTGGTGTTCAACGACGGCGCGTGGTTCGACATGCGCGACAACAAGGAGACCAAGGGCAAGGCGCAGCTGGTGCTCGTCGACAAGCAGCCGATGCTGTTCGACAACGGCACCAAGGGCATCGGCTTCGATCGCGCCACCATGAGGCCCTTCGTCATCGACCTGGTCGCCGATCCCGCGCGTCGCGGCGAGGTGCTGACCCACGACGAGACCGACCCCAACGGCATGATGGCGCACGTGCTCGCGGGCATGACCTACCCGCAGTTCCCCGTGCCGCTCGGCGTGCTGCGCCGCCACTCGCGGCCGACCTACGAGGAGATGGTGCAGGCACAGCACCAGAAGGCCGCCGAGAAGGGCGTGGGTGACCTGAAGAAGCTCATCTACTCCGGCGACCTGTGGAACGTGGGGTAGCTCGGGCCTACCGCAGGTCGCCGGTGACGCGGATGCCGCCGCCGGTGGCGCTCTCGCCCGCGCGGCGCACGGCGCGCACCACGCCGAGGTCGAGCGCGCCGGTCTCGCTCACCTCGAGCACCACGTCACCGCGGGCCTGCGCGCGCGCGACGTCCTCGATGGCCTCCACGCGCTCGGCGGAGAACAGCTCCGCCAGCGATAGGTGCAGGTCGATGGGCAACACCTCGTCGCCGCCCACCTCCGCGTCCACGAGGTCCGACACCGGCACGCTCAGCGAAAACGGCGTGCGCAAGAGCAGGAGGAATGGCACCGCGGTGGTGGTGCTGTGCGGGCGCGCGAGCTCGAGCTCCTCGGTGTCGCTCACGAGCCCCCGGCGCGCACCGGGCTTCGCCGGGTTGCCGTCGGGATCGCCGTCGCTCTCGGGCTCTGGGCCCGCGGGGTTGCCGTCGGGGTCGCCATCGCTCTCGGGCTCGGGGCCCGCGGGGTTGCCGTCGGGGTCGCCATCACCCTCGGGTTCTGGGCCCGCGGGGTTGCCGTCGGGGTCTCCATCCGCGCGTGTGCAGTCGGCGGGGTTGCCGTCGGGGTCGCCGTCGCACGGCGCACCGTAGCCCGTGGCCTGCGCGCTCATCATCACGTAGCCGTGCACGAAGGCCGTGTGGCCCACGAGCTCGTCGAGGAGCACGCCGCTGGCGTCTTCGAGCAGCTCGCGGGCGTGAGCGGCGGCGGTGAAGGGCGCGAAGGTGAAATCGAGCGCGGCATCACCGCCGTCGTCGTGCAGCACCCATGCGCGGGCGCCGCCCACGACGTCGCCGAAGCCGTCGGACGAGCCGATGTCGTAGCGGAACAACAGCGGACCCGCATGCGCGCTGTCGGTCGCGAGCACGTCGTGCTCGCCTTGGTCGGTGCGCTGCACCACCGCGGGGGCGTGGAACACGACCTCGTCGACGATGATGCGGTCGTGGGCGCGCTGGCCGAGCTCGACGACGCCGTCCATGACCACGCGCGGCTCCACCGCGACGCGGCGGGCCAGGCTGGCGCCGTCGTTCGCCTCGGGCGCCTGACAGGCGGCGCCGATCGCCACCACGGCGGCCAGCAGCGCGCGGAGAGCGCGCGGCGGTGTCGCAGTTGGGGTGGTGCCGGGATCCCGTGACATTTCGCAACCCTACCGTTCGCTGATCGTAGATCGATCAGGCCCTTCGACCCAAGCACCACTGACTGCAAACGACATACCCGCGGACCGCCCGTGCGGGCTGGGGATCAGTCCGCTTCCGCCTCGCTGCCGTCGCGGCTCGCGTCCTTGATGGCCTTCAGCTCGGGGTTGCCGTTGACGATCTGCGAGAGCCGCGGGCGCTTCATCTTGAGGAGCTGGGCGGCCCTGGTGATGTTGCCGCCGGTCTGACGCATGGCGTTGGCGATGGCCTCGAACTCGAGCCGGCGCTTGAGGTCGCCGAGCGCAAGGCCCTCGCCGTCGCCGTGCAAGGCCTCGCGCGCGTGGCTGAACGCGCTGGCGCCCGGTGTGCTCGGCGCTGACGCCGCCGGGGC
>CAZONM010000026.1:0-25928 GCA_964580865.1 uncultured Myxococcales bacterium | reverse complement strand
GAGGCTGCCGACGAGGGCGCCCGTGAGGGCGCGCGCCGGATCGTTCTCGAGCGACGCCCGGGCGTGATCCACGAGGGCGCGCCCGGTGCCGAGCGGGTCGGTGAGCAGGCTGCCGGCCAGGTGGCCGAGGCCGCGCGCGGTCTCCACGGGATGCAGGAAGGGCGCGGCCAGGCCCTCGACGCCGTCGAGGACGCCGCCGAGCACGCCGTCCACCTCGGGGAGCGCGCTGCGCGTGAGGCCCCGCCCGAGCAGGTCCTGCTCGAGGGCCGGGTCGAGGTCCCGGGCGCGGTCGAGGAGCTGGTTGGTGCGCGCCGGATCGGCGGCGGCGAGCTCCACGACGCGGTCGCGGGAGAGCGTGGGGTGCTCGCCGCGCAGCGCCTGCGTCACCGTGGGCGCGTCGTTGAGGATGCCGTGGGCCGCCAGCTGGCGCACGCGGGGATCGGCGTTGTCGCGGGCCACGCGGTCGAGCACGGCGACGCTCGCCTCGCGCGTGACGGCGTCGGGGCTCTCGAGCAGCCGCCGCGAGAAGGCCTCGGTGCCGCGGGCGCCGAGCGCCGGCGCCAGCTCCCGCGCCACGGCCAGCGCCTGCAGCCCCTGGGTGCGCGCCGCGTGGGCGGCGAAGTCGTCGAGCGGGCGCTGCAGGTGCTGGCGGGTCTCGGGGTCGAGGTGGGGCGCCACCTCGTTGAAGCGCCGCGCGTAGTCGGCGGCGGCCTGCGGGCTCTGCGCGAAGGCCCCGCGGCGCCCCTCGGCCTCGAGCGCCTCCACGCGCGCATGCAGATCCGGAGGCGGCGCGTCGCCGCCCTCGTGCGCGGGCGTCGTCGACAGCCCGGTGCCCTCGCCGGGCACGGCGTGCAGGCGCGCGCGCACGTCCTGTTCACCGCCGACGGCGCGGGCGCGGGCATCGCGCACGGTCTCGGGGCTCGCGCGTACGCCCTCTTGGACCGGCGCGGGCGCGTTGCCCTCGAGCTGCGGGACGCCGGGCGCCAGCGGCTCCTGGCCGGCGGGCCGCAGCTCGGGAGTGCCGAGGGCCTGGGGGGCCGTCCTCCGGTTGTCGACGCTGCCTACGCCCGTCATCGCTACGCTCCTCGGCCCCGAGCCACGCGAGCCTTGGCATTCTGACCCGGCAGGCGCGACCCGCGGGTGTGCGGCGCACTACAGATCATGCGCACCGGCACCTACACGCGGCCTCGGTGGCGAGGTCCGCGACCGCGCCGAGGACGCCGCCGGTGACCCGGGGGGCGGCGAGGAGAACGGCCGCAGAGGCGCGCCAATATGCGGCGGGCGCGACGAGGTCGCAGCGTCCACGCACGCGAAGAAGCTCGAGCGCTGGCGCCCGCGATTGGCCCGGGCCGCGCGGTTGACCCGCGCCCCGGCGCGCGTGAGCCTCGCCCGATGCCCATCCGTCCCTCGAGCGCACGCTCCACCGCCCCCTCGTCGTCCACGCTCGGCGTCCGCGCGTGGGCAGAGTCCATCGACTTCTCGAGCGCGGCCGCGCGCCGGCTCGCGCTGCCGCGCACCCGGGCAACGGGCGCCGGTCCGGCCGCCGTGCAGCGCGCGTTCGCGCTCTATCAGACGTGGGAGGCGCGCGACCTCGGCGCCGTGCGGCTCCTGCAGACCGACGTCGCGGGCAAGGCGGTGTGGGCGATCCACGCCACCACCGACGCCGACGAAGACCTCCTCGAGGTGTTCAGCGCGCGCGGCACCTTGCTCGCGAGCGGGGTCATCGGCGCCACGGGCGGCATCGCGTGGGACGCGACCCCGGGCGCAGTGCGCGATCGGATCGCGCCCACCGGCAGCCCGAGCTCCGTGGCGGAGTTCCACGGCGACGTGCGCGCCGCGGAGCGGCCGACGTCACCGTCGGGTGATCACATCGACACGGCGGAGCTGCGCGGCGCCGCGCGCCGCCTGCTCGACACCACGCTCACGACGGCGTCCATCGACGGCGAGGAGAGCGCGGCGCTGCGGCGGGTGCTCGCCGATCACCACCCGCTGACGCCCGCGGCGCGCGCGTTCGCGATGCGTCTCGGCGACCTGTACGACGCCCCGGGGCCGAAGGCGCTGCGCCGCGTCGCGCACCAACCCGTGGCGGCGCTCCTCGGCGCGTCGTCGTCCGCGTCCGGCTTCGCCGCCCGGGCGGTGTTCTCCTCGGCGGAGGTGAAGGGCCGGAAGGACGCGCCGCGCGTGGCGGCGTTCACCGCGCTCACGCGCGCCGGTCATGGCTGGCTGCCCACGCAGGTCGCGCCGGCGACCAAGACCGCCGCCATCGCCGCGCTGCGTGCGGCCGGAGCCAGCGCCGGCGAGGCGCGCACCCTGGTCGAGCGCCTGACCAAGAGCGGCGCGCAGCTCTCCATCGGCAACGTCTATCAGCACGACGCGGCGTCCTCGACGAGCGTGCCGGTGCTGCGCGGCCTCGGCGTGTTCTCGTCCACGGCCGACGGCAAGAAGATCGCCGCCGTGGTGGTCCCCGCCGACACACCGCCAGCGCCGCCCGTCGACGCTCGCGCGGCCGTTCGCCAGCTGACCGGCGTGGATCGGCCCATCGACGTCGTGACCCCGACGGGCGCTGCCCGCTACGACCTCCAGTGGCGTCCCGCCTGGGGCGGCGCGCTCACGGCGACCCTCGACCTCTCCAACCCACGCGCGCCCTCGGTCGTGAGCGCCCAGGCCCCCGCCGTGCTCGAGGGCGCGCTCCGCGCCACCCTGACCCAGCACCTCGAGGGCGCGCTCGGTCGCCGCGTCGACGTGCTCGGCTGGGTCGGGCGCGACAACGCGCAGGGCCCGGGCTTCGTCGTCGCGCACCGCGCGCCCGGCTCGCTGTGGCCGGTCACGCTGTCCACCGTCCGTATCCAGCTCGGGGGCGCCGCCACGGTCACGCCGACCGCCATCGGCGCGTCCGCCAGCGACGCGCAGCTCGCCAAGGAGCTCGCGCTGGTGCTCGCGCGCGCGCACGCGCAGCGGCTGGTCGCCGATCCCCCCATCGGCGACGACGCGCGCCTCGAGGTGGCGCTGCGCACCGGATGGCGCCAGCTCGCCGACCTCGAGGCCCAGGACGCGACCAGCTCGCCGGTCGGCTTCGATCCCACGACCGAGCGCGCGCAGTGGATGCTGCCGCGCGTGTGGAGCGACACGGCGGTCATCGTCACGTTCGCCAAGGACGGCACCCTGCGCGTCGAGGAAGCGAACTGAGCGCGCTTGCTCGCGCTCGGGTCGCGATGGCGGAGGCGGCGCCGGCCAGGTCCGCGTACCGGGCGTACGCTTGTGACGCTACGACGCCAGCGCACGACGCGCGGCGCGCAGCATGGGCCACGGATCCACCAGCTTCCCCGTGGGCGCGCGCAGCTCGAGGTGCAGGTGCGGGCCGCTGGCGCGCCCCGTGGCGCCCGACAGGCCGATGCGCTGCCCCGCCGTCACGCGCTCGCGCTCGTCGACGTCGATGCGGGAGAGGTGCGCGTAGCCGGCGCGCCAGCCCGAGTCGAGCGCCAGCACCACGTGCTTGCCGGCGCGCTTGCTTTGGCCTGCGCGCGCCACCACACCGTCGTCGACGGCGCGCACGGGCGTGCCCGTGCGCGCGCGCAGGTCGACGCCCGCGTGAAACACGCCGCCGCGGCGCCCGAACGACGACGTCACGCGCAGGTCGTCGAGCGGCGGCACCCGCACCGGCCCGCGCCACCCGGCGCTCGCCTGCACGTGCCGCGGCCAGGCGCGCATGGCGGCCGTGACCATGATGGCGCCGAGCGCGGCGGCGATGACGGCGGCGGCGGCGAGGCGGAGGAGGTAGCGCATCGCCGGGGCAACGGGCGGCGCGCGCGCGCTGTTCCGCGGCCGGATCGCGCCGCGACCACGATCACGCGCGCCGGCGCTTGAGTCACCGCCCATGCTTGCCCCATGCTCGCGCGCCATGGCGCCTGCCCGCAGCTACGACGTGCTCGTGATCGGCTCCGGCCCCGGCGGCGAGGGCGCCGCCATGACCTGCGCCAAAGCGGGCAAGCGCGTGTGCATGGTGGAGAAGGACGCGGTGCTCGGCGGCAGCGCCACGCACCGCGGTACCATCCCGTCGAAGGCCCTGCGCCACGCCATCCAAGAGCAGGTCAGGCTGCAGGCCTCGCCCTGGCAGCGCACCTCGGTGGTGCGGGAGCTGCCGCGCTTCTCCGATCTCGCGCGCACGGCCCACACCGTCATCGATCGCCAGGCCGCCATGCGCACGCAGTTCTACGAGCGCAACGACGTGGACGTGGTGCATGGCAGCGCCCGCTTCGTCGACGCGCACACGGTGGAGGTGCTGGAGGAGCGCGGCGCCCACGAGGTGCTGCGCGCCGACCACGTCGTGGTCGCCACCGGCAGCCGGCCCTACCACCCGCCCGGCGTCGACTTCTCCCATCCGTGCATCTTCGACTCCGACACCGTGCTCGGCCTCGACGACACGCCGCGCAGCATGATCGTGTTCGGCGCCGGCGTCATCGGCTGCGAGTACACGTCGATGTTCCGCGCCCTCGGCGTCAAGCTCAACCTCATCAACACGCGCCACCGCCTGCTCGAGTTCCTCGACGACGAGATCTCCGACGCGCTGTCGTACCACCTACGCGACCAGGGCGTGGTGCTGCGCCACGACGAGGAGCTCCTGCACCTCGAGACTCACGAGCGCGGCGTGGTCATGCACCTCAAGAGCGGCAAGAAGATCAAGAGCGACGCGCTCCTGTGGGCCAACGGCCGCACCGGCAACACCGCCGGCCTCGGGCTCGAGGCGCTCGGTGTCACGCCCGATCCGCGCGGCTGCCTCAAGGTGAGCACGAGCTACCAGACGGCGCTGCCGCACGTGTACGCCGTGGGCGACGTGGTGGGCTGGCCCAGCCTGGCGTCTGCGTCGTATGACCAGGGGCGCTTCGCGGGCACGCACATCGTCGAAGGACGCGCCGAGGGGCGCCTGCTCGAGCACATGCCGGTGGGCATCTACACCACGCCCGAGATCTCGTCGGTGGGCAAGACCGAGCGCGAGCTCACCGAGCACTGCGTGCCCTACGAGGTGGGCCACGCGCTCTTCAAGCACCTGGCGCGCGCGCAGATCACGGGCAGCACCGTGGGCATGCTGAAGCTCTTGTTCCACCGCGAGACCTTGCAGCTGCTCGGGGTGCACTGCTTCGGCGATCAGGCGGCGGAGATCGTGCACATCGGGCAGGCGATCATGTCGCAGCGTGGCGAGGCGGCGTCGATCGCGTACTTCGTCAACGCCACGTTCAACTACCCCACCATGGCCGAGGCCTATCGCGTGGCGGCGCTCAACGGCATCAACCGGGTGGTGCGGTGAGCGGGCGCCCGCGCCCGGATCGGCGGGCGCGCGCGCCGGGCGCGCGCTACCCTACGAACGTGAAGCGCCTCGTCGTCATCGTCACCCTGCTCGTCGCCACCCGCGCGGGCGCGCCGCCGCCCATCTCGAGCTTCCCCGCCGTCATCCTGCCGAAGGACGGCAGCGATCCGCCGCGCAACACCCGCTACTGGGCGTTCGGCCGCGACGCGCCGCCGCTGTCGTCGGTGGGCATGGCGCTCACGGTGAACGGCGGCGCGCTGACGCTCGACGTCACCGCGCACGGCTGCTGCCTGGTGCAGGGCAGGCTCGCCGAGCCGCTGGCCGCGGCCGACACCGGCCTGTTCACCGTCACCTCGCCCGGCGCCGAGCTGACGAGCACGTTCCTGGTCTATGACCACATCGACGTGCTGCCACCGGGCCTCGCCGACGTGAGCGTGCTCGACTTCGCGCAAGGCCGGCTGGTCATCGGCGTCCAAGGCAACGACGACCACGAGGTGGCCGGCTTCTTGGCGCGCGCCCCCGGCGCCGACGACATCGTGGGCGCCACGCCGTACGGCTATGTGCTGGAGGCGCCTGCCGCGGCCGGCGGGTGCGTGGACGTCAGCGCCGTGGATCTCTCCGGCAACGAGAGCAACCGCGTGGCCGCGTGCGCGCCTGCCGAGGGCGAGGGCGAGGGCGAGGGCGACGACGGCGGCGGGTGCGCGTGCTCACCTGCGGCGCTCAGCCCAGGTGCGCTTGCGCTCCCGGCGCTCTATCGCCACCGACGCCGGAGGGGCCGTCCATGAACCGCGCCGTCGTCGTCTCGGTGCCGTCGCTCGTCGTGCTTGTGGCGCTCGCCGCCTGCCCACCCGCTGAGGGCGAAGGTGAGGGTGAGGGCGAGGGCGAGGGCGAGGGTGAGGGCGAGGGCGAGGGAGAGGGAGAGGGAGAGGGCGAGGGAGAGGGCGAGGGAGAGGGCGAGCTGATCGACAACCCCTACGGCTTCGCCATGCGCGTCCCCGGCACCCACGACATCGACGGAGAGACCGCGCGCGACGTCGACTACCTGTGCACGCTCTCTGTCGACGGCCACGACGCGGTGGTCTATGTGCGCGCCACGCCCACGGGCCTCGGCGGCGGCTTCTTTCCCATTCCCGTCTATGACGACGTCACGGGCTTCCTGTGGGAAGGCGATCAGGTCACCGAGGTGGACGCGAGCTACGACTACGGCGGCAACCACAACAACGACTTCTTCTCGGTGACGCTCGGCGGCGTGAGCTACACCTGGGATCACTCGAGCTACGGCTGGGGCTTTCGCGCCTGTCAGCCACCCGACTGCCTGAAGCGCGAGGAGGGCCTCGACTTCGACGACGGCTGCCAGCCCGAGCGCACGCTCCCCGAGGCGTGCATCGCGGTGACGGATCCCCTGCCCCCGCTGGTCGACAACTTCGCCGTGTGCGCGGGTGATCCTGGATGAGGCAGCTCGCCATCGCCTTCGCGTGCGCGCTCGTCGCGGGCGGCGCCGCGTGTCCGCCCCCGGGACCCGACGACGCCGGCCCGGGCGACGCCGGGCCTACCGACGCGGGCACCCCCGACGACAGCTACCGCACCGTCCTCGATCAGCTCGACGACGTTGCCGAGCTCGCCGGCGCCGACGGGCGCGTGAAGTACTTGTTACCTGTGGCCGGCGCGGAGCCGCGCGCGCCGCTCTTCTCGTCGTGCGCGTTTCAAGACACCGAGGCCTTCCCCTACCACCTGCCGTTCTTGGTGGCGCTGCCCGGTGGCGCGGACCTCACGTTCGACGACTACATCGCGCTCGTGCTGCGCCGCGAGACGCGCGCGTGGTGGGGCGGCGAGGTGCTGTGGCGCCCCGAGCTGGCCCACCCCATCGGCGGCGCGGCCGGCGTGCTCCTGTTCACGCTCTACACGGAAGACAGCCCGGGCAACCGCCTCGTCATCGACGACGTGCGCGCGGTGTTCGCCGCGCTCACGGCGTGTGCGCCCGCCTTCGACGGCAAGCTCGGCTTCGTGCCCTCGAGCAACGAGCAGCGCCAGACCGCCGCGCTCGTGCAGGCGGAGCTCGCGGGCGAGGGCATCGCGGTCTTGCTCGACTAGACGCGGTCGGTCACAGCCGCCCGCGCGCTGCGCGCATGACGTCGACGTAGGACAGGATGCCCACCAGGCGCCCCTCGGCCTCGTCGACCACGGGCAAGGCGCCGATGCGGTTCTCGAGCATGAGGTCGATGGCGTCGTCGACGTCGTCCTCGGGGGCCACGCAGCTCGGGTCGGATGTCATGATGGTGGAGATGGCCACCTGCAGGCGCGTGCGCGCGGCGTCGGGATCCTCGAGGAGCGCCGCGTGGGAGAACCGCAAGAGGTCGCGGTCGCTGACGATGCCGACGAGCTCACCGTCTTCCACGATGGGCAGGTGACGGATCTGCTCCGACTCGAGGGTGCGGATGGCGTCGAACACGCTGGTGCCGAGGCGCGCGCTCAGGGGGTTCGTGGTCATGATCTCGCGGACTTCCATGGCAGGCTCCTGGTGCGACGGGCGCGCCCGCGCCTCGCGCCGCGATCATTCGCAACCGCCGTGCCATCGCGCTCCGCCCTCGGCCCAGCGTGGGCGCTATGCCACGCTGACCACGACCGCGGTGACGTTGTCGGGCTTGCCGCGGCCGCCCTCCACCTGGGACCGTGCGTAATCCACCAGGCCCTGGCTCGCGATCGCACTATTGGGGGCACCGCTCACGATGCGCGCGATGTCGCGCGCGGTCACGTCGCCGGCCGTCTCCTTCCACGGCGTGCCGGCCGCGAACGCCGCCCGCTGCGCCTCGAGGTTGGCGTCGAGCACGCCGTCCGAGACGAACACCAGCCGGTCGCCCTTCTCCACCGGCCAACGGTACACGTCCACCTTGGAGAGGCTCTTGCCGCCGAGCGTGCTCGTCACCACGTTGGCGACGTTGAGGCCGGCGTTGGGGTCGCCCGTCTGCTTGGCGAGGATGTCGCCGAAGTTATGGGCCTCGGTTTGCGCCTTGATGCGCCCGTGCTTGTCCACCAGGAGCACACCGCTATCGCCGCAGTTGGCCACGATGGCCTGACCATCGACGATGACGCCGGCAGCGAAGGTGGTGGCCGCGCCGGCGCGGAAGCCGTTGACGTCGTCGTGCGCGGCCACCGCGGCCTGTTGCAGCGCGGCGCCGGGGTCGACGCCGTTGGCGATCTGCGACACGGCCTGCTGGAAGCGCTCGGCGGCCACGCGCGACGCCGCGCCCGTCTGCCCCGGCACCCCGCCCATGCCGCCCGCCTGATCGAAGGCGCCGGCGTTGACGATCTCGCGTCCGCCCTGCCCGCGCGCGGTGCCCACGACGGCGGCGTCCTCGTTGTAGCTCTTGTAGCCGATGCCGCGGTACGAAAAGAGCGCGCCCTCGGCGGTCTTGCCCTGCACCGCCTCGGGTTGCGTGGTCTCGGCGCCGCCCACGACCGCGAGCGCCACGTCCTTCACCGGCGTGGGCGGAGGGTTCTTGAGCGCCTCGACGGCGCCGAGGAAGCTTAGCTGCAGCGCCTCGAGCCAACCGTGCTCGGGGTGGCCCGGGGGCACGTTGCCGCCCACGTGCCGCACGCCGTGCGCGTCTTGCACCGTGACGGCGAGCTTGCCGTGCTTGCCGAGGCCCGTCACCCACGCCCGCCCGCCGTTGAAGTCGAGCACGTCGCCGATCTTGAAGGCGTTGGCCTGCGCCACCTCCGCGGCGTCGACGGTCTTGAGCGCCAGGCGCCCATGCGCGTCGTGCACTTCCACGCGCAGCCCGTCGGGGTCGCGGCCGGTGACGACGCCCAAGGAGACCCCGCCGCCGCTGCGCGGTACCGCGATGAGATCGCCGGGCCCGTAGCGGTCGATCGACGCCGGCCCCGGCGCGCCGTGCGCCACCGTCGACGGCGAAAACGACTGGTAGCGCGGCTCGGGCTTGGCCAAGCGCTCGCGCAGCGCGACCCGTCGCGCGCCGCGACCTGATCCATGACGCGCCCGCTCCTGCGCGTAGCGGCGTCGAGCAGCACGCGCGCGGGCTCGAACAGCGACTCGTGCAGGCGTTCACGCACGTCCCGGGGCAGCAGCTGCAGGATCGCGTCGTCGTGCAGCGCCAACACCGACGACAGCCGCCCGCGGGCGTGCTGCAGCGCGCCGATCTCCGCCTCGGTGACCAGGCCGTCGGCGTACACGCGGGTGAGCGTGGCGATGGCGTCGGCGAGCTTGCCCTGCAGCGCGCGCGTCTCGGGCTGTGTCGGTGCCGCCGGCTTGCCGCCGAGGAGCGCGCGCAGGCTCGGCAACAGGCCGCTCTTCTGCGATCTGCCGGCGCGCTGCGCGAGGAACGGGTCGACGTCGCGCAGGTCGACGCCCTTGAGCTTCTGCTCCGCCTGGACCTCGGCCGCCTGCTTGACGCCTTGGGTCGCGGCGAGCGGCGCCGCCTGCCCGCGCACCGGGCTTGGCACCTTTGGCCCCACGTACATCGGGCTCACGGCGCGCTCCCGTGGACGATCTGCCGGACCTCGGGCGAGCGGGCGGCCAGGGCCCGAGCAGCGAGCAGGTCGGCGGCGGCCGCAGCGCGATTCGCTGCGCCGTGCAGCTCGGCGCGCAGCAAGAGCGCGCGCGCCACGTCGGGCAGCGTCTTTGGCAGGTCGGCGTCGAGGAAGCGCGCGAGTGTTGCGCGATGGCCTCACCGCGCTGGCCGGCGCCGTGCTGCGCCACCGCGCAGTGCAGGAGGTGCAGCGGCTCGGTCGGGTCCAGCGCCGTCAACGCCGTGAACACGCGCGTCGCCAGCTCGAAGCGGCCCGACTGGATGGCCGAGGCGCCGACCTTGGCGATGGCGTCGATGTCGGCGGCCGACAATCGCGCCACGTCCTTGAGCGCCACGCCGCCCTCGGCCAGGGCTTCGATCAGGCGCGCGCCCTCGTCGCCGAGGGGTGGGGACAGTACGATCGCGGGCGGGGTCGGCACCGGGCCATTGTAGCCCCAAAGAACCCCCGTTGCGCTCGCGCGAGCCTTTGCGTCCGCTGCGGCATGGATCACGTCTTCCTCGAGCGCCTGCGCGCCGACACCGAGAAGCTCAAGAGCGACGGCCTCTACAAGTCGGAGCGCGTGATCACCACGCCGCAGCGCGCCTCCATCGGCGTCGCCGGCAAGGGCGCCGTGCTCAACCTGTGCGCCAACAATTACCTCGGCCTGGCCGACCACCCCGCGCTGGTGGCCGCCGGCAAGGCCGCGCTCGATCGCTGGGGCTTCGGCATGGCGTCGGTGCGCTTCATCTGCGGCACGCAGCAGGTGCACAAGGACCTCGAGGCGCGCCTGTCGAGCTTCCTCGGCACCGACGACACGATCCTCTACTCGTCGTGCTTCGACGCCAACGGCGGCCTGTTCGAGACGCTGCTCGGCGAGGAGGACGCTGTCATCACCGACGCGCTCAATCACGCCTCCATCATCGACGGCATCCGGCTCTGCAAGGCCAAGCGGCTGCGCTACGCCAACAACGACATGGCTGACCTCGAGGCCAAGCTGCGCGAGGCCGAGGGCTGCCGCACCAAGCTCATCGCTACCGACGGCGTGTTCTCGATGGACGGCATCATCGCCAACCTGCGCGCGGTGTGCGACCTGGCCGACAAGTACGGCGCCCTCGTCATGGTCGACGACAGCCACGCCGTTGGGTTCGTCGGCGAGCGCGGCCGCGGCACGCCCGAGCACTGCGGCGTCATGGGACGCGTCGACGTCATCACGGGCACGCTCGGCAAGGCGCTCGGCGGCGCGTCGGGCGGCTACACCTCGGGGCGCAAGGAGATCATCGCGTGGCTGCGCCAGCGGTCGCGGCCCTACCTGTTCTCGAACACCGTCGCGCCGGTGGTCGCGGCGACGTCCATCGCGGCGCTCGACCTGCTCGAGAGCGCCGAGGGCACGGAGCGCCGCGCGCGGCTCGCGCGCCACGGCCAACGCTTCCGCGCCGGCATGGCGAAGCTCGGCTTCACGCTGGTGCCGGGTGAGCACCCGATCATCCCGGTGATGCTCGGCGACGCAAAGCTGGCGGGCGCGCTGGCCGAGCGCCTGCTCGAGGAGGGCGTGTACGTCATCGGCTTCTCCTACCCCGTGGTGCCGCTCGGCGCCGCGCGCATCCGCACGCAGATGTCCGCCGCCCTCGCCGACGCCGACGTGGACCGCGCGCTCGACGCCTTCGGCTCGGCCGGCCGCGCCCTCGAGGTGATCCCATGAGCCCGGCAATCCCATCCACCATGCGGGCGCTGGTGAAGGCCAAGGCCGAGCGCGGGCTCTGGCTGCACGAGGTGCCGGTGCCCGCCATCGGCCCCAACGACGTCCTCATCAGGATCAAGCAGACGGCCATCTGCGGCACCGACCTGCACATCTTCAACTGGGACGCCTGGGCCCAGAAGACCATCCCGGTGCCCATGACCGTGGGCCACGAGTTCATGGGCGAGATCGTCGCCGTGGGCGCCGCCGTCGACGGCTACCTGGTCGGCGACCGCGTCAGCGGCGAGGGGCACATCACCTGCGGCCACTGCAGGAACTGCCGCGCGGGCAAGCGCCACCTGTGCAGGAACACCCTCGGCGTCGGCGTCAACCGGCCCGGCTGCTTCGCCGACTACCTGTCGTTGCCGGCGAGCAACGTCTTCAAGCTCAGCCCGCGCATCAAGGACGAGATCGCCGCGTTCCTCGACCCCCTCGGCAATGCCGCCCACTGCGCGCTCAGCTTCGACCTGGTGGGCGAGGACGTCCTCATCACCGGCGCCGGCCCCATCGGCATCCTCGCCACCGCCATCGCGCGCCACATCGGCGCCCGCCACATCGTCATCACCGACGTCAACGACTACCGCCTGGCGCTTGCCACCAGATGCGGCGCCACGCGCGCGCTCAACGTCAAGCACCAGAGCATTGACACGGCCATGCGCGAGCTCGGCATGACCGAGGGCTTCGACGTGGGCCTCGAGATGTCGGGCAACGCCGACGCCTTCCGCGCCATGCTCGCGGCCATGAACCACGGCGGGCACGTCGCCATCCTCGGCATCCCGCCGGCCGAGGCCGCCATCGACTGGAACCAGGTGATCTTCAAGGGGCTGGTGCTCAAGGGCATCTACGGCCGCGAGATGTTCGAGACCTGGTACAAGATGGGCGCCATGCTCGAGAGCGGCCTCGACGTGTCGGCGGTGCTCACGCACCACGTGCCGGTGGCGCGCTTCGAGGAGGGCTTCGCCATCGCCCACAGCGGCCAGGCGGGCAAGGTCGTGCTCGACTGGCAGTAGGCCCCCAGCGCGCGCCGCGAGAAAAAGCAGCGGCGCCCCTCGCGGGGCGCCGTCGTGCATCGCAAGCCTTTGCGCTCAGCGCTGCGTGGCGATGACGAAGCTCGTGTCCGACACCTCGGTCTCGCCGGTGCTCGGGTCCACCACGGTCTCGGTATGCACCGCGATCTCGCGACCCACCGGCGTCTCGGTGACCACGAACGTGCCGCGGTCCGCGGGCCGGTCGTAGTCGATGCTGCCGTCGTTGGGGCCCGAGCACACGTTGGCCGCCAACGACGGCGTGTCGAGCGACTCGGCGTCGTAGCTGAACTGGTGCTCGCCAGCCTCGAGCTGCTCGAGCAGCACGTTGTTGGTCCACAGGATGACCATGCCGGTGCCGCGCCCCTCCTCGGTGCGCGTGACCGTGACGGTGGAGGAGTTGCCGCTCAGCGACGAGCTGCCCTCGGCAATGGCCGGCCCGTCGATGCCGGTGCGCGGGCCGAAGTCGCCGCGCAGGGCGCCGTCGTTGAGTCGCAGCGTGTTGTCGGTGGCGGAGCCCGAGAGGTTCTGCACCGGATCCATGTAGGTCCGATCATTCATGCAGCCGACGACGGCGACGAGCGCGACCGCTCCGATGGCGAGGTATTTCATCTGGCCTTCTCCTCCTGCAGCGACCCGACGCGACGACGAGCGCACTTCTATTGTGAGAGCCGGCGACGACAGATGCAAGCCGACGGGCGCACGTGAGCCGACCCGAGGAATAACGCGGGGTTAGGCCCTCGGATCCGCGCTCACGACGAGAAGCCATCCCGCCGATGACGGAGGTCGCCGACGGCGGCCACAGGGTCCTCGGCGGCAAGGGCGAGCAGGAACGGGTTGGTCGCCAGCTCGAGCTCGAGGGTGGAGGGCAGCGAGCTGCGTGCCGCGCCCATGACGTCGTCCAGGCGAGCGGCGCGCTCGGCGATGGCCGCATGCTCCGGCAGCACCTGGCGCGCGAAGCGCAGGTTCGCCGCCGTGTACTCATGCGCGCAGCACACGAGCGACGCGGGGTTGCGCACGGCGAGCGTGCGCAGCGCCTGCGTGAGCATCTCGCGCGTGCCCTCGAACAGGCGCCCGCAGCCGGCACCGAAGAGCGCGTCGCCGACGAAGAGCGCCGGGCGTCCGGCGAGCGCGTCGTCGACGATCTCGTCGCCGCCGTGGCCGTGGCGCCGCACCACCGGGAAGCGCCGCGCGCACGCCCACGCGATGTGGCCGAGCGTGTGGCCGCTGACGTCGAGCACCTCGAAGGGGAGGCCCGCCACCACGGTGGTCTGCCCGGGATCGACCCGGCGCGACAGGCGCGGGATGCGGCCGCCGTCGCGGGCGTTGCCCACCACGGCACAGCCGGTGGCGTCCACCAGCTCCTCGACGCCACCCACGTGGTCGGGGTGGTGATGGGTGACCAGGGCGGCCACCAAACGCACCCCGGCGGCACGCACGCGCTCGAGCACGGGCGCGGCCTCGGCCGGGTCCACCACCAGCGCCTCGGCGCCGTGGACGACGAGCCACGCGGCGTTGTCGGCGAGGCACGGGACCTGGATCAGCTCGAGCGCGCCGGTCAGGTGGCCTCCGAGGGGCGCGCGCTGCCGACGGCGCGCCGACCCGATGGGCGTTCTACCACGAGGTGACGGCCGCGCCGTGGGCCCGCTGGTTGCCTCGGACCCGAGACGTGCTAGGAGAGCTGCGATGGTTTGGCATGGAGCGATGGCCGAGTGGCTGAAGGCGCAGGTTTGCTAAACCTGTATAGGGGTAACTCTATCGAGGGTTCGAATCCCTCTCGCTCCGCCACCCCTGCAGCAGAGTCGACGCGCTGACGGCCCCCACGGGGGCCGTCGTCGTTTCTGCGCGCGCCGCTGGCAGCGACGACGAGCGTGTCGCCGGTCGGCGCCCGCCCCCGCCCCGAGGGCGCGGTCGTCGATCGCGCGGTCGGAGCCGCGGTTGGCGCTCGGCTGGCCGGAGCCGAAATGGGGCGAGCCGGGGGCGGCCGTGCTAGAACGCGGCAACCTCTGGAGGCCCCGTGCGCACCCTCAGCTTCCTCCCCGGCTCCGCATTCGCGCTCACGCTCGCGCTCTCGGCGGCGTGCCCGCCCGCCGAGCAGTCGCCGACCCCCGACTGCGCCACCTACTGCGCCACCGTGACCGCGCGCTGCACCGAGACCATGGCGCAGTACGAGAACGAGGCCGCGTGCAACGAGCACTGCACGGCCAACGCCTTGACGTGGGGCACGGGCACCACCGCCGACGCCGCCGGCAACACCCTCGGCTGTCGCCAGTACCACGCGGGCGCCGCCGGCAACGACGACCACTGCTACCACGCCGGCCCCACGGGCGGCGGCGTGTGCGGCACCTACTGCGACGTCTATTGCGACGCCGCCATGGCCAACTGCGCCGACGGCAACGTGCTCTACGGCGACCGCGACGCCTGCATGGCGGCGTGCGCGGTGTTCCCCACCAACGGCGACGTCAACGAGGCGTCCGGTGACAGCGTGCAGTGCCGCCTGTTCCACCTCGGCGCCGCCAAGTCCGACCCGGCCACCCACTGCGCGCACGGCGGTCAGAGCGGCGCCAACGTCTGCGGCGATTGGTGCGACGTCTATTGCGACATCATGGACGTGAACTGCCCGAACGAATACTCGGGGGCCGCGCAGTGCGACACCGCCTGCGGGGCGTTCCCCGACACCGGACAAATCGGCGACGCCGCGGGCGACAGCGTGCAGTGCCGCATCTACCATGCGGGCGCCGCCAACAACGACGTCCACTGCGACCACGCCAGCGCCGAGAGCACCGCCGATACCTGCGGCGGCGACGACACGCCGAACTGCGCCGACTACTGCGCCACCATCACGGACAACTGCACGGGAGGCAGCGCGCAGTACGGCAGCGAGCAGGCGTGCTTGGATTTCTGCAATGGCGAAGTGCTCAACTGGGGCACGGGTACCACCGCCGACGCCGACGGCAACACGCTCGGCTGTCGCATCTATCACGCCGGCGCCGCCAACAACGACGACCACTGCGATCACGCCGGCCCCACCGGCGGCGACGCGTGCGGCAGCTACTGCGACGTGTACTGTGACGCCATGGGACGCTACTGCAGCGCCGAGTACACCAACGACGCCGCCTGCCAGACGGCCTGCCTCACGTTCCCCGAGACCGGCAACACCAACGACGCCACCGGCAACACGGTGCAGTGCCGCATCTTCCACGCGGGCTTCGCCAAGGGCGACGCGACGCACTGCGACCACGCCGATCAAGACAGCGCCGCTACCACCTGCCAATAGGAGGCGCGCACGTCAGCTCCGCGGGGCGCCCGCTGCACGGCGGGCGCCTCGCTTTTTTTCGTGCTAACACCCGGCATCTTTTCGGAGGCTCCATGCTCGCCCGCAGCTCCGCGCTCACGATCGCCTTCACCGCCACCCTCGCCCTCTCGGTCGCGTGTCCGCCGGGCGGGGGCGAGCCCGACTGCACTGCCTACTGCGCAACCATCACCGCCAACTGCACGGGCGGCGCCGCGCAGTACGAGAGCGAGGCGGCGTGCATCGAGTTCTGCCAGGGCAATAGCCTCACGTGGGCCACCGGGACCGGCACCGGCGCCGATCAGATCGGCAACACGCTCGGCTGCCGCCAGTTCCACGCAGGCGCCGCGTCCAACGACGACCACTGCAAGCACGCCGGGCCCACCGGCGGCGCCGTGTGCGGCAGCTACTGTGACGTGTACTGCGACGCCGCCATGGCCAACTGCACCAGCGGCAACGCGCTCTACGGCGATCGCGCCGAGTGCCTCGCCGCGTGCGACCAAATTCCCGACATCGGCGAGGTCAACGCCCCGAGCGGCGACTCGATCCAGTGCCGCCTCTATCACCTGGGCGCGGCCAAGGGCGACCCCGGCGTGCACTGCGCCCACGGCGGCTACTCGGGCGCAAACCAATGCGGCACGTGGTGCCAGGTGTACTGCGATCTGATGGATCGCAACTGCTCCAGCGAGTACTCGGGCGCGGCCACCTGCGACACCGCGTGTGGCGCGTTCCCCGCCGGCGGCGCCATCGACGACGCCGAGGGCGACACCGTGCAGTGCCGCATCTTCCACGCCGCCGCCGCCGCCAGCGACGACGTGCACTGCAATCACGCGAGCGAGGACAGCACGGCCGACACCTGTCAGTGACAGGCGCGCCTACGCGCGTGGCACGAGCAACCCCGAGGCCGCGCCGACGCCCCAGTCTTCGATGGGCCAGCCCCGGCGGCGCGCCTCGCGACGCAGGCGCGGGTCGGGGTTGACTGCCACGGGGTGACCGACCGCGAGCAGCGCCGGCAGGTCGCTCAAGCTGTCGGTGTAGAACGTGCACTCGGCCAGCGACACGCCGGCGTCGGCGGCGCACAGCTCGGCATGCGTGCGCTTGCCCGCGCCGAAGCAGATGGGATCGACCATCTCGCCCGTGAACGCGCCGTCTTTGACGACGAAGCGATTGGCCAGGTAGCCGTCGAGCCCGAGCGCATCCACCACCGGCTCGCTCAGGTAGCAGGACGTCGACGTCAAGAGCCAGCAGCGATCGCCGCGCGCGCGGTGCCCGGCGATCGCTGCTACCGCGCCCGGTCGAATGAGCCCCGCCACCTCCTCGCGCCAGAACGCGAGCGTGCGCTCGACGATGTCGCGCTCGGGCCGCCCCGTGAGCGTGCGCGCGGCGTCGCGGATGAGGTCGTCGGCGTGGATGAGCCCGAGCTCGTAGAGCGCAGCCCAGAACGCCCCGCGTAGCGCCTGCCCCACCGACAGGTTGCCCAGGCGGCGCTCGCGGCGCACCCACATGGCCGCCGAGTTGCGCGAGAGCACCGTCTTGTCGACGTCGAAGAAGGCGATGGCGCCCACGCTCACATCTCCTCTTGCTGGCCGAAGATGAGCCGCACCAGAGGCTCATCGGCCGCCGTGGTGACGATGTACAGGTGGTCGTGGGGGAGCAGCGTCACATCGCCGCGCGGGGCCACCATGGCGCCGGCGCGCACGATGAGCATGACCGTGGTCTCGGGCGGAAAGGGCAGCTCGCGGATGGCCACGCCGCAGGCCGCCGACGCCTTGTCGACGTGAAACGCCAGCACCTTGCCCGCCAGCTGCTCGGTGGAGGTCACCTCGAGCACGGCCGCTGGCGGCGGCGGCTCCGCCGAGCGCAGGCCCAGGCGGTCGGTGACCCAGCGGATGGTGCTGCCGGGGATGATCGCGTTCACCACCACGATGAAGAACACGAGATGGAAGGTGTGAAGCGCGCCGGCCTCGCCGGCCATCACGGGATAGGTGGCGAGGATGATGGGCACCGCGCCGCGCAACCCAACCCATGCGAGGTACCCGAGCTCCTTGGCGCCGTAGCGAAACGGCGCCACCGACAGCGCCACGGCCGCGGGACGCGCCACGAACGCGAGCACCAGCGCCAACGCCAAGCCGAGAGGCGCCACGTCGAGGAGGCGCGCGGGCGTGACCAACAGGCCGAGCACCAGGAACATGCCCACCTGCGACACCCAGGCGGCGGCGTCGTGCACGCGCAAGAGCCCCGCCCGATACGGCAGCTGCTTGGCGTTGCCGATGATGACGGCGGCGACGTACACGGCCAAGAAGCCGCTGCCATGTAGGAGCGTAGGCAGGCCATAGGCGATCATGGCGAGTGCGAGGGTGAGCACGGGGTACAGCCCGCCCGCCGCCAGCTTGGCGCGCAACAACAGCGCTCGCCCACCGAACCCGACGAGCGCGCCGCCCGCGCCGCCGATGGCGAGGTCGCGCACCACCTCGAGCGCGAGCCACGCGCTCAGCTCGCGCGTACCGAGGATCACTTGCGTGAAGGCCACGGTCAGCAGCACGGCCATGGGATCGTTGAGCCCGCTCTCGAGCTCGAGCGTGATGCCCACGCGCTTGCGCAACTGGATGCCGCTGCCGCGCAGCACCGAGAACACGGCGGCGGCGTCGGTGGACGACACGATGGCGCCCAGCAGCGCCGCATGACGCACGTCGACGCCCAGGAGCCACGCGGCCACCGACACGACCGCCGCGGTGCCGAGCACGCCCACGGTGGCGAGCGACGCTGCGGGCTTGAGGCCCGCGCGGAAGTCGCGCGCGGCCGTGTTGAGGCCGCCGTCGAAGAGGATGAGCACCAGGGCGAGCGTGCCGAGCTGGAACGCGAGCTCGAAGTCGGTGAAGGCGATGCCGAACCCGTCGGTGCCCGCGACCATGCCGACGGCGAGGAACACCAACAGCAACGGCACACCGAGCCGGCCGGTCAGGCGGCTCGTGAGGGCCGAGAGCGCCATGAGCGCGCCGACGGTGACGAGCGCGAGCGCGATCAGGCGCGGCGCGTCGGGCATCACGCGCGCTCGTCGAGCCGCTCGATGACCACGCCGACCTTCCACTCGTCGGCGACGATCGCGCGCGCGCCCGCGGGCCAGGCGTCGGTGACGGTGACGCGCGCGGCCGTGACCTCGTTGGCGAGCTCGTCGGTCCGCTGGCGAAACCACCCGAGCAGATCGGCGGGCACGGCGAAGGTCACCGCGGGTCGATCGTGGACCGCAAGGCCGTCGTCCTTGCGGAACGCGTTCACGCCCGTGGTCACCTCGCGCAAGAGCCACTCGCGGCGCAGCTCGGCGCTGACCGCCGTGTCGAGCGCCACCGTCAGCTCGGCGTCGCTCTCGACCACCACGTCGCCGCGGGCGGCGCGCGTGACCAGCACGTCGTCCTTGCCGATGGGCTCGCCCTGCACCGTCACGGTGCCACCGCCGTCGAGCACGGCCCACTGCGCGCGCGAGAACGCCGCGATCTCGTCGGCCGCCGCCTTCATCTTCGGCCCCAGGCGCTTCCCCAGCGTCTTGAAGTTCGCCTTGCACGACAGCGTGGCCAGGTCGGCGTCGTCTTGCACCACCGCCACGTCCTTGACGTTCAGCTCGTCGGCGATCAGCTCGCGATGGTGCAGCACGGCCGCCCGCGCGCCGTCGTCGTGCGTCACGACGGTGACCCGGGCCAGCGGCTGGCGCGTCTTGAGCTTGTGCTTCTCACGCAGCACGCGCCCCAACGCCACCACGCGCCGCACGGTTGCCATCTGCGCCTCCACGGCCACGTCGATGCGCGACGCGTCCACCAGCGGGTAGTCGGTGAGGTGCACCGACTCCTGGCCCGGTGGGGCGGCGCCCTGCTCGACCACCAGGCTCTGGTACAGGCGCTCGGTGACGAACGGCAGCACCGGCGCGAGCACGCGCGCGAACGTGGTGAGCACCTCGTACAGCGTGGCGTACGCGCTGGCCTTGTCGGCGCGCGCGCGCGGGTCGTCGACGCTGCGCCAGAAGCGGCGGCGCGAGCGCCGGATGTACCAGTTGGTGAGGTCGTCGATGAACGACAGCATCGGCGGCACCACCTTGTACAGGTAGTAGCCCTCCATCTGCGCGTTGACCTCCTTCACCAGGCTCTGCAGCACGCTCAAGACCCAGCGATCGAGCTCGGGGCGCTCCGGCAGCGGCGGCGCGCGCTCGAGCTCGCTCGGGCGCCAGCCGTCGACGTTGGCGTACGTGACGAAGAAGCTCCACGCGTTCGACAGCGGCAAGAGCACCGTGCGCACGACGTCGCGCACGCCGGACTCGGCGAAGCGCAGCGGCTCGGCGCGCACCACGGGCGAGTTGATGAGGTAGGCGCGCAGCGCGTCGGCGCCGTAGCTCTCGATCACCTTGGCCGGGTCCGGGTAGTTCTTGAGCCGCTTCGACATCTTCTGCCCGTCCTCGGCGAGGACCAGGCCATTGACGATGACGTTCTTGAACGCGGGCTTGTCGAACAGCGCCGTCGACAACACGAGGAGCGTGTAGAACCAGCCGCGCGTCTGATCGAGCCCCTCGGCGATGAACTGCGCCGGGAAGCCCTGCTCGAAGCGCGCCTTCTCCTCGAAGGGGTAGTGCACCTGCGCGTACGGCATCGAGCCCGACTCGAACCAGCAGTCGAACACGTCGCCGATGCGCCGGTAGCGCTTGCCGTTCTTCTCGAACGTGAGGTGGTCGATCTTGTGCGGGTGGATGTCGTCGATGGTGGCGCCCGTGAGCTCCGCCAGCTCGCGCACCGACGAGACACAGTGGAAGTCGCCGTCGTCGGAGCGCCACAGCGGGATGGGCGTGCCCCAGAAGCGCGAGCGCGAGATGGACCAATCGCGCGCCTCCTTGAGCCAGTTCTCGAAGCGCTTCTCACCGACGAAGCCCGGCACCCAGTGGATCTGGGCGTTGTTCTTCACCATGGCCTCGCGCAGCGGCTCGACCTTCACGTACCAGGAGGGCGTGGTCTTGTAGATGAGCGGCGTGCCGCTGCGATAGCAGTACGGATACGCGTGGTGCACGGTGGCGTGCTTGAAGATCGCGTGCTTGGCCTTGAGGTCGTGGATGATGGCCTTGTCCGCGTCCTTGACGTTCTGCCCCGCGTAGGGCGGCACCTGCGACGTGAATTTGCCCTCGGCGTCGACGGGGTCGACGAAGGGCACGCCGGCCCGCTTGCACGCCTCGAAGTCGTCCTCGCCGAACGCCGGCGCCATGTGCACGAGGCCGGTGCCGTCGGTGGTGGTGACGTGGCCCGACGCGATGACGCGGAACGCTCCTTGCGCCGCAAGCTCGCCGAAGAACGGAAACAACGGCTCGTAGCGCCAGCCCACGAGGTCGCGGCCCGTGAGCGTGTCCACCACCTCGGCCTTGTCGCCGAGCGTGGCCTTGAGCAGGTCGCGCGCCACCACGTAGGTGTTGCCGTCCTCGTGCGTGGCGCGCACGTACTCGATGGCCTCGCCCACAGCCACGCCGAGGTTCGACGGCAGCGTCCATGGCGTGGTGGTCCAGATGAGCAGGAACGTCTGGGGTTGGCCGTGGACGGCGAGGCGCACGGTCAGCGCCGGATCGTCGACGTCTCGGTAGTCGAGGCCCGCCTCGAAGTTCGACAGCGCGGTCGACAGGCGCCATGAGTACGGCATGACGCGCTGGCCTTGATAGACCAGCCCCTTCTTCCACAGCTCGGCGAACACCCACCACACGCTCTCCATGAACGACAGGTCCATGGTCTTGTAGTCGTGATCGAAGTCGACCCAGCGGCCCACGCGCGTCACGGTCTTGCGCCACTCATCGACGTAGGTGAGCACGTTGGCGCGACAGGTCTCGTTGAAGGTGTCGATGCCGAGCGCCCGCACGTCACCCGGGCCGTTGAGCCCGAGCTTCTTCTCCACGTCCATCTCGATGGGCAGCCCGTGTGTGTCCCAGCCGAAGCGACGCTCCACGCGGTGGCCGCGCATGGTCCAGTAGCGCGGCACGATGTCCTTCAGCGTGTTGGCGACGAGGTGCCCATAGTGCGGCAAGCCGGTGGCGAAGGGCGGGCCGTCGTAGAAGCTGAAGCTCTTGTCCGCCGGGCGCTCGGCCACCGAGCGCTCGAACGCGCCGAGCCGCTCCCACAGCGCGAGCACGCCGTGCTCGGCGCGGGCGAAGGGGCTCGCCTCGGCGGCGCTGCCGTCACCGCGCCCGTCGCCGGCCGCGTCGCCCCCTGCGCCGTGGCCGGTGCCGTCGCCGCTCGAGAACGGCTGCGAGAAGGGCTTGCTGGTGCTCATGGGCGCGGGCTCCGTCGTCGCCGTGGCGGTAGCGTCACCGCCCAGGTGAGGCAACGGCGGTCCGCCGCCCCCCGCGCGGCCGCGCGTCACCCGAGGTCGGCGAGCACCTTCGGCGGCATGAGCCACACCAGCGCGCCGCGGGTGCGTGGCAGGTCGTCGACCGTGACCAGCGCGGCGCCTGCCTTCTTGAGCGCGGTCACCGGGGCGCGCTCGCCGGTGAGCGCCAGCGCGATCACCTTGTCGAGGTTGGGCGCGTGGCCCGCGCACAGCACCTCTTCGTCGCTGTTGTGAAACGCGTAGAGCTGCTGAAAGAGCGCATGCGGCGCCGCCTCGGGCAGGAGCGCGTCGGTCAGCGTGACCATCGCCTGGTCGATCGCGAAGGCCTCGGCGGCGAGCGCCGCGGTCTCGCGCGCGCGACGGTACGGGCTCGTGAGGATGCGCGTGGGAGCGCAGCCGACGGCGCGCAGCCCCTTCACCACCTTGCGGGTCTTCTTGTCGCCCTCGGGCGTCAGCTCGCGCTCGGGGTCGGCGGGGCAATCGGGGTCCGCGCGGTCGTGCGCGATGCCGTGACGCAACAGGATGACGCGCATGGTGCTCTCTACGACCCCGGCGTGGGACGCGGCGCGAGGCTCAAGCGCCCGGCCTCGACCCGCCAGCCGCCGGTGGTGGGCGCCTTGGGCTCGGCCGCCGCGTGGGCCAGAGCCAACAGCGCCGTCTGCGAGCGCACGGGGTTCGTGCCGTTGGCGTCGGCGCGCGACCACGAGCCGTCGGCGGCCAAGCGGCGCGCCTTCTGGTTGTCCGCCAGGTACGTGGCCACGATCTCGTCGAGGAGGCGCGCCTTGATGGCCGGGTCCTCGATGGGGAACATCACCTCGATGCGCCGCACGAAGTTGCGCGTCATCCAGTCGGCCGACGACAGGTACGCCTCGGAGGTGGCGCCGGTGCCGAACACGAAGATGCGGCTGTGCTCGAGGAAGCGATCGACGATGCTGGTGACGCGGATGCGATCGGACACGCCGGGCACGCCCGGCCGGAGCGCGCACATGCCGCGCACGATGAGATCGATGTCGACGCCGGCGGCCGACGCCTCGTAGAGCGCGCGGATCACGGTGGGATCGACGAGCGAGTTCATCTTGCCGATGATGCGCGCGGGCTCGCCCTTCTTCGCCCGCTCGGCCTCGCGCGCGATGAGGAACAGCACGCGGTCTTGCAGCGAGAGCGGCGCCACCGTCAGGCGCTTCCATTTGGGCGCGTCGGACAACCCCGTGAGCATGTTGAACAGCGCGCTGACGTCGTCGGCGATCTCGGCGCGCGCCGTGAACAGCGACAGGTCGGTGTAGCCACGCGCCGTCTGCGGGTTGTAGTTGCCGGTGCCGAGGTGGATGTAGCGCCGGATGGCGTTGCCCTCGCGCCGCACCACCAGCGCGACCTTGGCGTGCGTCTTGAGGCCCAAGAGGCCGTACACCACGTGGACGCCGCTGTCCTCCAAGCGGCGCGCCCACGCAATGTTGTTCGCTTCGTCGAAGCGCGCCGTGATCTCCACCAGCACCGCCACCTGCTTGCCGTTCTCGGCGGCCCGCGACAGGGCGCGCACGAACGGCGAGTTCCACGACGTGCGGTAGAGCGTCTGCTTGATGGCGAGCACGTTGGGGTCGTCGGCGGCCTCCTCGATGAAGCGCACCACCGGGTCGAACGACTCGTACGGGTGGTGCAGCAGCACGTCCTTGTCGCGGATGACGTTGAACACCGGGGTGTCGGTGTCTTTGAACGCCAACGGCATGGCCGGCGTGAGCGGGTCGACGAACAGCTCGGGGCGCGTCTCGCCCTCGGCCAGCGCGGTGACGTCCTGCAGCTGCAGCGGCCCGGGCAGCCGGTACACCTCGTAGGGCGCGATGGCGAGCGCGTTGCACAACATGCGCTCGACCTCGTCGGAGGCGCCGGCCGACAGCTCCAGCCGAACGGCCATGCCACGATCGCGCCGCCGCAGCTCCTCTTGCACGGCGGAGACCAGGTCCTCGCTCTCTTCCTCGTCGATGTTGATGTCCCAGTTGCGCGTGACGCGGAAGAACGCGGCCTCGACCACGGTGAAGCCCGGGAACAGCTCGGCCGCCTGCACGGCGATCAGCTCCTCGAGCGGCAAGAACGCCGTGCCGGTGGCCGCGGGCAGCTTGACCAGGCGCGGCAGCACCGTGGGCATCTGCACGACGGCGAGCGAGATCTCGGGCACCGCGGGCGCGGTGGTCCCCTGCTTCTTGCCGCGGCGCGGCTGCTTGGCCTCCTTGCGGCGCAGGAACAGCGCCACGTTGAGCGACTTGTTGCGCAGGTGCGGGAAGGGGTGGCCCGGGTCCACCGCCAGCGGCGTCAGCGCGGGGAAGACGGCGGTGTTGAAGTACTCTCGCGCCGCCTGCTGCTGGTCGGCGGTGAGGTCGAGGCCGCCGACCATGGCGGCGCCGGTCTTGTCGCGGATGTCGGCGAGGAGGCGGTTGTAGACCCCGTAGAGCTCGGTGACGAACTGCTGCGCCATGTCGGCGATGGCCAACGCCTGCTCCTGCGGCAGGCGACCATCGGCGCTCTTCTCGGTCACTCCGACCACGACCTGCTGCTTCACGCCCGAGACGCGCACCATGAAGTACTCGTCGAGGTTCGAGGCGACGATGCCCAGGAACTTGAGGCGCTCGAAGACCGGCAGCATGCGGTCGTCGGCCTCCTCCAAGACGCGGCGCTGGAAGGCGAGCATCGACAGCTCGCGGTTGATGAACAGGGACGGGTCGTCGAAGCTCACGGCGGTACCTTGGGTTAGCCAAGCAACACCCCGGTGACAATCCGATGACGGCTCGTGTCCGTCGACGTGACGGAGAGCCGGCTTTCCGCGACCGCCGTCTCATGCCAGCAGCGGCCGATGAACCGACGGGGCGGGCGCGCGCTGGCCACGACCGGGCTCGGCGCGTGGATCGAGGAGGTGGTGGCGCAGCACGCCAAGGTGCGGCGCGCGCTGCGCGCCGACCCGGTGCACGACCTCCGCGTCGCCATCCGGCGGGTGCGCTCGTTGGCACAGGGCCTCCGCTTCATCGACGACGACGCGGGCGCGGCGCGCTGGCGGGCCTTGTCCGACGCCGGCCGGCCGCTGTTCGCCGGGCTCGGCGAGCTGAGAGACGCACAGGTGATGCGCGAGCACGCGCTCGCGCTCTTGGCCGCCGATCCGGCGCGCGCCACCGTGCTCGCCTCCATCGACGCGGTGGTGCGCGCGCGCCTGGTGTCGGCGCGCGCCGCGGTGGCCGCCTTCGCGCCATCGTCGTGGCGCGCGGCCGGGCGCGGCCTGCCCGCGCGCGCCGCCGAGCTGCTCGACCAGCGCCCGCTCTTGCAGCACCTGGCGCTGCGGCGCTTTCACGAGGCGTACGCGCTCTACCACGAGGCCATGCGCAGCCGCGCGTCGACGTCGCTGCACGCGTGTCGCATCGGCGTGAAGAAGCTGCGCTATACGGCCGAGAACTTCCTGCCCGACGTGCATGCGCAGGTGGGCAAGCTGTTGAAGAAGATGCAGGAGGTCCTCGGCGAGCTGCACGACCTCGACGTGCTGCTGGCGTTCGTGAGCTCCGAGGACACGCGCCTGCACAGCACCGAGCGCGGGCGCGTGGGCGCGCGCGTGCGCGCCGAGCGCGACCAGCGCGTCGCGGCCTATCGCGCGTTGTGCGCCGCGCGTGACGACGGCGCGCCCGCCGCCTGGCCGCGCCTGCGCGCAGCCGTCACCGTGGGCGTCGACGT
>CAZONM010000025.1:12237-25966 GCA_964580865.1 uncultured Myxococcales bacterium | reverse complement strand
GCCACTCCGCCGTGGGCGCCGGGCGCGCCGTGTTGCACGCCGCGACCTGGAACGAGCAGCGCGCCATCGAGCACGCGCAGCGCCGGGCGATCATCGAGGAGCATGAGGGTCGTGAGTCGGCGCTTGGTATTCACGCCGCCGCGGGGGTCTCGCCGCTCGTCAACGGCAAGAGCGACGGGTCATCGTACGCCGACGCCCCGACCGGCGTTGGCCTGGGCGTGCTGCCGGCGGCGCTGCACGGCGCAGCGCGCACCGCGTTCGTCATCGGCCTTGGCACCGGACAGACGGCGGGCTGGCTCGGCGCGACCCCCGGTATCGAGCGCGTCGACGTCGTGGAGATCGAGCCGACCATGACGCGCGTCGCCGAGCTGTGCGAGGCCACGAACCAGCGCGCGCTCGCCAACCCTCGGGTCAAGCTCCACATCGCAGACGGGCGCGAGCTCTTGATGGTGACCGATCAGCAGTACGACCTCATCGTGTCGGAGCCGTCGAACCCGTACCGCGCTGGCATCGCCAGCATGTACTCGCAGGACTTCTACCGCGGCATCGCCGACCGGCTCCGTCCCGGCGGGCTCTTGGCGCAGTGGGTGCAGGCCTACGAGATCGACGCTGGCGCCGCGCAAATGGTGGCCGCCACGCTCACGAGCGTGTTGCCGCACGTGTCGATCTGGCAGCTCGGCCCCGGCGACATGGTGTTCATCGCCTCGGCCGAGCCGTTGGTCATCGACGTGGAGGCGCTGCGAGCGCGCGTGGCCACCGAGCCGTACCGCACGGCTTTCGAGCGCGTCATCGGCGTCAGTGGCGCCGAGGGCGTGCTCGGGTTGGCGCTGGCGAACGAGCGCTTGGTGGCAGCGCTGGGCGCTGCCACCAGCGACGTCACCACCGACGACCAACCGCTGCTCGAGTTCCGCTTCGCGCGCACCGTGGGCCGCCGGCGCGGCGAGGATCTGCGCGTCCCGCTCCTCGAGATCGCCCACGCGCGCGGCGACGATCGCGCGGCCGTGCGCGGCGACGTCGCGTGGCCGGCCGTCGACGCACAGCGGGCCCGCCCGTTCGCCTGGCGCAACGAGGTGCCGCCGGGCCTCATGGCCGCGCTCTTGCCCGAGCACGTGCGCGCGTGGGCCCAGGCGCGGCCGGCGCAGAGCGTCGCTGCGTTCACGGCGCTCGGCCGCGAGCTCGACGGGCTCGAGCTCGTGGTGTTCGCCGCGGCGCGCTCGTCGCTGCCGGCGAGCGGGGAGGAGCGGCGCGCGTTGCTACTCGACCTCGAGCGCGCGCGCGCCGCGGGCTTCGAGGCCGACGCGGCGTTCATCGCCGTCAACGCCGCGCTCACCGACGGGCGCGTCGACGAGCTCCCGGCCCTGGTCGCGGCGGCCGGACAAGCGGCGGCGCGCGACCCGTGGCCCGCGGATCGCATCGTGGTGCCAGTGCTGCAGCGTCTCGGGGCGCTCGAGCCGGCCGGTCCGGCACTGGCTGACGCCCTGTCGCTCCCCTACGCGGCGTTCAACTTCCAGGAGCTGCGCCAGAGCACGGCGGCGAGCATCGAGGCGCGCCTCGACGAGACTCGCGCTCAATGCGTCGAGGTCACGGCGTCGTTCGAGCCCTGGCCGCCATGGCGCGGCGACTTCCTCGATCTCCGGCGGCGCTGTTACGAGCGCGCGCGGCCGGAGTGGGCCGCGCGCGCGCGGGCCGATGTCGAGCTGTTCCTCCAGCACGAGCCGGCTGGCTTCACGCTGTGATCGTCGAGCGCATCGACGCTCGGACGTCGCTATAAGAGATCGCGTCGTGAGAACCGGTACGCCGCCGCCGAGAGGAACGCGGCGGCGTACAGCGTGCCGTAGGTTGCGCGCTGCACCAGATCGAGTGTGGACACGGTCACGCCGTGGGCCAGTGGCGTCAGGTCGAACGCCGGCAGGTGCGGCAGTACCATGTGGACCGCCTTGAGCACGGGCGTCGCGTCGCCAAACTTGCCGCGCTCGACCAGGCGCCCGAGCTCCTCCGTGAGGCGCCCGAGGATGAAGATGGTCGACGTGAACAGCGCGCTCATGGTCGATGAGGATCCCACGCCGAAGAAGATGGCGATGGCCGCGACGATGAGCGCCTCGAAGCTGCAGAACATCACCGCGCCGAAGGCCAGGGCGGCATGATCGGCGCCGGTGGCCCACAGCACCAGCGCCAGCAGTCCGCCGAGGCACGCGTTCGACAAGAGCACCAGGCCCACCGCGGTCCCGAAGCGGCCGAGCACGTAGTCCACGCGCGTCAGCGGTCGCGCCGTCACCACGCTCGCGACCTTGGTCTCGATCTCGCGGGTCAGCGCGGTGATCGACACCACGCCCGCGAGCACCGCGACCAAGAGCGCGATGAACGCGGCCCCTACGTCGAGCAGTACGCGCCCGCCTTCGCCGGCTGACATACGATCGAACGCCAGCGCCGCGCCAACCAGCGCGACCCCCGCGACCAGGATGTTGAGGTACACGCGCGAACGCATGAGCTGCAGCATGCCCGCCCACGCGAGGTGGGCGATGTGTCGCGCCCTCATGCGTTGCTCCGTCCGATGATGGCCAGCAGCCGGTCTTCCAGCGACGTGCGCTCGGGCTCGAGCGCGAGGATCGCCAGGTCCGCCGCGTGCGCGATGCGCGCTGCCTCGTCACCGCTGGTCGCCGCGATGGCCACCACCCAGGTGTCGCCTTCGCGCCGGGCGTCGACCACGCCCGTCCCGCTCGGCCTGCACCCGACGTCGCGGACGCGAACGGCGAAGCGGCCGGTGGGCTCGCCCACGGCGCCCGCGGCGCTGCCCGTGTACACGACGGCGCCGGCGTCGATGACCACCACGTCGGAGCAGAGCGCCTCGACGTCCGACAGCACGTGCGACGAGAACAGGATGGTGCGCCCTGCCGCGGCCTGGTCGCGTAGGATCTGGCGCACCAGCTGTCGGCCTACCGGATCGAGGCCGCTCATGGGCTCGTCGAGGATGAGCAGCTCCGGCTCGGCGAGCAGCGCCAGCGCCAGGGTCAGCCGCGTCTGCATTCCCTTTGAGAACGATCCAACGCGCTCGCTGCGGTGGCGCGCCAGCCCCACGAGCTCGAGCAGCTGCCCAAGGCGCGGCCCCGGCTCGCGCACGTTGCACAAGGCGGCGTGCAGGCGCAGCACCTCGATCGTCGTCAGCGTTGGCGGCAGATAGGGGAGCTCCGGCATGTAGCCGAGGCGTCGGCGCACCGCCGCGTGGCGCGGATCGACGCCGAAAACCCGCACGGTGCCGGCGGTGGGGCGCGCGCAGCCGATGAGGTGCTTGATGGTCGTCGACTTGCCCGCGCCGTTCACGCCGACGAAGCCGACGGTGCGTCCCGCCTCGACGACGAACGACACGGCACCGAGGAGCTTCTTCTTCCTCCCCAAGAACCCAACGGCGACGACCTTGTCGAGCGCCTCGACGACGATCGGTGTGCTCACGGCCGGTCCTCCGGCGCGGGGCAGGGCAAGAGCTTCGGGCGACCGTACTCGAGCGTCCAGCACTGGCCCGGTGGCGCCCATGGCTCGTCGACGAGCAGCCCCTCGGCGCGGACCTGGTCGAGAGTGCCGTCACGTCCCAGGCGCGTGCGGAACGCGGCCGCCGCGCCACGCAGCTGCCCCTCGACGCAGCCGAGCATCATGCGCTCGCGCCCGGCCAGCAGCGCTGCGCGCTCGCGCGGGTCAGACACCGAGGCGAGCGCCGTGAGGTTGCGTAGCACGTCGGGGCACGTGTGCCCCTGATGTTCAAGGCGCTGGGCGAACACGGCGAGGAACTGCGGCGCACCCGGCAAGCGCGCGGCCTCGCGATAGTGGACGGCCGCGCGCGCAGGATCGAGCCGCGTGAAGTACGCGATGAACCCGCGCATCGCCGGCAACGAGAACCGCGCCGGCAACGCCTGTTGGCCGCGCGCGAGCAAGGCGTCCGCGGCATCGGCGCGCTGCAGGTCGCCGACCAGGAGGAGCGCGCCGTAGTGGTAGGGGGTCTCGAACCCAGGGTCGAGCCGGGTCGTCAGGTCGATCCAGTCCTCGAGGCCGGGCCAGCGCGCCGCTTCCTGCTGGGGATCTCCCATGAGCTGCACCGTGCCCAACCAAGCCAGGTCGGCAGCGGCGTGGGAACGCCCGAGCGCCACGGCGCGGCTCAGCACCTCGGGCGGCGGACGACCATCCGCCCGCTCTGGCAAGGCAGCCGGTGCGACCGCCACTGCGATCGCCAGAGCAACCGACGCCACCAACGCCCACATGGCGCGACCTTACCAGGAGCGCGACACGAAAAAAAAACAGCCGCCCCGCGAAGCGGGGCGGCGTCTGACGCCACGGACGAGCAGCGCCCGGCAGCGTCAGTTGCAGCCGTTGGTCGTGTTCGTCAGGTCGTTGGCCTCGGTGATCTGCCACGCGTCATTGGCCAACGACGCGGCCACCGCCGACGCGGCGAACGCCGTGGCGCTCGAGGCCCCTACGACGTAGGTGTAGCGCTTCTTGGTGCCCTTCGGGACGAAGCCGATCAACGTCTGGTCGGTGAGGTACGTGTCGTACTCGCCGCGATAGGCCTCGTTGGCGACGTAGAGGGCCTTCAGGTTGCCCTTCGCCTCCGACTGCTTCGAGCGGCACTGGAACTTCACGAAGTTCGGAATGGCGATGGCCGCCAGAATGCCAATGATCGCGACGACGATCATCAGCTCGATGAGCGTGAATCCTTTGAGCAGCTTCTTCATTCCGGTGTCTCCTTGTCGGTCCCGCGTTTGGGGGTACTCCTGCCGTGACCTTACGTCAGCACTCGCCGTGCCAGCAAGAATCGACCTCCCGTGTCGCCTCGGGAGGCCAGAACCTGGACGAGAACGACGACGATTGTCACTCTAGCCAGGCCGTGGTGACGTTTTTCGGTCACGGGGTCAGAGCGTGTCGCACAGCGAGAACGTCGCCGTGATGTCGTTCTGCTGCGTGGTCTCCCACGCGTCGGTGGCCATGTCGGTGCCGGCAATACCTACGGCGGTGCCCACGAAGGTCGTCGCGGTCGCGGTCGGCACCTCGACGTTGTAGCGAGACTTGTCGCCGGACTGAATCAACCCCATCAGGATGAGCTCGTACTCGGCGCCGGACAGATAGATGTCGTACTCGCCTCGGTACGACTCCTCGGCAACGACTACGGCCTTGAGCACCGACTTGGCTTCGGACTGTTTGGCCCGGCACGTCATGCGCGAGTAGGCGGGCACCGCGATCGACGCCAGGATGCCGATGATGGCGACGACGATCATGAGCTCGATGAGCGTGAAACCGCGTTGCGACGTGCGTTGCATGGTGCCTTCCCGTGAGACGTGCCCTACGGCCGCGATCCGTCGCCTCGATGTTCGCCGCACTGGGTGCTCGCCACGAGCCCTTCGTCGCGTCCTCGGCCGGTACCTCGAGGTACCGGCCCGCGGTGCTCCTTGGTCCCTTGGCAAGTCCCTTCGCAGGGCTCGATCAACGCAGCTGACCTCCGCCGTAGTGCCATCCTTGCAGAACCCGAGCCATCTCCGCCAGCGGCCCCGGGGGCACCCGCGCCCCGCGCGCGAGCCTTGCGCGTCGCACCGGCTGATTCCTCGCCTCGGCCTGTGGGTTCGGCGTACACTGCCCGCCGCCGCTCCCGGCGTCCCCGGTGACGTACGGACCGCGCACGAGGTCTGAATGACGATGGCCCAATCGAAGGCCCCGCCGTTCACGCTGTACGAGTACCGCCCGTCGCCGTTTTGTATCGCGGTGCGCATCGGGCTGAACGAGTGTGACGTGACGTTTACGCCGCGCGAGGTCGACCTGACCAAGCCTCGCACGGCGGCCTTCCTCAAGCGGAGCCCCTTTGGCCGCTTGCCCGCCCTGGTCGAGCACCGCCCTGGGGGTGAGCTCGCCATCTTCGAATCGCCGGCGATCCTCCTGTTCCTGGCCGAGCGCTTCCCGCAATCGCCGCTCGGGTTTACCGACCTGACCGCACGCGGTGAGGCGTACTCGTGGCTCAGCTACATCAGCTCGGGCTTCGCCGAGGTGTTCTGGACCACGTTCTGCGAGACCCACGTGTTCGCCGACGCCGAGCGCAGCCCGCGCGTGCTGGCGCGCGCGCGCCACGAGCTCGATCAGCACCTCGACGTCCTCGATCGCCACCTGGCGCGCCGCGCGTTCCTGGCGGGCGACTACTCGGTGGCCGACACGCTCTCGACGCCGCTGTTGGACCTGCTCGACCAGCTGTCCATCGACCTCGACGCATTCCCGCGCGTGCGATCGTGGCGCGATCGGCTGCGTGAGCGGCCGAGCTACAAGAGCGCCTGGCCGAGCGACGACGATTGAGTCGGCCCTCGATGCCCTACCGCCGCCTCGGCGAGGCGGGCATCAAGGTGAGCGCCCTCTCGCTCGGCGGCTGGACCACGTTCGGCTCCAGCATCGCCGATCCGGCCGCGGTGGCGGGCATCATGCGCGCCGCCTTCGAGGCCGGCGTGACGTTCTTCGACATCGCCGACGTCTACGCGCGTGGCGAAGCGGAGCGGGTCATGGGCGCCGTGCTGCGGCAGCTCCCGCGCCATGAGCTCGTGATCTCGTCGAAGGTCTACTGGCCCATGTCGGACGACGTGAACGACCGCGGGCTGTCGCGCAAGCACATCACGGAGAGCATCGACAAGAGCCTCAAGCGCCTCGGCGTCGACTACCTCGACCTGTACTTCTGCCATCGCTTCGACCCGGACACGCCCCTCGACGAGACGGTGCGCGCCATGGACGACCTGGTGCGGCGCGGCAAGGTCCTCTACTGGGGCACCAGCGAGTGGACGGGCGCGCAGCTGCGCGCCGCGCACGCCCTGGCCGACCGGCGCAACCTCACGGCGCCGGCGGTGGAGCAGCCGCAGTACAACCTGCTGACGCGCGGGGTGGTGGAGCGCGACGTGGGCCCCGCCGCCGCCGAGACCGGCATGGGCCTGGTGGTGTGGAGCCCCCTCGCGTCCGGGGTGCTCACCGGCAAGTACGACGACGGCATCCCGCCGGGCTCGCGGCTCGCGCGCATCGACTGGCTGCGCAGCGCCGGCCTCACCGACGACCACCGCGCCCGTGTGCGGCGCTTCGGCGAGCTCGCGAAGGAGGTGGGCGTCAGCCGCGCGCGTCTGGCCCTCGCGTGGTGCCTGGCGCAGCCCGGCGTCTCGAGCGTCATCACCGGCGCCACCGCGCTGACCCAGCTCGAGGAGAACCTGACGGCGCTCCAGGTGACCATGACCGACGAGCTGCGCGCGCGCCTCGACGCTATCTTCGTCGCACCGTGACCGCCTCGTCGCGAACGCTCCCGGCCCTGTCCCCGCACGATGGTGCGCGCGAGGCGCTCATCGCCACCGTGGTGCTGCTCGCCATGCTCGGCGGCGGCAAGCACCTGGTGCGCGCCGTGGGCATGGGCGAGATCGTCTTCACCATCATCGCGGGCTTCCAGATCTACGTGCCGCTGTGGCTCATCCAGCGCCGCGGCGAGGCGCCCGAGGCCTACGGCCTGCACGTGCATGGCCTGCTGCTCGGGCCCGTGGCGGCGTTGCGGCGGCGCCTGGTGCAGGCGCGCCGTCGTCGTCGCCGCAAGGGGCGGCCGACGCGCCTGTCGCGCGTCCTGGCGCTGTACGGCCGCGGCGCCACCTTACGGGTGAGCCCCCTGGCGCGCGACCTAGGGCTCGCGCTCGGGCTCGCGCTCATCACGTTCCCACCGTTCGCCGTGGGGCACCACTTCTGGCAGCAGGCGTTCGGCGCGGGGGCGTACTCGTTCCGCGTGCCCCCGGACATCGCCGCCACGCTCGCGAAGAACGTGTTCCTGGTGGCCCTGCCCGAGGAGATGTTCTACCGCGGCTTCCTCGAGCACCGGCTCGAGCGCCTGTGGCCCACGCGCGCGCACGTCTGGCTCATCCCGCTGTCGCGCACCGTCATCCTCGCGTCGGCGCTGTTCGCGCTCGGGCACTTCCTCGGTGAGTACCACCCCGCGCGCCTGGGCCCGTTCTTCCCTGCCTTCGTGTTCTCGGCGCTGACCCGGCGCGCGGGCTCCATCGCCGGCGCCGTGACCTACCACGGCGCCTCCAACGCGTTCTCGGCGCTGCTGTTGGCCGGCTACACGCGCGGGTGACGCGCCGCTAGCGCGGCGCCCACGACGTCACTGAGCGTCACCGAGCGTCACAAGACGTCGAGGTTGACCTCGACGCCCAAGGTCGTCCCCTCGCTGACGATGTAGTCGTCGGGCGAGTCGCCCGCGGCCAGGTGCGCGCGCCACGCACGGCCCACGATGTGCAGCACGTTGGCCACCAGCGCCACGCGGCCCTCGCCGGTGATCACGAAGCCCGGGCCCAGGAGGTTCGGGTGCAGGTAGTCGGTGATGCCCGCCTGCGTCGCGGTGACGGCGCCGCCGAACATCAGGATGAAGGCCGACGCGCCCACCGTGACCTGCGCGCTGTTGCTGCCGCGCGCGGGATCGAAGGGGAACTGATCGCGCGCCTCGACGAACGCGGTGACGAGCTCGGCGACGCCGGCGCCGGCGCGCAGCGTGTAGCCCCACGACGCCGGTCGCTCCACGTCGACCTTGGGCTTGCCGGCGGTGCCGAGCGACGCCACGCGCTCGATGGCGTAGAGCCGATCGAAGTAGCGCGCCTGGTACCCGTCGGTGCCTGCGTTGAGCTCGCTCGCCAGATCGAAGCGGAAGCCGACGGCGTCGAGCATGAGCTGCACCCCGGGGTGCGCGCCCACGCCCACGCGCTGCGCCGCGCCCGCGGTGGCGCCGAGCGCGTTCAGGTCGAGGTAGACGATGGTCTTCACGACCTGGTTGTCGAGGAACGCGCCCTCGTTGTCCCAGCCGCCCATCCACACGAGCGCGGTGGCGTCGCTCGCGCTCGGGGCCGCGGCGTCGATGGCGCCGGTGAAGCCCGTGACCCACATGCCGGCGACCTCGGTGCGCGGGTCGAGATCGAGCTCGTTTGGCTGGAAGGTGGCGTCGGGCGCCGTGAACCACATGATGGGGCGGCCGTACAGGCGGGCGGCCGAGAACGAGCGCGCATCGAGCAGGTCGCCCACCGCGAGCTGACCGCCGAGGCCCGCCAGGTTGCCCTCGAGCAGCACGCCGAGCGAGCGCGCGGTGCCGTCGGGGCTGTTGGTGTAGCGGTCGACGATGGAGGCGTGGCCGACGGACGTTGAGATGACGCCGAGCTGCAGCTGCGCGAGCTTCTTCGCCTCGCCGATGGCCAGGGTGGGGATGAGCGCAGACAGGCCGCCGCCGTCCATGGGCTCGGCCAAGAGAGCTGTACCCGGCGGCGTGCCGACGGACGTGGCGGTGAAGCCGCTGGCGAACGGCGTCGTGCCGAGCCCGCCGCCGCCGACGAGCGCCCAGGGCAGGCGCCAGCGCAGCTTGAACAGCCGGCGATCGTCGGTGACCGGGGAGCCGAACGACGCCGCGGTGCCGTTCTTCAGCGAGTCGTGCGTTTGGCCCCCGCGCTCGAGCGCGCCGGCAGTGCCGAGCGCCACCGAGCCGTCGGCGCGCACCGTGGGCGCGCCCCCGAAGACGGCGAGGAGCGCGGCCGCGGCGCTCCAGGCGACGATGGACCTGTTATGTAGGCAGTAACAGAAGCTCATCAGCCTCCCGTCACCGGCTTGGCGCTCGCCGGCGCTTTCCGTGACGCCTCGGATCTGCCGGGCCTTCACGGCGCCCCTTCACGTGCCTGTCTGGATGGCTACGATACCTGATGTGGCGGGTTTCGCCCGTCCACGGGTTGTGGGTCGCCTGGAAGCCAGGGCGCGACCGGAATCCTCCGGCGTGCACCTCCTCTCCGAGAGGCCGACGCGCTCGCACCCCGAAAGCAGGTATGTCCGCCCACGCGGATCCCAACAAGAAGCAGGTCACGCTGCGCACGCTCCAGCAGATGAAGCGCGCGGGGCAGAAGATCACCATGCTGACGGCGTACGACGCCACGTTCGCGCGTTTGCTCGACGCCTCGGGCGTCGACGTGCTGCTGGTGGGCGACTCCCTCGGCATGGTGGTGAAGGGCGAGCAGACCACGCTCGGCGTCACCATCGAGGAGGTGGCGTACCACACGGCGGCTGTGGCCCGGGCCACGGCCCACGCTCATGTCGTCGGCGACATGCCGTTCATGTCGTACCAGACCAACCCCGAGGACGCCCTGCGCAACGCGGCCCTGCTCCTGCGCGCGGGCGCCTCGTCCGTCAAGCTCGAGGGCGGCGCCGCCATCGCGCCCACGGTGGCGCGCATGGTCGAGGCCGGCATCCCCGTCATGGGCCACGTGGGCCTGATGCCGCAGAGCGTGCACGCCATGGGCGGCTTCGTGGTGCAGGGCAAAGATCCGGCGTCGCGCCAGCGCATCAAGGACGACGCGTTGGCGCTGCAGGCGGCGGGCGCGTACGCGGTGGTGCTCGAGGGCATCCCGGCGGACCTGGCCGCCGAGATCACGGCGTCATTGTCCATCCCCACCATCGGCATCGGCGCGGGCGCGGGCTGCGACGGCCAGGTGCTGGTGGTGTACGACCTGCTCGGGCTCAACCCGGCCTTCCAACCGAAGTTCGTCAAGAAGTACCTCGACGGTGCGTCGCTGGTGCTGGACGCCTTCACGCGCTACGTGGCGGAGGTGCGCGGCGGTGCCTTCCCGGCGGCCGAGCACTCCTTCGGGGTAGGGTCCGGGCGCGATGGCGGAGCGAAAGCCACGACCTGAGGACAGCACGATCGCCGACAACCGGCGCTCGCGGCACGACTTCGAGATCCTCGACACCGTCGAGTGCGGCCTCGAGCTCAAGGGCGCCGAGGTCAAGTCGCTGCGCGCGCGCAACGTGTCGTTCGGCGACGCCTACGCCATGGTCAAGGGCGACGAGCTGTGGCTCCTCGGGCTCAAGATCGACCGCTTCAGGAACGCCAGCACGCACGAGGAGCTGGCGCCCGATCGCACGCGACGGCTCTTGGCCAAGCCCGCGGAGATCGAGAAGCTGGCCAAGGCGGTGGCGCTCAAGGGCCACACGCTGGTGCCGCTCAAGCTCTACTTCAAGGGGCCGTGGGCCAAGGTGCTCATCGGTGTAGGGCGCGGCAAGAGCCACGAGGACAAGCGCGAGACCGTCAAGCGCCGCGAGGCGGATCGCGAGATGGAGCGCGCGCTGCGGCGCTCGCGTTGACCGGGTATCATCGTGCGCGTGCGCGTCGCGCCCACCGTCCTGGCCTTGCTCGCGGTCACCACCGGCTGCGTCACGTCGAGCTACCCGAACGACCTCGACCTCGACGGCGGCCCCGAGCTGGCGGGCGCCGAAGACTGCGGCCCCGGGGACGGCGGGGCAGCGGACTGCCCCCGCGGCCTCGAGGACGCGTGCGCCGCACTGGTGGCGCGCACGTGCGAGCCGGCATGCCATGAGGCGGCGGCGTGCGTGGCGGCGGAGCTGACCCGCGAGTACCGGCCCGAGCAGTGCGCCGCGGGCCTCGACAACGAGCTCACGTTCCCGGCGTGCACGGAGTCGCCCTGCCAAACGCTGGTCGAGCGCACCTGCGGCGCCGATGAGCCGACGGCAGCGTGCGTCGACAACCCGGGCTGCCAGCCGGCGCAGGTGTTGCGTGAGCGCGCCAGCGATCCGAGCGCCGCCAGCGAGGACATCGCCGACGCCGTGGCCGCGTGTCAGCAGGCCCTGGAAGACGCCGTGATCTTCGCGCCCTGCGAGTGACGGTGCCGGTGCGCCGGAGCTACAAGCGCGTGTGCTTGGCGAAGGGCAGCGCCCAGAGCTTGTCGCCCTTCTTGGCGCCGAGCGCCTTGGCGGCCTCGGCCGGGATCTCCACCGCCTTGCCCGCGCGCGCGAAGCGGAAGTCGCTGTAGATGGCGCGAAAGAAGCCGAGCGCCTTGGCGCGGGCGCGCGGCGGCTCGAACGCCACGAGCCCGTCGGCGCTCTCGCCCGCGTTCTCCACGATGGTGCGCCGCTCCACCACCAGGCAGCTGGCGCGGCGCGCGTGGGTCACGGGCCAGACGTCGTCGGTGCGCGCCTCGAAGTGCGGCCCGCCGTCGAACGGGTCGATGCGACCGAGCGGCTTGAAGCCCACGCCCTCGAGCATCTTCTTCACGCCCTCGGTCTGCGGTCCCACCTTGCCGATGACCTCTTGCGCCGCGGGGTCGAACAGCGACGCGTAGATCATCCCCGAGGGGAAGAGGTTGCGGATGAATTCCTTGTTGGTCTTCGAGATGCGGTCGGCCTCGGCGTAGTCCATGTCGGTGAACCGACGTCCGAGCGCTTCCCAGAGCGCGCTCTTGCCGTCGGCGCCCAGCGGCGGCAAGAGCTCGGCCAGCACGCGATCGCGGAACTCGGCGCGGTGCATGGCGATGAACAGGAAGCGGATGAACGAGAGCTGCTTGCCGAGCTTGCCGGGCGCGCCGCGGTATCGCGGATCGAGCACCAAGCCGCCGATCTCGGTGGGGCCCTCGTAGTCGAAGCCGATGCGCAGCACCTTGTGGCGGAAGTGGCGATCGATGGTCTCGCTGTAGCGCTCCTCGTCGAGCACGTCGAAGTAGATGTGCGGCGCCTCGCGCGTGCCGTGGCGCGCGATGATCTGGCTCGTGCCGACCAGGCGCCGCGTGTCGGTGTCCTCCATCACGAAGAGGAACTCGCGGGCCAGCGGATCGGCGATGCGGCCGGCGAACGAGCGCTGTGAGACGTCGAGGAGCTTCTGCAGCGACGGCAGGTCGTCGGGGAGGTTGACGGTGTTCAGCACCGCGGCGAGGCGGCGGACGCTCTTGAGGTCTGCGGGGGCCGCGCTGCGAATCACGAACACGGGGCGAGGCTGTTGTCGCCCCGTCGGCGTGTCAAGCGTTTTCCTCGGCGAGGGCGCGCCTGCGCGGCGTCGCGCCGCGTGCGCGTCCGCTCGCACGCGTGATCCGATCCGTACCGCGCGCGGTTGACACGCATCGCGTGGCCGGCTTTGTTCCGCACCCCAAGGGGAGAGGTTGATGTCCGCACCGCTGCACGTCGATCCCGATGGCCCCCAGATCAACGGCGAGCTGTTCGTGCGCGCGGAGCAGTGCGTCGCGCTCCTGCAGCGCCGCCTCATCAAGCCCATGAGCCGCGGTGGCCCGCGCAGCGACCTGACGCTGACGCAGTACCACGCCATGAGCTTCCTCGCGTCGCGCGGCAAGGCCAGCGTCACCGAGCTCAAGGACATGCTCGGCTTCGCGCAGAGCACCACCAGCGTGCTCGTCGACAAGCTGGTGAAGATGGGGCTCGTGGAGAAGCGCCGCGATCGCCGTGATCACCGCGTGGCCTGCGTGGTGCCGATGCCCAAGGGCCTGCGCATGGTGCAGCGCTACCGCAAGAACGCCGAGCGCAACCTGCAGTGCCTCGTGGAGCACGTGGGCCACGAGGCCGTGCGCGACGTGTTCGAGGCGCTGGAGCGCGCCGCCGTGGCGACGGCCCCGCTGGAGAACGCGGCCGTCGCGCGAGCTGCGGTGGCGGCCGCCGGGGTGGACGACGGCGCCGACGACGGCACCGACGTGCCCTATGCCATCGACGACTCCGAGGATGACGACGCATTCGACGACGCGCTGGACGCGGCGGAGTGACCATGCCCGCGAAGAAGGCCAAGAAGAAGAGCTCGGCGAAGAAGAGCCCCGCGATGAAGACCGCCGCGAAGAAGGGCGCCGCGAAGAAGGGCGCCGTGAAGAAGGGCGCCGCGAAGAAGGGCGCCGCGAAGAAGGGCGCCGCGAAGAAGGGCGCCGCGAAGAAGGGC
>CAZONM010000025.1:0-12137 GCA_964580865.1 uncultured Myxococcales bacterium | reverse complement strand
GCTGCGAAGAAGACCGCCGCGAAGCAGGGCGCTGCCACGCAGCGCGTCCCGAGCAAGAGCGCAATGCCGCCCGCCAAGCCGGCGGCCGTGAGCGCCGCGACCCACGCGGCGGCGGCGTTCCGCGGTCCGAACCTCCAGCACCACGCGGTGTCGCAGGCCCAGATGGCGGCGGTGGCCGCGGAGGGCTTGCGCTCCGACGGCGAGATCCTGCAGGTGGACGCCGGCACGGTCGCGCCCTGCCGCTTGGTCGACCACGGCGGCGGTCGCTACAGCCTTTGCTTCGACGACTACGCGATGCCCGCGCTGCCGATCTTCGAGCAGCTCGGCCTGCAAGGCGGCGGCTACACGTGGGAGGCGGTGGTGCGCTCGCTCGTCAAGCTGCGCCACCCCGATCTGGCGTCGCAGCTCACCTACGACTCCGAGGCCGGCATGTTCGTGGCCATCGGCCCGCGCTCGGCGCTCGTGACGGTGGCGCGCCTCATCCAGGCGGCCATCGGCGATCCGCTGGTGCTGCGCACCGCCATCGAGCGCGCCGACCCTGACACGCTCGAGTAAGGCCCGCGGTCGCACCGCGGGTCACAGGCGGCGCTTGTCCTTGAGGTCCGCCAGGCGCTTGAGGAAGCGCAAGAAGCCGGTGCTCCGCGCGCGCTCGTAGGCCTCACGCCACGCGGCGCCCGCGCCGTCGACGTCGCCGGCGAGGGCGCGCGCCTCCGCCAGCGCGCACAGGCCGAACAGCACCACGCGGTTGGCACCGAGCGAGCGCGCCGCATCGAGGCCGCGCGCGATGTCGGCGTTGCCGTCGTCGGCGGTGCCGAGGCGCACCAACGCCTGCCCGCGGCAGATCGACGCCTCCGCCAGGCGCAGCGCCGCGCTCGCCTTCTCGGCGAGATCGAAGGCCTCGTCTGCCTTCTCACGCGCGGTCGTGTTGTCGGCGTCGCTGCCCTGCAGCAACGCGCGGTCGAGTAGCGTCTGCGACTCGACGATACGCACGTAGGCGAGCACGTCGAGCTGGTTGAGCTCCTTGAGGATCTTCGCCGCGCGCTCGCACTGCCCGAGCGCGTCGGCGAAGCGGCCCTGATCGCGCCGCACCACGCCGATGTTGCCGTGCGCGATGGCGAGCGAACGCCGGTCACCGGTGGGCTTCGCAAGCTCGAACATGCGCCGATACGACAGCTCGGCGTCTTCGAAGCGCCCCTCCTCGTGCGCGATGATGCCGAGCGAGTTCACGTAGCTGATGGTGCGCAGCTTCTCGCCGCGGCCCTCGGCGGTCTTGAGCAGGCGCTCGAAGTCCTCTTTCGCCGGCGCCAGGTCGCCCGACGTCAACCGCCGTTGCGCGATGGCGAAGCGCGCGCGCTCCTCTTCGAGCTCGTCGCCGATCTGGCGCGCCAGCTCGAGCGCGTCGGTGTAGTAGCGCGCGGCCAGTTCGAACTGGCCGCGCTGCTCGTAGATGGAGCCGCACAGGCTCTTGGCCCGGCACCGCAAGGCGTGGTTGCCGCCGCGCTCGGTCACCGCCAGCACCTCGCCCACGTGCGCCAGCGCCTCGTCGAGATCGCCGAGCACGCGCTCGGACGACGCCAGGCGCAAGAGCGTCTCGCTCACCAGGCGCGCATCCACCATGCTGCGCATGCGCGGCAATCGCCGCCGCGCCAGGTCGACGCACTCGGTGTGCACGTTGACGGCCGCCAGCACGTCGAGGCGCAACAGCACCAGCTCGACGTCGCTGCGCTGCAGCTGAGGGTCGTTGGGGTGCGCCTTCTGCTGGGCCTGCAACAGCTCCTGCGCGTCGCCCACGCGCTGTGCGGCGCTCTGGGTGGCGCTGGCGGCCAGCGACATACGCGCCGCCTGCATCAGCTGCGCGATGGCCTTCACGGCGTCGCCACCCTCTTGGTAGTGGCGCGCTTGCTCCTCGGGGTCCACCGGCCGTCGGTGCCGCTTGGCGTCTTCCTCGAGCGTGCGCGCCACCAACAGGTGCAGGTGCTGACGCTTCTCCAGCGACAGCGCGTCGCGCAGCGCCGCGGCGTCGGCGGACTCTTTGAAGCGGAAGAAGTCCTGCAGCTTGTCTTCGACGACGATGTCGCGCTTGAGCAGCTCGTCGAGCGCATCGAGCAGCTCGTCCTCACCACGCAACGCGATGCGCAACAGGAGCGCGCTCGGCACGCGATCGCCCACGATGGCCATACGCTCGGCGACGTCCCGCGCCACCGCCGACAGGCGCCCGATGCGCCGCGCGCTCGGCTGCGCCGAGTCGTCGAGCATGGGGATGTCGGCGCGCGTGGCGTTCTTGACCGCCACGACGTCGTCGGCGGCCTGCGCGTCGTCGGCACGGGCGCCGGGGGGCACCTCGGCGCCGCCGGTGTCGCTGGCCGCGGCCTTGGCCACGGCGCGCGCGCGCTGCAGCACCCACTGACGCCCCTTGCGACGCAGCTCGCCGCTCTCGGCCCAGGCGCGCACGCGCTCCTCGACGTGGCCCGGGATGCCCTCGGTCTCGCGGTGGAGGTAGTCGGCCAAGGCCTGCGCCACCTCGCCACCGCCGATCATGGAGGCGAGCATCTCCTGCACCTCGACCGGGTTGAGCGGCGCCAAGGCCAGCGACAGGAAGCCGCGCTCCTGCGACATGCGCGACAAGAGCGCGCGCGCCTCGTCGGCGCCGGTCTCGGCGGGGTCGAGGGTGAACACCAGCGCCAGCGGCGAGAACCGCTGCGCCGGTCCCTCGCCCGGCGGGTCGGCGCGCGCCAGCGTGTCGGCCAAGTGCCGCGTGAGCTGCAGCGACATCTCGTCGGCGGCGTGGATCTCGTCGATGACCACCACGCGCGGCTGGGCCGCGGCGCTGCGACCCAAGAACGCCGACACCGCCGACAGGAAGCGCACCCGCTCCCCTTGCGGATCGAGCTGCGGCGCTGGGCGCGGTCGCACCTCGGGCTCGAGGCGCTCGAGCGCGCCCACGTGGCGAGCGAGCACGCGCGCCTCGTCCCCGAGGAGGCGGCGCAGCTCGTCGGCGGGCAGCGTGTCGGCGGCGCGCTGCACGAGCTGATCGAGGATGTCGAGGTACGGCTGGTAGGGCAGGCCGCCGCCGCCGCAGGTGCCCCAGAGGAAGTCGATGTTGCGCGCCTTGGCCTGCCCCGCCACCTCGCGCACCAGGCGCGTCTTGCCGATGCCGCGCGGTCCCGTGAGCGCGACCACCGCGCCGCGGCCCGCCAGCAGCTGTTCCACTGACGTCAACAGCTGACGCTGCTGCCCGGCGCGCCCCACCAGCGACGGCGCGAACAGCTGATCCTTCGCGAGCTCGAAGGGCAGCTCCTTGCCCGCCTTGGGCGCGGCCCGGTACTTCGTCGACATCTCCTCGGCGAAGCCGGTCATGGCCTCGCGGATCGCCGCCACCACGTCCTCCGCCGTGGGGAAGCGCTCGCGTGGATCTTTCTTGATGAGGCGCTCGCACACCGCCTTCAGGCCCTTGTGCACCTCGGGGTTGAACTTGGCGACGTCGGGCGGTGGCTTGCGCGCGTGGTGGTAGGCGTAGCCCACCGAATTCTCGGAGTAGAAGGGGTGGCGACCGGCCAACAGCTCGTAGAGGATGATGCCCAGGCAGTAGAGGTCGGCGCGCCCGTCGACCTCGGCGCCGAGGGCCTGCTCGGGCGACAGGTACTTGAAGGTGCCCACCACCATCCCGCCGGAGCTGTGCTCCGACGCGGCCGACAGCTGCTTGGCGATGCCGAAGTCCATCAGCTTCACCACGCCGGCCTTGGACACCAGGATGTTGTCGGGCTTGAGGTCGCGGTGGACGATGCGATGCCGGTGAATCTCGGCGAGGGCGTAGGCCACCTGTACGACGGCGTCGGCGAGCTTCTTGGTGCGCACCGGATCGTTGAGGCGGCGGCGCTGATCCTCGGTGAGGAGCCCCGCGGGCGGCGGGTCCTTGCCGCTCGCCACGATGGCGTCGTCGCCGTCGAGCCAGCGCCGGATGTCGCGCCCCTCGATGAGCTCCATGGTGAAGTAGGGGCAGCCCTCGTGTGTACCCGCGTCGAACACGCGGATGACGTTCGGGTGCTCGACGCGCTGCATGGCGCGGAACTCGCGCTTGAAGCGCAGCTCGGAGTCGGCCCGCGCCAGCGCCTCGGGCGGTATCATCTTCAGCGCCATGAGCTGGCCGTTGCGCGGGTCCTTGACCTTGTAGACGATGCCCATGCCGCCGCGGCCGAGCTCGCGGACGATGTGGAACCGACCGATGGTGCTGGACGACCCGGCCATCGGGCAGACGATCGGTCACCGGCCAGGGTCTCGCAAGCCGATTCGTCAGGCCGCGAGCTGGGTCAGCGCGGGCTCACGCTCACCTCGAGGATCTGCCGCAGGTGCTCGAGCTGCTCCCCGTGGCTCGCCTCCTCGCGCACGAGGACGGCGAAGAACTCGCGCAAGCGCGCGTCCTCGGCCTCGCGGGCGAGCTGGTCATAGTGGCCGCCGGCGCGCGCCTCCATGGAGATGGCGAAGCGCAACAGCTCCATCGCCGTGGATCCCTCGCTGAGGCCGAGCTCGGCGAGCTGGGCCTCGAGCTGCCGCCCGGCCTCGTGGCGCAGGCCGTTGACGAAGCCCACACGGCCGAGCGCTCGCTCGGCGTCGCCGCCGAGGGTGGGCGCCAGCTCCACGAGGCGGCCGATGTGCCCCTCTTCTGCGGCGGCGAGCATGCGCAGGAGCCGGCGCGCCTCCTCGTCCTCGACCCGGTTGGCCAAGCGCGAGTAGAGCGTCATGGCGGCGACCTCCGCGAGGATGCTCTGGCGCACCAGCTGTTCGACGTCCCGTGGCGATGCCGGCATTGCTCTCCCGTGGCGCCCGCGCGGCGATCGCGCGAGGGAAGGCCCGGGCGTTCGGATGCTCGGACCGCGCCCCGGTTGCGCGCGATCTCCGCGCCGGCCGCTCGGTCCAGGCGCTCAGCGCAAGCGCGCGCGCGCCGCGACGACGCGGTGCAGCGCGGCGGTGAGCTGCGCGTTCAGGCCGCGCGCGGCCTCGAGGTCGAGGCCGGCGATGGCGGCCTTGGTGGCGCGCAGGTGGTGCTCGATGGCCTCGAGATCCGCGCGCAAGCTCTCGACGTCGACGGGGGCGTGGCGCGACACCTCGAGCTCGGTGTCGATGCGGGTGGGGTCGCGCGGGCTGCGCTGCTGGACGTCGGCGATGGCGAAGCCCGAGCCGCCCGAGCGCAGGTCGGCGGGAGGACTGCCCCCAGGCATCTGGCCGCGCCACGTGCGCACCTCGAGCGGCTTGGCGCCGGGCTCGAGCTCGGGGGGGCCGAGATCGCTGAAGGCCATCTTCATGACCTGCGTGGGCGCGCGGTCCTCGCCTGGTTGGCCCACGACGCCGTCGATGTCGCGGGCGGCGGACGGCGGATCCTCGACGGCGTCGATGACGCTGATCTCCGCCGTGTCGGGGTCGTCCTGCGCGGCGCCGGTGCCGCGATAGGCGTCGCGCGTCCCCGTGCTCTCGTGGGGGTCACCGTTCGGATCGCTGACGGCCGGCACCACCGACAGCTCGGTCGACTCGGGCTTCGACGTTCGGCGGTTGCTCGGGGGCTGCTTGGTGGTCACGACGGCGTCAGTGTAGCAGGGCCCGGACGGTGTGGCGCAGGTAGCGCGCCGCCACGTCGAGGGTGCGTCGCCCACCGTCGCGCCCGAGCAGCGGCGCCACCTCCACCAGGTCGGCGCCCACGAGCCCGGGGGCCCGCCCGAGCTCGTCGATGAGCGTGCACAGCCACTCGACCGCGAGCCCGTCGGGCTCGGGCGTGCCCGTGGCGTCGGCGTCGTCGGCGTCGGTGCCGTCGATGTCGTTGGACAGGTACACGGGGGTGCCGAGCGCGCGCGCTGCGCGCACGAGCTCGCCCATGGCGACGTCGGGATCGCGGCGAACGTCGCCGGCCCACCACTGGCGCACGCCGAGCGTCCCCTCCCAGTGCTCCTTGGAGAAGCGCGTGGCGCGAATGCCCACCTGCAGGACGCGGCCTCCGCGCCCGAGCAGCTCGTTGGCGCGGTAGGTCCAGGTCGCGAAGCAGGTCTTGATCCCGAGCCGCTCCTCGAGGAGGTCGGTGTGCGCGTCGGACTGCACGATGCCGAAGCGCTTGCCACCATCGTGCAGCGCCTTGACCACCGGCCACGCCACCGAATGGTCGCCGCCAAGGACGAGCGGCTTGGCGCGCGGGTTCACCTGCTGCACGAGCGCCAGCGCGCGCTCGGCGATCGACAGCGGTGCGCACGGCAAACGGGCGCGCTCGGGCTCGGCCACGTCAGGGTAGAGGGCGCGCCGCGTGCGCGATAGCTGGTCGCTCGCCAGCATCTCGTCCTCGAGGAGCTGCGGCACCACGAAGACGTCGCCGATGTCGACGACGCCCTCGGCCGCGCAGCGCTCGGCCCACGACGGCTCGTCGGCCAGCAAGCGCTCCCGCAGCGCCTGCGGCCCCAGGTTGGCGCCGCGCCGGAAGCCCGCGCCCACGTCGGAGGGGACGCCGAGCACCACCACGCGCGCGTCGGCGATGCGCGCCAGGGTCTCGTGGTACGCGCGCGTCACGTCGTCGTCGGAGGCGGCGCCGTAGAAGCGCCGCTGCAGCGCGAGCTGCTCGGCCTTGCCCGTCGACACCAGGAAGATGCCGCCGCCCGCGGGGCGCAACAGGACCTTGAGCTCGTCGAGTGGCGACATGCGCCCCTTGTAGTGCGACAGCCCCGCGGCTCGTAGGGGGAAGTGCGGCCGGCGCAGCGCCACCGCCACGCCGATCGCGCCGCACGCCAGAGGGGTTGCGTCCCGCGCGCCGGCGCATCAGACAGCGCCCAGCGTCTTCGCCGAGGTTGTCGATGTCCGAGCCCTACATCTTCCAGATGCGCGACCTGCGCAAAGTGCACCCCGGCGGCAAGGAGGTGCTCAAGGGCATCTACCTGAGCTTCTATCACGGGGCCAAGATCGGCGTGCTCGGCGCCAACGGCGCCGGCAAGTCGACGCTCTTGCGCATCATGGCCGGCCTCGACAAGGAATTCATGGGCGACGCCACCTTGCAGGAGGGCCGCGTCGTTGGCTTCTTGTCGCAGGAGCCACAGCTCGAGGCCGGCAAGACCGTGCTTCAAAACATCGAGGGCGGGGTCAAGAAGATCCGCGACCTGCTCACCCGCTTCGACGAGGTCAACAACGCGTTCGCCGAGCCAGACGCGGACATGGACAAGCTGATGGCCGAGCAGGCGCGCCTGCAAGATGCCATCGACGCCGTGAACGGCTGGGACCTGCAGCGCATCCTCGACGAGGCGATGGACGCGTTGCGCTGCCCGCCCGCCGATCAGATCGTCGACACGCTCTCGGGCGGCGAGCGCCGCAGGGTGGCCCTGTGCCGCCTCTTGCTCGAGAAGCCCGACATGTTGCTGCTCGACGAGCCCACCAACCACCTCGACGCCGAGAGCGTCGCGTGGCTCGAGCGCTTCCTGCACGACTTCAAGGGCACGGTGGTGTGTGTCACGCACGACCGCTACTTCCTCGACAACGTGGCCGGCTGGATCCTCGAGCTCGATCGCGGCGAGGGCATCCCGTGGCAGGGCAACTACTCCTCATGGCTCGAGCAGAAGCAGAAGCGGCTCGCGCAGGAGGAGAAGAGCGAGAGCGCGCGCCAGCGCGAGCTGGCCCGCGAGAGCGAGTGGGCCAAGGCGTCGCCGCGTGCGCGCCAGGCCAAGAACAAGGCGCGATTGCAGCGCTACGACGAGCTCCTCGCGGAGAGCACCAAGGAGAAGGTCACGCAGGCGGACATCTACATCCCGCCGGGTCCGCGCCTCGGTGACGTCGTCATCGAGGCCAAGGACGTCAAGATGGCCTACGGCGACAAGCTGCTCTACGAGCACCTGTCGTTCCGGCTGCCGCCCGCCGGCATCGTCGGCATCATCGGCCCGAACGGCGCCGGCAAGACCACGCTGTTCAAGCTCATCACCGGCCAGGAGAAGCCGCTCGAGGGCGAGTTCAAGGTCGGCTCCACCGTCAAGCTGATGTACGTCGACCAGAGCCGCGACGCGCTCAAGGGCGACAACAACGTGTGGCAGGAGATCACCAACGGCGCCGAGGTGCTCGAGCTCGGCCCGAAGAAGATGAACAGCCGCGCCTACTGCACGATCTTCAACTTCAAGGGCGCCGATCAGCAGAAGCTCGTGGGCACCCTGTCCGGCGGCGAGCGCAACCGCGTGCACCTGGCGAAGCTCTTGCGCAACGGCGGCAACGTGCTGCTGCTCGACGAGCCCACCAACGATCTCGACGTCGACACGCTGCGCGCGCTCGAGGAGGCGATCCTCGCGTTCGCGGGCTGCGTGGTGGTCATCACCCACGATCGGTGGTTCCTCGACCGCATCGCCACGCACATCCTCGCCTTCGAGGGCGACAGCCACGTGGAGTGGTTCGAGGGCACGTATAGCGAGTACGAGGTCGACAAGAAGAAGCGCCTGGGCGACGTGGGGCCCACGCGCATCAAGTACAAGCCGCTGCCGCGCATGTAGAGCGCTGGGCCTACTTCTTCTCGAGCGGTGGCGCGTCGGCGATGGCGGCGCGCCGCTTGGTGGCCTCGGCCACGATGGCGGCGTCGCCGCCGATCTGGATCGCCTGGGCGAACGACGCCGCGGCGTCGAGCGGGCGCGGGCCCGCGAGCGCGATGCCCATGGCGAGGTGCGCGTCGACGAGCCCGGGGCGCGCCGCCAGCACGCCAGCGAGCACCGCCTGGGCGCGCTCGCCCTCGCCTCGGCGGAACAGCGCCTCGCCCTCCCACGCGCGCAGAAGCGGATCGGGCGAGCGCGCGTCGTCGACCGCCAAGGCGCGGTCGGCCTGCTTGCGCACCTCGGCGAGGTTGCCGGCCACACGCGCCAACACCAGGCGCCCACGCAGCACGTCGAGGTCGTCGGGGCTGAGCGTCTCGGCCTCCTTGATGGCGGCTTGCGCGGCGCGCGCGTCGCCCTCGCGGGCCGCGAGGACGGCGCCGAGCGCCAGCGCGGCCGGGCTCTTGAAGCCGGTGCGCTCGAGCGCCTCGAGGTAGGTGCGCGTGAGCGCGAGATCCTCGGCGTCGTAGGCGATGCGCGTGGCGGTGAGCGGCACGCGCGGATCGCCGTCGCTGGCGGCCACCGCGTCCTTGAGCGCGGTGCGCATGCCCTCGCGGTCGCCCTTGAGCAGGCGCGAGCGCGCGTCGATCAGCAGCACGTCGACGTTGGTGGGCGCCTTGGCGCGCGCGGCGGCGGCGGCGTCGGCGGCGGCGGCGACGTCGCCGCGCAAGAGCGCGTGCTCGGCCTTCCACACGTTCTCGACGACGCCGAAGCGCCCCTCGAGATCGCGCCCACCGGCGGCGCGCTCGCCGCGCAGCCAGACGTCGGGCGCGACGGCCGGATCAAGCTCGACGCGCCAGGGCAGTCCGGGCGCGGTGGCGTCGAGCACCACGCGGCCGAACGGCAGCACCAGCGCGGCGCCGTCGGTGGCGACGCCGGTTGCGCGGCCCTCGGGCTTGAGCGCGTCGGGCGGGAGCTGGCGCATGGCGCGCACCCGCGCGCGCGCGAGCAGGAGATCGGGGTCGGCGGCCGCCTCCTTGAGCGCCGCCGTGACCAGCTCCTCCGCGGCCGCGACGTCGCCACCCACGAGCGCCAGCTCCGCCTGGCGCGCGGCCAGCTGCGAGCTCGTCGGCGCCTCGGCCAACACGCGCTTGGCGTGCGCTTGCGCCTGGCCCGCGTCACCGCGAGCGAGCGCCAGCGCCTCGAGTGTCCACGCGAGCACGGCGGCGTCCCGCGCCGGGAGATCCGCGGCGGCGCGCGCGGCGCGCGTCTCGTCGGCGCCGACCGGCAGCGGACGCGTGGAACCCGCGGCGGCCTGCTCGTCGTCCTTGTCTCGCTCGTTCTTACGCTGGTCGTCGCGGTCGTCGCGGTCGCCGTCGCCGTCACTGGGGACTCGATCGGGCGCGCGCTCGAACGCGCCCGCGGCCACCAAAAGCGTCAGCGCCATGCCATTCGTGGGCGACCGCGTCAGCGCCCGCTCGGCGAAGGCGCGGCCGGTGCCCGGCTCCCCGCGCGCCAAGGCGATGCGCGCCGCCGCGTTGGCTGCGTACGCTGGTGCGTCAGGGCGCAACGCCGCGCGTTGGGCAGCGTCCCAGGCGGCGTCGAGGCGCTGGCGCTGCAACGCGCGCGTCGCGTGGGCGAGGTGGACGGCGGCGTGGACGTCCGTGGCGGCGTCGCTCTTCTTGTCGCCGCCGCCCTCCTTGTCGCTGTCGCCGTTCTTGTCCCCGTCCTTGGGGTGGTCGGCGTCCTTGGGGTGGTCGCCGCCTTTAGGGTGGTCGGCGTCCTCGGAGCTCCCGCCGCCCGCCGCGAGAATGTCGGCATCGAGCCCATCCGCGCCGGCGCCAAGGCGCGCGGCGATGGCGCGCGCCAACAGCGCCTCGGGGAGCTTCTGCGCGTCGGCGCTCGCCTTGGCCAGGCCCGCGAGTCGCTCGCGCTCAACGTGGCCGCCGGCGAAGTCGACCAGCACCAGCGCGTCGGCGAGCGCGCCGCGCGCGATCTCCTCGGGGTCGTCGCGCTCGCCGGCGGCCGCGTCGGCCAGCGCCGCGCCGTCCCCCTGCGCGAGCGCGCTCGCGACCCGCGCGCTCGGCAGCAACGCGCTGACGGGCAACCGGCCGACGATGAGCGCCCCCGCGGCGATGCCGAGGGCGCCCGCGATGGCGAGCACCGCCAGCACCCGTGTCTTGTCGTTATCGGCCGCCGGCGCGCTCGTCGCACCAGCCTTGGGCTCGTCCTTGCTCTTCTTCTTCTTCTTCGCCACGTTGGCTCCACGGCCCGCGGGCCAGCCCGCTCACCACTCTCCGGTACGGCAGCTCGCGCACGGGCTCCTTGGCCCGCTCACGACGGTGTAGGCGGGGGCACGCCGTCGTGCGGCCCCGCGACCGGTCACTCCTCCTCGCGGTCGTCGAGAACCTCGACGCGCGTGCCTGGGCGAGCTCGTCGGTTGGGACACTAGTGAATCCGGGGGCTTCGGGGCAAATGGTTCCGCGGTGGCTCGTTTCGGCGGGCCGAGAGTTGCTGCGCGGCGCCAGTCTTGCGATCGTCGCGCCGATGAAGCTCTCCGAGCTCGAGGTCCTGAACCTCCACGCCCAAGGCGGGATGGCCGAGGTCTATCGCGCGCGCGTCGCCAACCCCGACGGCACCGAGAAGATCTACGCGGTAAAAAAGATCCTGCCCCAGTTCACCAAGGAACAAGAGCTGGTCCGCATGTTCATCGAGGAGGCGCGCGTCGCCGCCTGTTTGAACTGCGAGCAGATCGTGCAGGTCTTCGACCTCGTGATGTCGGACAACGGCGAGTACTTCATCGTCATGGAGTTCGCCGACGGCAAGGACCTGGCCGACGTCATCTACTTCGCAGGGCAGCGCAAGAAGCGGCTGCCGATCTCGATGGCGGTGCAGGTGGCGCGCGACACGCTCAAGGCGCTGCACTACGCGTACAACGCCACCGACTCGGAAGGGCGCCAGCTGAAGCTGGTGCACCGCGACGTCAGCCCGCACAACATCATCGTCACCTACGACGGCAAGGTGAAGCTGACCGACTTCGGCATCGCCAAGGTGCAGGCGTCGGCCAACAAGACCATGGCGGGCGTCATCAAGGGCAAGTTCGGCTACATGTCGCCGGAGCAGGCGCGCGGCAAGCCGCTCGACGGGCGCAGCGATCTGTTCAACGTCGGCATCGTGCTCTACGAGGCGTTCACCGGCGATCGACTGTTCCAAGGCGCCTCCGACCTCGACACCCTCGACAAGATGCGCGCCGCGCAGGTGCCGCGCCTGCCGGCCAACCTGGGCGTGCCCGCAGAGCTCGAGGCGCTCATGCGCCGATCGCTCGAGCGCGAGGCCGCGGGTCGTCCGGCCGACGCGCAGACCTACGAGCGCGAGCTCGCGGCCATCGCCGAGAAGCACAAGCTGATGACGCGGCCGAGCGAGATCGTCGCCACCATGCGCGAGGTCTTCCCGGCCGAGATGCAGTCGAAGGAGCGCGTGCCCGTGCAGACGCGGCACGTGGAGCTCAAGAGCCAGCTCTTTCGCGACGGCGCGCCGGCGATCCCGGCGGCGCGCGCGCCGGTGTCGTCGCCGCCCCAGAAGGCCGCGCCCGCTGCGCCCTCTGCGCCCGCG
>CAZONM010000024.1:0-26338 GCA_964580865.1 uncultured Myxococcales bacterium | reverse complement strand
GGGCAGGCGGCGGCCACGCGCGCATGGTGGCACGCGCGCCGCGGTCGCGCGAGGCGGTTGCCCGGCACCGACCATGGGTGCTATCGCGTGCGCGCCGCGCGGCGCCGCGCCGTGGCGGCGGAGGAGAACCATGGCCGGCGCCGGCGCCACGCTTCGCAGCTACACGTTCCTCGACTCGCTGCAGCCGCAGGTGGCGGCGCACATCTGCACCACGTGCCGCGGCTACTTCCCGGTGCCGGGCGTGGCGTCGCTGTTCGTCGAGATCGCCCCGGGCATGGCCATCCATCGCCTGATGGACGCTGCGCTCAAGAAGACGCGCGCGCAGCCCGCCACCCTCGTCGTCGAGCGCGCGTACGGCATGCTCGAGCTGCACCACGAGGACAAGGGCGAGGTCATCCAGGCGGGCAACGAGATCCTGGCGGCCATGGGCAACAAGCTCGAGGACCGCATCAAGCCGAAGGTGGTGTCGAACACCATCATCCGCGCCATCGAGCCGATGCACGCGATGATCATCGACAAGATCCGCTTCGGCTCGATGATCGAGCCCGGCCAGTCGCTGTTCATCATGGAGTGCGAGCCCGCGGCCTACATCGCCCTCGCCGCCAATGAGGCGGAGAAGGCTGCCGACATCAAGCTCGTCGACTTCACGCCCTTCGGCGCCTTCGGCCGCCTCTACTTGGCGGGGAGCGAGGCCATGATCGACGTGGCGGCGGCCGCGGCCACGGCGGCGCTCGAGGGCATCACCGGCGTCGCCGGCGGCGGCGGCAAGGACAAGTAGCGGGATCGTCAACTGCGGTTGCAGGAGGAAGAGATGGCGGACAGTGTGGTCGGGCAGGCCTTGGGCCTCATCGAGACCAAGGGTTTCGTCGGCATGGTCGAGGCGTCCGACGCCATGGTGAAGGCGGCCAAGGTCACCCTCGTGGGCTACGAGAAGGGCTACGGCGGCGGCTATGTGACCGCCATCGTGCGCGGCGACGTGGCGGCGGTGAAGGCGGCCACCGAGGCGGGCGCGCGCGCGGCCGAGCGCGTGGGCGAGCTCGTCTCCGTGCACGTCATCCCGCGTCCGCATGCCAACATCGACGACGTCCTGCCGCTCGGCGGTGGCAAGAAGTAGCAACGCCACGCCCGTGCTCGGCCTGCGGGCACGGGCACGGGCACAGCGGCGACGGCCGGCCGCAAGGCGGCCTCGCCAGGCCAGCCGCCCGGGAGGGCGGGCACGAGGACGGGGCTTCGCATGCTGATGGGCCAGGTGATCGGCACCGTGGTGTCGACGCGCAAGGAGCAGGAGCTCGAGGGCATCAAGCTCTTGCTGGTGCGTGGCGTCGATCTCGACGGCAAGCTGACGAGCGCCGTCATCGTCGCGGCCGACGCCGTGGGCGCCGGCGTGGGCGAGCTCGTGCTCTATGCGGCCGGCTCGTCCGCGCGCCAGACCGAGATCACGCGCAACAAGCCCGTGGACCACGTCATCATGGCCATCGTCGACGAGATCACCGTGCAGGGCAAGTCGCGCTTCAAGAAGAGCGACGCGACCACCACGGGGTGAGGTAGACCATGGCGTCCCTCGACGACAAGAAGGTCGAAGAGATCGTCGCCAAGGTGGTGGCGAAGCTGGCGCCCGCGCTCGAGCGGCCGCGGCCCACGCCGGCGCGCGCCGAGGGGTGTGCACCCAACCCGCCGCAAGTGGCTTGGCAAGCGGGGCAGGGGGCGCCGGCCGTGCACCGCGGCGGCCGTCGCGGCATCTACGACGACGTCGACAGCGCGGTGAAGGCGGCGCGCGCGGCGCACGATCAGCTGGTCGACAAGCTCACGCTCAAGGCGCGCGACGCCATCGTGGCGGCCATGCGCCGGTGCACGCACGAGATCGTCAACGAGATCTCGCACCTGGCGGTGGACGAGACCGGCCTCGGCCGCGTCGACGACAAGATCAACAAGAACCTGCTCGTGGCCGACAAGACGCCGGGCACCGAGATCTTGCGCCCGTGGGCCCAGTCGGGCGACGACGGGCTCGTGTTGATGGAGCGCGCGCCCTACGGCGTCATCGGCGCCATCACGCCGACGACGAACCCCACCGAGACCATCCTGTGCAACGGCATCGGCATGATCGCGGCGGGCAACGCGGTGGTGTTCAACGTCCACCCGAGCGCCAAGAAGGTGAGCCGCTTCTTCATCGAGAAGCTCAACGACGCCATGGTGGCGGCGGGCGCGCCCGAGGGCCTGCTCAGCATGGTGGGCGAGCCCACCATCGAGAGCGCCAACGCGCTCATGAAGCACCCCGGTGTGCGGCTCGTCGTCGTCACCGGCGGTCCCGGGGTGGTCAAGGCCGCCATGCTGTCGGGCAAGCGCGCCATCTGCGGCGGCCCCGGCAACCCGCCCGTGGTGGTCGACGAGACCGCCGACATGCGCCGCGCCGGCAAGGGCATCGTGCTCGGCTGCAGCCTCGACAACAACATCGTGTGCATCGCGGAGAAGGAGGTGTTCGTCGTCGACGAGGTGGCGGACATGCTCAAGCGCGAGCTGTGCGCGAGCGGCGCCGCCGAGCTGTCGCGCGCCGATATCGGGCGCCTCGAGAAGGTCGTCATGGACCCCGACGGGGCGCACCCGCACAAGGACTGGGTGGGCAAGGACGCCGCCAAGATCGCGCGCGCCATCGGCAAGACCGTGCCCGAGGGCACGCGCGTGCTGCTGTGCGAGGTGGACTCGGAGGAGCACCCCTTCGTGCAGGCGGAGCTGCTCATGCCCGTGCTACCGCTCGTGCGCGTCAAGTCCGTCGACGAGGGCATCGCCGCGGCCGTGCGCGTGGAGCATGGCTTTGGCCACACGGCCGCCATGTACTCCACCAACATCGACTCGCTGCACAAGATGGCGCGCGCGATGGACTGCTCGATCTTCGTGAAGAACGCGCCCACCTACGCGGGCCTCGGCCTGGGCGGCGAGGGCTACACCAGCTTCACCATCGCGTCCCCCACGGGCGAGGGGCTCACCACGGCCATCTCGTTCTCGCGCGAGCGCCGCTGCACGCTGAAGGACCATTTCCGAATCGTGTAGGCCGGATCGTGTAGCCTCCGGGTTGCATGTCGGTCTCGCTAGCGGTGCTTGCCATCGGGGTCGCGGCCGCGTCGGCGTCCCAAGCGGCGCCCACGCCCGTCGGCGCCCAGCGCGTCGCCGTGCTCGCGCTCGATCTCGAGGCCGTCAACGTCGAGGCCGAGACCACGCGCGCCGTGTCGCGCTTGGTGGCGGCGGCGCTCGGCGAGCTCGAGGGCCTGCACGTGACGTCGCAAGACGACCTGCGCACGCTGGCCAACCTCGACGCCGCCAAGCAGGCCATGGACTGCGACGCCACGAGCTGTCTGGCCGAGCTCGCGGGCGCGCTCGGCGCCCGCGCCGTCGTGTTCGGCAGCGTCACCGGCCTCGGCAGCACCACCACGCTGGCGCTGAGCCTGTTCGACTCGAAGAGCGGCCTCATCGAGCGGCGCACCGTCGAGACCAAGTCCGTCGACGAGCTCCCGGGCGCGCTGCGCCCTGCGCTGCGCGAGCTGTTCATCGACGCGGGCCTCCTTGCGCCGCCCGCGGCGACGTCGTGGTCGCCGCTGATTGTGGCCGGCGCGGGCACGGCCACGCTCGGGGCGCTGGCGCTGGTGGGCGGCGGCGTGACGTCGGGCGTATGCGAGGCGTTGCTACAAGACGCCGCCAAGCCGGGCGTCGAGAAGGAGCCCCTGCAGGCCGCCGGTCGCGCGGGCCTGATCGTGGCGGGCGCGGGCGCCGCGCTTGGGGTCGTGGGCGCGATCCTGCTGCTCCTGCCGGAGGACGCGTGACGCGCGCCGCCCTAGTGACGCTCGCGTGCGCCGCGCTGTCCCTCCAAGGGTGCGCGGTGCTCGGCCTGCGCGTGCCCTGCGACAGCGACGCTGCGTGCCCGAGCGAGCAGCCCGTGTGTGTCGCGGGCGTGTGCGCGGTGACGGCCGCGGAGGGTGAGGGTGAAGGCGAGGGTGAAGGCGAGCCGCTCGCCTGCGGCGTCGAGATCCCCGCGGAGCTCGCGCCCTCCGTCGTCGCCGTCGTCACCGCAGCGCCGCCAGACCCCCTCCCCATGGGCTGCTTTGGCACCATCGCCGACGCCGTGGCGGCGGCCGCCACGAGCGGTGGAACGGTGTTCGTGGGCCCGGGCGGGTTTCGCGAGGCGTGGCCGGTCACGCTGGCGGCGGGGCTCACGCTGGCCGGCGCTGGCATCGATCGGACCGTGCTCGACATCGACACCGTCGCGTCCGCGCTCGTCACGCAGGCGGGCACCACCGTCCGGGACCTGCAGATCGTGCGCACGGCGGCACAGAACAACCTGCCGCTCGTCGACGTGCACGGCGAGGCCAGCCTCGTGGCGCTGGAGCTGCGCGGCTCGCAGACGCTGCTCGCCACCTCCGGTGACGGGTTGTACCTGCAAGACGTGATCTTCAACGGCGGCATCGTCGGCTCGCTGATCGCGAACGCCGAGCGGTCCGTGATCATGCAGCACTGCACCATCGAGGCCGGTCAGCTCATCCTCGATGGCAGCGGCACGCACACGATCCGCGACACGACGTTTCGCTTCACCGGTGACGACGAGCTGCGCACCATCGGCACCCCCGACGTGACGCTCGAGCGCGTGCACGTCGAGGCCAGCGGCACGGTGCACCATGTCGCGTCATTCGATGGCGGGCGCGTCACCGTGCGCGGCACGACGTTCGCCGCCACCGGCGTGACGGCCGCGTTGGTGTTGGCGGGCGGCGGGCTCACCCGGCTCGACCTCGATAGCGCCAGCCTCGAGATCGCCAATACGTTCACCGCACCCAACGGGCGCGCCGACCTCCAGGTGGACATGCCGAGCGGCCTCGCCACGGCCGTGGGCAACACGTGGTCGCACGATCCGGCGCGCTGCGGGTACGAGGTGCGCACCGGGAGCGCGACCACGATTCCCGTGCAGCTCGACGACGGACCCTGTGGCGCCACGGTCGAGTTGTGCAACCTGGAGGTGCCGACGTATCGCGAGGTGCCGTTCGTCGCCGCGGTGGTGCCGATCCCTGCCGGCGAAGGGTGCTTCGACACGCTCGATGCCGCGCTCGACTCGCTCGACGGCCAACACGACGTCGGCGTCTTCGTCGCCAGCGGCCCTCACGACCAGAATGCCACGACGCTCGACGTCTCCGGGCTGCTGCTCGAGGGCGAGGCCGGCGCCGTGTTCCAAGCGCAGCAGGCGACGCTTTTCACTGCGACCCGGCCTGCGATCCTGCGCCGCCTCACGCTCAGCGGGGCTGGGACCTACGGTGACCCCCTCCTGGTCGTCGGAGCGCCGGTGGTCATTGACATCTGCGACCTTACCACGGACGGAACCGCCATCTCGATCCCATCGGGCGATGCCACATCGTTCGAGGTCACCGGCAACCGGATCGCCGCCGCCGGCGCCAGCGGTCTTGCCATCGCCGCTGCCCTCGACGCGGGCGACACGGTGAACCTCGTGGGCAACACGGTGACCGCGGGCGGCATCGCCATCACGGGCGAGGGCGCGGCGTTGCTCGACGACAACGAGCTGGTGGCGCGCGACACTTGGCGCAACGTGCTCGCCACCACCGGCGCGGTCACGGTCGTCAACAACGACGTCGTGGTCGTGGACGGTGCTCCGTGCAGGGAGGCCTTGCTCCTCCAAGCGGGCGACGTCACGCTGCGGGACAACCTCTTCGACGCCGACGAGCCAGCCACGAGCTGCACGGGGCTCGCAATCCAGGACGAGGGACCGCTCACGGTCGACCTCGGCACCGAGGGCGACGAGGGTGGCAACACGTTTTTCGGCGTGCCGTTCGTGTTCATCGACGTCTCCACCGAAGCGAACCGGCAGGTGATCCCGGCTTTCGGCAACGTCTGGGGGGACGGAACGGCCATGATCTGCGGCACCGCCGTAGAGTTCGCGGCGACGTCAAGAACGATGACCGTCGAATTCGACGACGGGACCTGCTCCGGCCCCTGAGGGCTACCCCTCGGTGAGCGCCGCCGCACCGAGACCCGCCGCCGCCAGCGCACACTGGCGCCAGCACGCGAGCGCCGCCAGCACCACCTCGAGCACGACGGCGTCGTCTCTCGGCACGCTCGGCGCCTTCACCGCGAGCCCGGCGCCGTCGACGGCGATGGACGCGCGGTGCCCGGCGAGCCTGAGCGCGGCGGCCGCGTCGGCCAGCGCCAGGCGCGCGACGGCGCGGTCGCCGTCGATGACGAACGCGCGATCGAGCAAGGGATCGCCCACCTTGGGATCGAGGAGGCCCCGGGCGCGCGCCAAGGCGCCCAGCTCGGGGGTCAGCGTGGTGCGGCGCACGTCGTCGGCGAGGCGCAGGTCGGCGCGCATGCTCACGCACAGCGCGCGAGGGGGGGCGGGCTCCACGCGCAGCACCGCATGCAGGTCGGCGGGCTCGTCGAGCTCCAGGCGCGCCTCCACACCGTCGCCTACGCGCGCCACGTGGCCGGCCAGGAACGACACCGAGTCACGCACGTGCTCGACCAGCGCCGTGAGCTCGTCGGCGTCTATGGCGTGGGCCGCGCCTGTGGCCACGAACCCGCCGGGGGTGCGCACCAGCGCGTCGGTGGCGGCATGGGCGGCGCGCGCCAGCGCGATGGCCGGCGCCGCCTGCGGCGCGCCCTCGACGGAGACGCGCACCTCGCACCAGGTGCGCCCCCGATCGGGACGCACGGTCACCGACACCAGGTCGCCGCCCACGCGCGCGAGCTGCTCCACCAGCGACGACGTGAGAAACGCGACCGCGGCCGCGCGCGACGTGGCGCGGACGTGAAACGCGCGATCGAAGCGGCGTGCACCCGTGCGCTGCAGGTCGCCAAACGCGATGAACGCCTCCTCGCTGGCGGGCGGCGTGAACCAGCGGCGCGCGCGCACCTGCAACGCGGGCGTCACGCCGTCGACGCCGGTGACGGCCTGGTAGCACGTGTCGCCATCGAGGACCACGAGCCCGTGGGTGCCGACCTCGGCGCCGCCGATGCGCAACGGCGCCGTCTGGCCGGCGTAGTCGGGCAGGACGTACTGCTCGGGCAAGGGCTCGCCCTCGGTGCGGCGCGCCGTCTCGAGCGCGTCGGCGATGCGCCGGAGGTCCACCTCGCTCACGGTGACGACGACGCCCTGGTTCGGGTCGTTGCCGCCGCGCTTCGCCGCGGCGATGACTGCCTGGTGGAGGTCGTCGAACGCGCTCACGCCCAACTCCGAAGTGACGTCGGAAAACCGTACCGCTTCCGCGCCGCCACCGGGCGAGAATTGCGCTAGGGTCCCCGGCCATGCACCCCTGGCACGACCTGAGCCCCGGCCCCGGCGCCCCTCGCGTGGTCGACGTCTTCGTCGAGATCCCGCGCGGCGGCCGCGTGAAGTACGAGATCGATCACGACTGCGGCCTGCTGCGCGCGAGCCGCGTGCTCTACGGCGCCATCCACTACCCGGCCAACTACGGCTTCATCCCCCGCACCCTCGATGATGACGGTGACGCCCTCGACGTGCTGGTGCTGTCGCAGGACGAGGTGGTACCCGGCGCCTTGGTGAGCGCGCGCATCATCGGCGTCATGCCGATGGTCGACCAGGGGCAGGTCGATGACAAGATCATCGCGGTCATGATCGGCGACCCCATGTTCGAGGGCGTGCGCACGCTCGACGACCTGGCGCCCTTCCGCATGAACGAGATCATGCGCTTCTTCGGCGACTACAAGGCGCTCGAGGAGAAGGAGGTGCGCGTGGCCGCGCCCCACGGCCTCGACGAGGCGGTGAAGGTGGTCGAGCGCTCGCTGGCCGCGTGGCACGAGCGCTACGGCAAGAAGATCGGCCGCGCCTGAGCACGCCATGAGCGACGGCGCGCGCGGGTCGACGCTCGAGGCGGTGGCGGTCGTCGAGACCGCCTCCATCGCGCGCGGCTTCGTGGTGCTCGACGCCATCGCCAAGAAGGCGCCCGTGACGGTGCGGCGCGCGGCGCCGGTGTCGCCGGGCAAGCTCGTCATCCTATTCGGCGGGGAGCTCGAGGCCACGCGCGAGAGCCACCAGACGGCGCTCGAGGTCGCCGGCAGCGGCCTCGTCGACGAGCTATTGCTGCCCGGCGCGCACCCCGCGCTGTTGCCGGCCATCGACGCCGCGGTGGTCCCGGCGCCGGGCGACGCCGTCGGCGTCGTCGAGACCGCCACGGTGGCCACGGCCGTGCACGCGGCCGACGTGGCGCTCAAGGCGGTGGCAGTGGCGCTGTTGCGCATGCACCTCGCCGTGGGCGTCGGGGGCAAGGGCTGGTTCACGCTGGCCGGCGCCCTGGCCGACGTCGAGGCCGCGCTCTCGGCCGTCAGGGCTGCGGTGCGCGAGGATCGCCTGGTCGCCGTCGAGCTCATCGCGCAGCCGCACGGCGAGATCCGCGGCTTCCTCTCGTGAGCGTCCGCCACCGCTTGCTCGGTGCGCGCGATTCCGACAGCCTGCGGCCATGAGGCTCGTGAATTACCTGCTCGCGCTCGCGCTCCCCCTCGTCGTCGCCGCGGTGGTCGGGTGCCCGCCGGGCACGTGCACCGACAACGCCGAGTGCGGCGCGGGGCTCTATTGCCATGCGCGCTCCGACGGCAGCAAGCAGTGCGGAGAAGCGTGCGGCGACGTCATCGAGTGCGATCCCGGCATCCTGTGCTCCGACTACGCCTGCGTCGACCGCGATCCCGTGGGCGAGGGCGAGGGCGAGGGCGAGGGCGAGGGCGAGGTGCTGCCCACGGTGCAGGGCTTCGCGGCCTCCGCGTCGCTCATCCGCTCCGGTGAGGCCGTGACGTTGAGCTGGACGGTCTCGGGCGCGGTCGGCGCCTGCACCGTCACCCGCGCGTTCGACGGCGTCGCCTTCGCCGACACCGACGACGATCACAGCGTCGCCGACACGCCCTACTTCGACACCGACTACGAGCTCGCGTGCCTCGGCACTGCCAGCGGGCGCCTGACCGTGCACGTCGACGTCGCCAGCGTCACGCTCACGCAAGACGAGGCGGATCGCACGGTGGCGGTGGGCGAGCAGGTGGTGGCGCACATCGTCGCGCGGCCGCACACCGAGGCGCCGTGCACGGTCAACAGCGTCGCTGTGGATGGAGACGGCGACGCCACCATTGACGTCACCGACGCCGATCATGACGGCGTGCTCACCCTGGCGGCCTCGTGCGCCACCGTGGGGGGCGGCGCGCCCACCACCGCCAGCGTCGAGCTCACGGTGCTGTTCGAGGTGGCCGTGACGGGCGCGCCGGCCGGCAACCCCGGCAGCGTCACCATCGACGCGCTCGCCGGTGCGACCTGCACCGTCAACGGCGTCTCGGCGACGCCGGATACCGCGGTGGCCACGCCCAACACGCCCACCACGGTCACGGTGGCATGCACGGGCACGAGCGGCGTCGCCAGCGTCGAGGTGGACGTGCCGGCGACGTGACGCGCGCTACACCTCCTCGAGCTGCGCGCGCGATGTGAGCACGCGGTTGACGAGCTTGTAGTCCACCGCCTCCTGGGCGCTGAGCCAGAAGTCGCGGTCCGAGTCCTTCTCGACGGCGGCCACCGTCTTGCCCGTGGCCTCGGCTACCACCTCGTTGTAGCGGTGGCGCAGCTTCGAGATCTCGCGCGCGGTGATGTCGATGTCCGACGCCTGCCCGCGCGTGGCCGTCGACGGCTGGTGCAACAGGAAGCGCGCGTTCGGCAGCGACACGCGCCGGCCCTGGGGTGCGCCGAGGTAGATGAGCACCGCGGCCGACGCCACCACGCCGTTCGCCACCGTGGTGATGGGGCAGGGCGAGAAGCGGAACAGGTCGTAGATGGCGAAGCCCGAGTCGGCGGAGCCGCCCGGCGAGTTGATGTAGATCGTGATGGGCGCCTTGCGATCCTTGCGCTCGAGCAGCGTCAGCATGGTGGCCACGCGGCGGTAGAGCGCGTCGCTCACCTCGTCGGCGAGGATGAGGGTGCGCGCGTCGAGCAGGCGCTCTTCGAGGCGGCTGCCCTTCTTGCCCTTCTTGCCGCCACCCTCGTCGTGATCGTCGTCGTCGTCGTCGTCGAGGGGGGTGCGGGTGAGATCGTCGTGATGGTCAAGCATGGGCGCGAGCCTCCGCGGCGGACCCTAGCAAAGGTCCGCCGCGCGCGCACGAGCAGCTCGGCGCGTCGAGGTCAGAACAAGCGGCAGTGGCCCTCGGTGAGGTCGCAGGTGGAGCCCGGCGGGCAGTCGGCGTCGACACCGCACGGCAGCGTGCAGGTGCCGCCGCCGGCGGGATCGCTCACGCACACGCCGTCGGCGCGCGTGTCGCGGCCGCACGAGGCGTTGACGCCGACGAAGCACTCCTCCTCGGTGACGGCGCTGTACCAGCCGGCGCAGGTGGGGGTCGCGTTGACCGAGCTCGTGGGCACGCACAGCTCGTCGACCACCACGCCCTCGGGGTCGGTGGCCAGCTCACACGCGAGCCCGCTCGGGCAGGTCTGCCCGTCGCCGCACGGGAGCAGGCACACGCGCTCGAAGCGGTCGCCGAAGCCGCCGCTGCCGCCGTCGACGAAGCCACAGCGCTCCCCGGTGCCACAGTCCGCGTCGCTGTCGCAGGGGGTGCAGGTGGTATCGTCGGGGACGCACTGATGCGCGTCGACGTCGCAGTGATCGATGGCCGCGCAGTCGTCGTTGGTGAGGCAGCCTACGCACAGGAGCGTGCTGGCGTCGCACACGCCGTCGACGCAACGCAGCCCGCCCATGACGTCGATGCACTCGCCGCGGCACACGTTGTCGCGCTCGTCGCACAGGGTGAACATGGGGCAGTCGTCGTCGGTGGCGCAGCCGATGCATTGCCCGGGCGTGCCGGTGCTGCCCGTGCACACGTCGCCGCCGCAGTCGTCGTCGTCTTGGCAGCCATCGACGCACACGCTGTCGAGGCACGTCTGCGCCAGGCGGCAATCGTTGGGCGCGTCGCACGCATCGCGACACACGTCGCCGTCGTGGCACACCTGGTTGTCGCCGCACCGCTCGTCGTCGCCGTCGCAGCCCACCTCGCAGCGCAGGTTCACGCAGTGCGCGCCCGGCGGGCAGGTGTCGGGCGACTCGGCGCAGCCCACCACGCAGACGTGGTTCGCGGGGTCGCACACCTCGCCGGCGCCGTCGTCGCAGTCGCGGTCGTCGCGGCAGCCGGCCACGCACGCTTGGCTCTCGCAGATGTACGAGAGCGGGCAGTCGATGTCGTCGAGGCAGTCGACGCACACGCCCGCGTCGGTGTCGCACACCTGCGCCGTGCAGGCGCTGTCGTCGGTGCACGAGGCGAAGCACTCGTTGTCGCGGCACACCTCGCCGTCGACGATGCAGTCGTCGTCGACCGTGCACTCCACGCAGTCGCCGTGGGCGCCGACAGCGGGGTCGCACACCGACCCGTCGGGGCAGTCGCGGTCGTCGACGCAGCCGGCCACGCAGTGCAGGCCGACGCAGATGTTGGCGATGTCGCAGTCACCGCTGGTGACGCACGGGGGACCCGGGTCGCCCTCGCCTTCGCCTTCGCCTTCGCCCTCTCCCTCTCCCTCTCCCTCTCCCTCTCCTTCTCCTTCACCCTCGCCTTCTCCTTCACCCTCGCCTTCTCCTTCACCCTCGCCTTCTCCTTCACCCTCGCCCTCGCCTTCACCCTCGCCCTCGCCTTCACCCTCGCCCTCGCCCTCTGCGGGCGGCTCAGAGGGGCAGCCGGCGACGGCGAGCGCCAGCACGGCGCCGAACACGACAGGGACGAGGGAACAGCGATGACGAAGCATGATGGCCTCCCGAGGCGGCGCGAGCCTCGCGCGACGCGGCGCGGGGCGCAAGCGCTCCGTCGTCGGCGTGGAGATGGTAGATCCGGTCGAGGGCCACCACACCGGTCGGGGGGCGGATGCGCGCGTGGGTGCTTGGGCTGTTGGCAACGCTCGTCGGTGACGCCGCGAGGGCCGCCGAGCCGGCGGCTTTCACCGTCACCCCCATCACCCACCGCGACCTGGGGCCCCGCGTGCTGGAGCCGCACAAGGGGCGCGTGCTGCTCGTGAGCGCCTGGGCTTCGTGGTGCGCGCCCTGCCTCGAGGAGCTGCCGGGCGTGCTCAAGCTGCGCGCCAAGCTCGCCAACCGCGGCGTCGACGTGGTGTTCGTCAACGCCGATCCCGCCGGGACCCCCGTGGAGAAGCTGGCGGCCGTGCTGCGTCGCCGCGGCATCGCCCTCGAGCACAGCTTCGTGGTGGTCGACGACGACCCCACCCCGTTCCTGGCGGCCGTGGATCCGGGCTGGGACGGCGCCGTGCCCTACCACGCGGTCTTCCGCCCCGACGGCGTGCGCGCGGCCGGCTTGGTGGGCGCGCGGCCCCTGGCGGAGCTCGAGATCGCGCTCATGGCCGCGCTGCCGGCGCTGCCAGCGACGCCGCGCACAGGCCCGCCGCCTGCCCCCTGACGGCGGCGATCCCAGCCGCTACCATAGAGGTATGGAGTCGTCGGCCGGCATCGGCGCCACCTTTGGCGCTCCCGCGGCGCGCGAGGCGCGGGGGGCCACGTACCGGCGCGCCCTGGGCATGGCGGGCGCGCTCGTGGCCATGGCGGCGCTCGTGTGGTGCACGGTGTCGGCGGCAGTCCTGTCAGCGGAGGCCAGCGCGCTCGCCCAGTGCGACGAGGAGCGCGACCGCGCCGGCGTGGGGCGCGTGGCCGCGCAGCGCGCCATGGAGGCGCCCGAGCGCCAGCGGCGCTTCCTCTACCGCGTGGCCACGGACGACGCGGGCTACCTGGTGCGCTTGGTGGTGCGCGCGGGGCCGTTCGTGGGCGACACCTGGGAGCGCGACACCTTCGGCCGCATGCACCACGCCCACGACGTGTGCCGCGAGCGCGTCCACGACGAGCTCGGCCTCCGTCTTTTGGCGCGGCTCGAGGACGGCTGATGGAGCCCGCCGGTGGCGTCGACGTGAGCGCGCTGCCGGCGCTCAACGCGTGCCTGAACCTCACGGCCACCACGCTGTTGCTCGGCGGCTTCGTCGCCATCCGGCGCGGCCGCCGCGACGTGCACCGCGCGCTCATGGTGGCGGCTCTCGGCGTCAGCGTGCTGTTCGTCGCGAGCTACCTGACCTACCACGCGATCCACGGCGACACGAAGTACCCTGCCGATGCGCCGCTGCGCGGGCTCTACCTCTTCGTGCTGGCGAGCCACGTGCTCCTGTCGGCGGTGCTGCCGTTCCTCGTCGGCGTCGTGCTCTATCGCGCCCTGCGCGGCACCTTCGAGCGCCACCGGCGCCTGGCGCGCGTGGCGCTGCCCATCTGGCTCTACGTCAGCGTCACCGGCGTGCTCATCTTCCTCATGCTGCGCGCGGCGCTCGCGTACCAGTGATCACATGCCGTCGACGAGCAGGAGCTGCGCCGCGTAGTACAGCGGCAGCCCCACGGCCGCGTTGACCGGCGCGCGTGCGACGAAGCGCTCGCGCGCCACGCACAGATCCGACAGGTAGAAGAGCGCGGCCCCCGCGAGCAACGTCGCGCGCGCGCCGGCGCCCCACGCGCCCGCGGCCAGCGCCACCATGGCGGTGATGGTGACGACGTAGGCCGCCACCGGACCGCGCATGCCGCCATGCACGTGCGGCGCGAGCCAGCGCGCGATGAGAGCGCCTGCCACCACCACCACCACACCAGCGCCGAGCGCGTGCATGCTCGACTGCCCGCGTGCCACGAACGCCGCTGCGTAACACAGGTGCGCGGCCAAGAACGCGCCCAAGCCCGCCAAGAACGCCGCACGCTTGCCCTTGGCGATGAGCGCCACGTCGCCCACCAGCGACAGCATGAGCCCCGCCATGAGCCAGCGCCCCGGGGCGTGCTCCAGGGGCAAGAACAACGCGCCCGCCGTTACGAAGACCAGCGACGCGAGCGGCTTGAGCGCGGCGCGCGCGCGCGCCCACCCGCGCAGCTCCGCGGCCACGAGCGCCGCCACGAGGACGGTCAGCGCGCCTGTCAGGTGCCAGGGCGTCAAGGCCACGGGGCGAGGCTATCCGATCTCGGGACGGTGCCCGGCCCTAGGGCGTCTGCTACGGTGCCCACGATGACGCGCTCGATGCTGGTGCTGCTCACGCTCGCCTTGGCCGCGCCCACGCGCGCGCACGTGGGACAACTTCAAGAGGGGCGCGAGGCGTTCCTCGTCGATGGCGAGCTCGTAGGTGGCCTCTCCACCTGGGGCCTGGTGCTGCCCGCGGGCAACCACTGGGAGCGCGTGTGCGAGGAGGCCATCGGTCCGGTGGCGTTCTTCGCGCGCCGCCGCGCCGACGGCGACATCCTGGTGGGCACGCTCGAAGGCCTCATGGTGACGAGCGACCAGGGCTGCAGCTACCAGCTGCTCAGCGGCGCGCTCGACGCGCACTCACCGGCCGCCATGGTCGCCGTAGGCGCCAACCTGTTCGCAAGCACAGCGCAGTATGGCCAGGCGAACGGCATCTACGTCTCCGATGACGAGGGCGACAGCTGGACGCTGGCCCATGGCCCGGTGTCCGACACCGCGCTCTTCCAGCTGCACGCGAGCGCCGACGGCAGCCACCTCATCGCCACCGGCTCGCGCACCGGTGCCAGCACCGCGCCGGTGGTGCTGGTGTCGGTGGACGGCGGCGACAGCTTCCAGGACGTGTCCTCGGGCTACAGCGGCTACGTGATCGTGAGCGCCCTCGGTTGGCGCCAAAACGGCACCACCGCGATGATCAGCGCCATGACGTCGGACAACCAGTTCCGCGTCCTCGGCGCCGCGGCGGGCTCGTATGCCACTCCCGCCACCATCGGCACGCTGCCCGCCGAGGCCAAGAGCGGCGTGGAGTGGCAGAGCACCGTGTGGGTCATCACGCCGCTGGCCGGCATGCTCTACCGCAAGGGGGCCGCCGACGCGGACTTCGTCCAGGTCAGCGACGCCACCAGCGGACCCACCAAATGCATCGCCAAGCACCCCGACGGCGATCGTCTGCTCGGCTGCGGCCGGCAGGCCATCGGCAACCCGGGCCTCTACATGGAGTCGACCGACGGCGAGACGTGGACCGAGCTCATCGCCTTCGACGACATCGCGTACCGGATCTGCCCCGAGGACACCGCGGGGTTCACCATGTGCGCCACCTACTTCGAGTCGAGCTGCGGCAACGGCGACGACGAGGACTTCGATCAGCTCGTGGACTGCGACGACGATGACTGCGCCTTCCGCTGCGGCGCCGAGGGTGAGGGTGAAGGCGAAGGCGAAGGTGAGGGCGAGGGCGAGGGTGATCCTGGGGAAGGCGAGGGCGAGGGCGAGGGCGAGCCAGGCGGGTGCCCGTGCAGCGGCGCCCCTGGCGTCGACCTGTCGCTGGTGGCGCTGGTGGCGCTCATGGCGCGGCGTCGGCGCGGCGCATCAGCAGCGTGACCTCGAGCTTGTTCCCCACCAGGTTCTTGCAGCGGCCCCACCAGCCCGGCGTCTTCTGCGCCAGGGCACGCGCCGCCTTGACGACGTCGAAGGCCGCGGGGCGCTTGAGCTTCAGCGTCACCACCAGGGCCGTGAGCCCCCGCCGCTGCAGCGCGCGCCGCGCCAGCTCGAACGAGCGCTCGGGCGCCGCGATCACGTCGCACAACAGCCAGCTCGGCGCGTAGTCCGACAGGTCGCCGAACGCGTCCTTCTTCAGGTGCGTCAGGCGCGGGTGCGCGGCCACGCGCGGGTCGAGCTCGGCGCGGTCGACGGCCACCACGCGCGCGCCGCACGCCAGCGCCACCGACGACCAACCGCCCGGCGCGGCGCCCAGATCGAGCACCAGGTCGCGCTCGCCTGGGCGCAGGCCGAGCCAGGCCATGGCCTCCTCGAGCTTGCGGTGCGCCGACGACGGCGCGTCGCCCTGCTCCTCGCCGAGCGCGCGCCCGCCGGGGAAGGACGACGGCCACGCGAGGAGCGGCGGGCCGTCCGTGAGCGGCGCCACGCACCACCACGCGCGCCACGGCTCGAGCAGCAGCACGCGCAGGCGCGACCCAGCGGCCACGGGCTCGCCGTGCTTGGCGGCGCGGCCCTCGACCTTGGCGCGCAAGAGCGACGCGAGCTCGGCGCCGGCACCGGCGAGCGGGTGCACCTCCAGCGCGCGGCTGCCGCGACGCTCAGGCTCTGGCACCGTCACCTCGACGTCGGCCACCAGGCCGCTGTCGTCGAGGATCGCGCCCGCCAGCTCGTTGGCGCTCTTGGCGGCGCGCTCGCGCGCGGCCGGCATCACCTGGCGCGCGAACGCCGGATCGACGACGGCGCCGGGGGCCAGCGACACCACGCCGGCGGCGAGCTCGCGGCCGGCGCCGGATCGCAGACCCGACAGCTCGGCGAGCAGCAGGTCCACCGTCGCCGGTCCGCCGAGGTAGAGGTCGGCGCGCGCACCCTCCGTTGCCATACGGGAGCGTTCCTAGCATGCGGTGCGCCGTCGAGGATCCCGCCCTTGCGCATCGCCTTTACGCACAACCTCCAGACCTCTCACGACGAAGCCCAGGCCGAGTTCGACCGCGAAGAGACCGTGGCCGACATCACCGACGCGCTGCGCGCGCTCGGCCACGAAGTGGCCCGCGTCGACGTGGGCAGCGGCGGCGCCGCCGCGCTGGTCGCGGCGCTCGCGAGCATCGCGCCCGACCTGGTGTTCAACACCGCCGAGGGCACCCACGGGCGCTTTCGCGAGGCGTTCTACCCCGGGCTGTTCGAGCAGCTCGGCCTCGCCTACACGGGCAGCGACGCGTACGTGTGCGCGCTCACGCTCGACAAGCAGCTCACCAAGATGCTGGTGGCGCGCCACGGCATCCCCACGCCGCGCTGGCTGTTCGTCGACGCCGACAGCGACGTCGACGCCGTCGAGGTGGACGCGCTGCGCTATCCCGTCATCGTCAAGCCGAACTTCGAGGGCTCGAGCAAGGGCATCACCGTCGACTCCATCGTGGAGACGCCGGTGGCGCTGCGCGCGCGCATCGCCGACCTGGTGGCGGCGTACCCGTCAGGCCTGCTCATCGAGGAGTTCATCGTGGGCCGCGACGTGGTGGTGCCCTTCCTCGAGGCCGCGTCGCCCGCGACCGGCGGCGTGCTCGAGCCCGCCGCGTACCGGTTCGACGAGCGCGTCATCGGCAAGCGCAAGTACGCCATCTACGACTACGAGCTGAAGTGCGTGTCGTCCGACGCCGTGGAGGTCGAGTGCCCGGCGCCGCTGCCGCCCGCCGTGCGCGCCCGCGTGCTCGAGCTGTCGCGCAAGGTGTTCGCGGTCTTGGGTGTGCGCGACCTCGGCCGTATCGACTGGCGCGTGGCCGACGACGGCAGCGTGTACTTCCTCGAGGTGAACGCCCTGCCGAGCCTCGAGCCCGGCGCCGGCATCTACCTGTCGGCGGCGCTGGCGGGGCTCGGCACCACCAGCGACGTGCTCGACGCCGTCATCCAGAGCGCCGCGCGGCGTCACGGCCTGGTGGTGGCGCCGTCGCCGTTTTCGCGCGCGAAGAAGCTGCGGGTGGGCCTCACGTACAACCTCAAGCGCGTGGTGCCGAAGCACGCCGGCGACGACGACACCGAGGCCGAGTACGACTCGGCCACCACCATCGACGCCCTGGCGCGCGCCATCGCCGCCGAGGGGCATCAGGTCGTGCGCCTCGAGGCCACGCGCGACATCGTGCGCCGCCTCCCCGACGCCGGCGTGGACGTGGTGTTCAACCTCGCCGAGGGCATCGCCGGCCGCGGGCGCGAGGCGGCCATCCCGGCCATGCTCGAGCACCTCGGCGTCCCGTTCTCGGGCAGCGAGGCCGCCACCATGGCCATCGCGCTCGACAAGGCGGCGGCCAAGGCCGTGGTGGCGCAGGCCGGCGTGCCCACGCCGCGCGCGCTGGTGGTGTCGCGCGTCGACCAGCCGCTCGGCGCGCTGCGCTACCCGGTGATCGTGAAGCCGAACGCCGAGGGCAGCTCGAAGGGCGTGTCGCCGAAGAGCGTGGTGGAGGACGAGGTCGCGCTGCGACAGGAGCTCGCGGCGCAGCTCCTGCGCTATCGCCAGCCGTTGCTGGTCGAGGAGTTCCTGCCCGGGCGCGAGTTCACCGTGGGCGTCCTCGGCGACGCGCACGCGCCGCGCGTCTTGCCGCCCATGGAGATCGTGTTCGTCGAGCCCGACAGCAAGCACCCGGTGTACGCCTTCGGCGACAAGCTCGATTGGACCACGAAGATCCGCTACGACGCCCCCGCGAAGGTGAGCGCGGCGTTGCTCGAGGAGATCGAGCGCGTGGCGCTCGGCGCCTGGCGCGCGCTCCATTGCCGCGACGTGGCGCGCTTCGATCTGCGCTGCGCCGCCGACGGGAGCGTGTGTTTCATCGAGGTCAACACGCTGCCGGGCCTCACGCCGGGCTGGTCGGACCTGTGCATGATCAGCGAGGCCGCCGGCCTGTCGTACCAGGCGCTCATCAGCGCCATCCTCGCGCCCGCCATCGCGCGCCGCGCGGCGGCGACGCACGGCCGGGGCGAGCACCAACACCGAGAGGACGCGGCATGACCGGCCAGCACGACGACGACCAGGACGAGGGCGGCCAGGCGCCCGGCAACGCGGATCAACGCGTGGAGGCATGGACCGCCGAGGGCAGCGCCGTGCTCGACGAGACCGCGTCGGGGCCGCGCGCTCGCGCCCGCGACCTCGGCGTGCACCTCGGGCACTATCCGCCCGGCCGCCACAACGCCATCACCGACGTGCAAGGCGTGCGCGTGGGGCACGCCACGGTGGTGCACGGCGCCGGCACCCTCGAGGTGGGCAAGGGCCCCGCGCGTACCGGGGTTACCGCCATCGTGCCGCCGGGCAACGTGTTCATGGAGCGGCTCGCCGCCAGCGGCTTCGTGTTGAACGGCGCCGGCGAGATGACGGGCCTGGTGCAGGTGACCGAGTGGGGCCTGCTCGAGACGCCCATCGTGCTCACCAACACGCTCGCGGTGGGCGCCGCGCACGACGCCACCGTGCGCTGGATGACCAAGCACAACCCCGGCATCGGCCGCGAGCACGACACGGTGCTGCCGGTCATCGGCGAGTGCGACGACAGCTGGCTCTCGGACATCGCCGGGCGCCACGTGCGCGACGTGCACGTGTTCGAGGCGCTCGAGCGCGCGTCGGCGGGCCCCGTGGCCGAGGGTGGCGTGGGCGCCGGCACGGGCATGATCACCTTCGACTTCGCGGGCGGCGTCGGCACGTCGTCGCGCGTGCTGCCGGCGCGCGAGGGTGGCTTCACCGTGGGCGTCTTGGTGCAGTCGAACTTCGGCCGCACGCCCGACCTGCGCTTCGGCGGCGCCCACATCGGCGAGGCGCTGGTGCCGCTCTTTCGGCACATCCCCAAGCGCGGCGGCACCTACGGCAGCATCATCACCGTCGTGGCCACCGACGCGCCCTTGTCGGCGCACCAACTGGCTCGCTTGGCCAAGCGCGCGGGCCTCGGCATCGGGCGCACCGGCAGCTACGCGGGGCACGGCTCGGGCGAGATCATCATCGCGTTCTCCACGGGGAATACCTACCCGCGCACGGCCAGCAAGCGCGTGTTGCCGGTGTCGTTGCTCTCGGACGAGCACATCGACCCCTTGTTCCGCGCCGTCATCGACGCCACCGAGGAGGCGATCTTGAACGCCATGTGCATGGCCGGCGACCAGGTGGGCGCGAACAACCACATCGCGCCCGCGCTGCCGCTCGATCGCGTGCGGGACCTGCTGGCGCGGCCGCTGGTCGGCTGATCCGCGATCGCTGGCGCTGCGACCGCCACCGCGCACCGTGACGGATTTCCGTCGCCCGCGCTGGGCAAACGCCGTCGCGCCGGTACCATCGTGGGCACGCCGGATGCTCTGCGCCCGGTCGGAGCTCGCCATGCAACGCCCACGCCTCGTCACCGCCGTGCTCGCCCTGCTCATCGCGCCCGCCTTGGCCACGGCCTGTCCGGTGGGTGAGGGAGAAGGGGAGGGTGAGGGGGAAGGCGAGGGCGAAGGCGAGGGTGAGGGCGAAGGCGAGGGTGAAGGAGAAGGGGAGGGCGAGGGAGAAGGCGAAGGCGAAGGCGAGCCGCCGCCACCTCCGCCGCCGCCCGCGTGCCCACCGCGCGATCCGCCGGTGGGGCCGGGCGACACCTCGCTCGTGGGCACGCCGTTCGAGAACCTCGTGATCCGCTGGGACGACGACCTGCAGCTGTGCAACGCCTGGCGCGAGGGTGCCCCGCGCGCCGACGAGCAGGCGGCCAAGACCCGCGTGCGCATCCCCGCGCAGGAGCGGCCGGGCTTCGGCCAGCAGCAGCTCGCCGAGGCGGCGCTCGAGGGCGTGTTCCTCGAGCGCAGCCCCTTCGGCGCCGATCGCGTGCTCACCAGCGTGTGCTCGGGCGACGCCGTCGTCGACGCCTGGGGTATCGACCACTACACGTCGATGGACGTGCTGCGCGCCACGGTGCGCTACCCGCTGGGTGCGGCGGGCGCCATCCTCGAGCAGATCGGCGTGTCGCGCGACGCCAGCGGCACCAACCCCGAGCTCGTCTATGGAGAGAGCTATGAGGTGAGCTTCGGCTTCGAGGACGCGAGCGCGTCGGTGTCGGCGTACCTCGAGCCGTGCGAGCCGCCCGACACGGGCTGGTACGACCTCTACCCCGCGGTGGAGGTGCTCACGGGCGACGCTGGCAGCAAGCGCGCCGTCGTCATCCGCCACATCGACACCGCCGACGCCATGGCGGGCAGCTACCCGGTGTACTGGCGCAGCACGGTGGTGGCGCAGAGCGATCGCCCGTGGGTGTTCGCGCGCGCCACCGGCTTCTGGCCGCACGTGTACGCGGCGCAGCATCACAACTGGTTTGAGGAGAGCGTGGTCGACTTCGATCGCGACGCGTCGGCGTGGGCCCTGTACTTCTCGCCCCAGGGCGCGGCGCAGGGCACCACGGTGCGGCAGGTGCGCCTGTCGGGCGTGAACGGCTACGACCCGCCGGCCTCCTTCGAGATCGTCGAGCGCGCCCTCGACACCGGCGCCGAGACCACCAGCACCTACGACGCCGGCAACCTCGTGCGCGTCGACTCCACCTCGCTCGGCCGGGCCTTCGCCATGGACTGCCCCACGGGCGAGGTGCTGGCCGTGGGGGTGCTCGGCTGGGATCAGGCGGTCTTGCAGCTCGGCATCTGCCCGCGCGGCGCCGCTCCCGGCTTCGAGGTGCAGCGCGTGTGGCCGGTCTTGTGGTTCGACGACATCGCGCCCCTCGGCCAGCCCATCAGCGCCATCACGTCGACCACCGTGGACGGCCACGTGGGCTGGCGCTTCACGGTGGGCGGCGACACGGTCACGGTGTCGGAGTTCGACGGCCGCGCCACCTTGCGCCTCGACGTGGACGACGGCGGCGGCCCGCACACGACCTCGATGCTGGCCACGCCCGCCCGCCTCGACGGCATCGCGGCCCAGCCCGACGAGACCGCGCGCTTCGCCAACGACGACGAGGCGGTGCGTGTGTGGCTCACGCGACGCTGGGGCGGGCAGGGCGTGGGCGAGAGCGTGCTGTACGCGCCCATCGCGCTCACCGTGGAGCTCGCCGATCGCGTGGTGTTCGTCGACGGCCTCGACGAGCTCGCCTACACGAACACGCACCACAACTGGAACGACGCGCTGGTGGCGACGCGCGCCGACACCGTGGCTACCTGGTCGGTGCGCGTGAACGTCGACGATCCCGACCTGCCGTTCCTGGTGCACGAGGTGAGCGTGACCGTGGGCGGCGCCGCCGTGCTGCCGCTCACCGTGGTGGCGGAGCTGGAGTAGGGGCCCGCTCTCCCGCGGCGGGCGCGGCGGAATCCGCGGCGACGCCCTCGTCGCGGGTGAGGCCCTTGTCGGCCAACAGCGCGCCCACCAGCTCGGGCTCGGCCACCTCGTAGGCGCCGCGCGTCCAGGCGTAGCGCGCGGCCTCGAGGTGGCTCGCGTGCAGGTAGTCGAGGTACGCGGCGGGCTCGATGCGCACGGGCTGGCCCGCGAGCGCAGTCAGCGCCGCGCGGTGTCCGGCGACGCGTTCGGCCAGCGCGCCGGCGTGCGCATGCACCTGCCACCCCGGCGGCGGATCGAGTGGCGCGTCGCGCCACTGCTCCACCGAGCGCAGCCTGGTGACGGGGCCGCCCTCGATGAGCGACGACAGCGCCACGGTGGCCCGCTCGCCGCCCGGCGTCTTGAGCCACACCGCCTCCGCCAGCGTGGTGCCGGCGTCGTCGAGATAGACGTGCGAGGCGTTGTCGCCCGTGAACTCCGGCAGCGTGAAGGCGCCGAGCTTGGTGAAGCCCAGGCGCTCGATCTCCCGCCCCACCTGCGGCTCCCCGCCGATGGGGTCGACCAGCGTCACCTCGACGGGCAAGAGGTCGTTGCCCCGGAGCACCAGCACGCGCGACAGCGCCCAGCCGAGCGCCCCCATCCACGGCCCCACGGCGCGCGCGATCTCGCGGTAGCGCAGCCCGCGCATGCGCAGCCGCAGCCAGGTCTGGCAGCGCGTGACGCGGAGCGCGGTCATGGCGCTAGCCGAGCGCGGGCTTGACGGTGTCCTCGAACTTCGCCTGCTCGATGACGCGATCGAGCATGCGCGAGGTGGCGAGCTGGAAGCGCAGCTCGTCGAGACGCCGGCCCTTCTTGTAGACGTTCTTGACGTTCTTGACGCTGGAGCCGAGCTCGGCCGCGATCTTCTCGAAGTGCGCGTCGATCTCGGCGTCGGACACCTCGATCTGCTCGCGCTTGACCAGCTCCTCGAGGATCAGGCTCATGCGCACCTGGCGCACGGCGGCGGGGCGCGCGTCCTCCTTGAGCTGCACGCCACGCTGCTGCCACACCATCTCGGCCTGTTGCTGCGGCAGGCGGTTGAGCTTCTCCGCCGCGATCTGCTCCGCGGCCCGCTCCACCAGCGCCTGCGGCAGGTCGAAGGGGTTCTTCTCGATGAGCGCCTCGACGACGGCGTTCCTGGTCTCGGCCTCGGTGCGCGCCTTGGCCATCTCGCCCATGTCGGTACGGATCTTGGTGCGCAGCTGCTCGAGCGACTCCACCTCGTCGGACAGGTCCTTGGCGAACTCGTCGTCGAGCGCGGGCAGCGTCTTGTGCTTGAGGCCGAGCACCTTGAAGGTGAGCTTGGCGGTCTTGCCGCGCAGCGACTCCACGCGGTAGTCGTCGGGCACCTTGACGTCGACGGAGAAGGACTCGTCGACCTTTTTGCCCACCAGCGCCTGGTCTGCCTCCTTGAAGGGGAAGGTGCCCGCGCCCACCTCCACGATGTACGACAGGCCGCTCAGCCCCTTGGCGTGCTCGCCGTCGACCTCGCCGGACCAGTTGGTCTCGACCAGGTCGCCCTGCTGCACGTCGGTGCGGCCCTCCACGGCCACCACCTTGGCGTGGCGCTCGCGCAGCGACTGCAGCTCGCGCTCCACGTCGGCGTCGGTGACCTCGTAGCGGGTGCGCTTGAGCTCGAGCCCGGCGAACGCCTTGATCTCGACGGCGGGCTTGACCTCGACCTTGGCCGAGTACGAGAAGTCCATGCCGGGGATGAGCTCGCCCGCGGTCTTGATCTGCGGGTTCGCCACCGGCTCGATGGAGTGGGTCTTCACCGCCTCGCGGAAGCTGGCGCCCACCACGTGCTCGAGCACGCGCTGCTCGGTGTCGGCCTTGTAGTACTGCTCGAGCACGTAGCGCGGCACCTTGCCCTGGCGGAAGCCCTTGAGGCGCACCTTCTGGGACAGCTCACGGTACGCGCGGTCGAGCTCCTTGGCGATCTCGGTGCCGGGGACCACCACCGACAGCTCGCGCTCGACCGGGGAAAGCTGCTTCATCTCGCTGCGGATCTGCAGTGCCATGGCGGGCCTCGACGGGTGTGAAAACCCTCGCATTCCAGGCCCATGGGCCGAGGTCAACGCCCGCCGACGGGCGCGCGTCGGCAGGGATCGAGAGTGCAAGCGGGGGGAATCGAACCCCCACGGGTTGCCCCACGGGAATCTAAATCCCGCGCGTCTGCCAGTTCCGCCACGCTTGCGACCTCCGCGGTGTACCACGCCGGCGGTCCGACTGCGTCGCGTAACGGTTCGGTAAAGCGCGCCGCCGTAAGGTGTTGGTAAACCGCTCGATCCGTAACCCCGTCGTCGACGTGGGCTCGTTAGCTTCGAGACCATGACCCACGCCGGCGGTCGCCTCTCCGCGGCCCGTTCTGTTGACACCGTTCGCGCTTCGGTGAGAGCGTTCCCGTCCGGCGTGATCCCATGTCTGCACGGTCGTCATGCGACGTCGAACATCGACACCGCAGCGACGGCCAGGCAGCGAGACTGACCGCGTGAACCAGTGACCCAGTGAACCAGGGAGCCCCAATGAAGATCCAGAGCCTGCTGATCGCCGCGTCCCTCGCGCTCGTGCCCGCCACGGTCGCGTTCGCCGACGACGCCAAGAAGGAAGCCCTCAAGAAGGCCAAGGAAGAGGCCAAGAAGAAGGCCATCGAGGAGGCCAAGGAGAAGGCCGCCGCCAAGGTCGAGGCCAAGGTCGAGAAGGTGGAGAAGAAGGTCGAGGCCAAGAAGGCCGAGGCCAAGGCCGCCGCCGAGGACGCCGCCAAGGCCGCCGAGGAGGAGAAGCAGACCCACGCCAAGAACCTCGGTGCCATCGAGCGCCTCGAGCAGATCGCCACCGCCACCAGCAACGCCGAGCTGACCGCCGTGGTCACGCGCCTCAAGGACAAGGAGGCCAAGCGCGCCGGCCTCGCCGCGCCGCCGGCCGCGCCCGACCACCCCGCCAAGAAGTGATCGCGCCGCTCGCTCGAGAGGGGGCATCCCGCCCCCTCTCCCCAATTCACCGCTGAAAGAGGGAAGCCATGAAGAAGATCGTTGTACGCGTCCTGCTCGCCGCCTTGGTCGCGGCGCCCGTGACCGCCGCCCTGACCGCCTGCCCCGAGGAGAAGAAGGAAGAGCCGCCGCCGCCGCCGCCGCCGCCGCCGCCGCCGCCGAAGCCGGTGATCCCGGAGTACGCGCCCACCGGTGACGACGCCGAGCTGAAGAAGCAGGGCGCCGCCGGCATCGACGACACGAACGCCAAGGACAAGGCCGCCGAGCTCGAGAAGAACCTCGACGAGTCCATCACCAAGCTCGAGGCCGCCAAGGCCGATCATCCCGCCAAGAAGTGATCGGTCGCTCCTCGTGAGCGTGAAGAAGGCGCCCCCCGGGGCGCCTTCTTCTGTTTCTGGTCATGCGCGGCCCGCGATGGCGGCCGCCCCTCGATCCGGCGCGTGCGCCGCACGAGTCGCTATCATCGCCAGGGTGACCTCGGCGACCGCGACCAACCAAGCGAGGAGCGCGCGCGAGCGGCGCATCTCGCTCTCGCGCCGGTTCTCCGGCGGCCTCTTTCACAACACCGATCGCACGCGCTCGCCGCAGGTGAAGAACGGGCTGGCGGTCATGGGTGAGTTCCTCTTCAAGCGCGAGGGCCGATCACCCGCGGCGCCGCTGCCGCTGTTCGCCCGCGCCGCCGAGGCGCTCGCCGCGCCGCCGAGCGCGCTGCGCGTCACGTGGCTCGGCCACTCGACCGTGCTCATCGAGATCGACGGGGTGCGCGTGCTGACCGACCCCGTGTGGGGCGAGCGCGCGAGCCCGTTTGCGCTGGTGGGACCCAAGCGCTTCCACCCGCCGCCCGTGCCGCTCGCGCAGCTCCCCCCCGTCGACGCCGTGCTGCTGACGCACGATCATTACGATCACCTGTGCGCTCCCACGGTGCGCGCGCTCGCGTCGGGTGCGGCGCCGGGGTTCAGCGGGCGCTTCATCACCACGCTCGGGGTGGGCGCGCACCTCGAGCGGCTCGGCGTGGCGCCGCAGCTCATCGAGGAGCTCGACTGGGGCGAGGGCGCCAAGATCGGCGCCGTCGACGTGGTGGCGGTGCCGGCGCAGCACTTCTCCGGGCGCGGTCCGCTCGATCGCAACCACACGCTGTGGGCCGGCTTCGCCGTGCTCGGGCCGCGCCACCGCGTGTTCACGTCGGGCGACACCGGCCCCACGGCCGAGCACGCGGACATTGGCGCGTCGTTCGGTCCCTTCGACGTCGTGCTCTTCGAGATCGGCGCGTATCACCCGGCGTGGGGCGACATCCACCTCGGGCCAAACGCCGCGTACGACGCGTTCTTGCAGTCGAACGCGCGCGCGCTCTTGCCCGTGCACTGGGGCACGTTCGATCTCGCGCTGCACCCGTGGCAGGAGCCCGCCGAGACCCTGTTCACGCGCGCGCACGGCGATGGCGCCACGCTGTGGACGCCCATGCTCGGTGAGCCCATCGACGTGGCCGGCGCCGACGCGCGGCCTTCGCGGCCGTGGTGGCGCGACGTCGCGCGGCGCTGAGCGACCTCACCACGCCGCTGCGGGGTGGCGCGGCGGC
>CAZONM010000023.1:0-26807 GCA_964580865.1 uncultured Myxococcales bacterium | reverse complement strand
ATCGAGGCCTGCGCACTTCTCGTCGACGAGACTGCACGGCCTCCCCCGTTTACGGGGGAGGATCTAGGAGGGGGACCGCGTCCATCCCCCGACGTCAAGATCCCGCCACGTCGCCACGCTCTTTCGGCACCGCCGCATGCTCTCGCGAGAGCAGCGATCGACCTTGGCGGCACAACGACCAAGCCCCTGTCTTCCCTCGCCAGGCTGCTCAGCGATGGCTCCACGCTACTGACGAAGCCGCCGCAGGCCGCGAGGGGCCAGCCGTGACCTCCACCGCTGGCGCTCGCGCGGGGGACCGCCTACCCTCGTTGTGTGGCGCTGCCTCCCGAGGCCATCGAAGACGTGCTCCCAGCCGCGGCCATCGTCGTCGACGCCGAGGTCGTGCTCGTGCGCGATCTCGGTGCGTGGCCGCCCGGCGACAAGGGCGCTCCGCTCGACGGCGCGCCGCCGCGCCCGGCGCAGGAGGTGACGCTGCAGGTCACGCGCGTGCTGCACGGCAAGGCCGGCGCCCAGCTCGTGGCCACGAAGCCGCCCGCAAACTATGCGCTGCGCCGCGGGGTGAGCGGCCCCTTCCTCGTCGACCAGGAGGCGCGCATCCTCGGCCGCTACGGCCCCGACACCTGGGGCGTGGACGAGGTCGAGGCCGCGCTGCGCGCGCTCGCGAGGCCCCAGCGATGAGCCTCGATGGCGTGCGCTTTCGGCGCACCAACCAAGCGCCCGCGAACAAGCCGGACGAGGCGCCCAAGGTCGTCGTGGAGGGCAAGACGGCGCCCAACGCCGAGGTCGTCGTCGAGAACAAGAGCCTGGGGTCGTTCGCGCCCGCCGACGGCGCCGATCGGTACGTGCACACCAAGGCGGGCGCCGACGGCTCCTTCGCGGTGGAGCTGCCCGGGGCGCGCGAGGGCGATCAGCTGCGGCTGCAGTCGGGTGCCGCGACGGTGCGCGTGCGGCTCAAGAACGTCGAGGCCATCGATGGGCGACCACCCGTGGTGCGCCAGCAGGGCATTCGCCTGGTCCCCGACGGCGACGGCTTTCGCTTCACGAACGTGTGCAAGAGCGACGTGGTCGGTGAGCCGGGGCAGCTGTTCATCCTGACCAACACGCGCACGGGCGAGGCGACCACCTTCACGCTGGACGACGACGGCAAGCTCCCAAAGGACGCGCGGCTCGTCGGCCAGGCGGGCGACCGCTGGCCGGTCTCGACGAGCGACGGCACGCACATGGTCACCTCGGGCTGCGGCGTCTTGCTCGCCCCCGCGGCCGACCCGGCGGCGGAGCCGCTGCCGACCTTCGAGATCACGACCGCGCGCCTCGGCACGCTGACCGGGCCGCTCTTCGTCGGTGGCCCGGATCCGCGCACCGTCGTGCAAGGCGAGGTCGGCAACTGCTGGCTCGTCGCTGCGTGCGACGCGCTGTGCGCCACGAACCCGCAGCGCCTGCGCGACATCATCAAGGACAACGGCAACGGCACCTACACGGTGAGCTTCCAGCGCTACGACCACGACAAGAAGCGCTACGTCACCGACGACGTCACCGTCTCCAAGAAGGTCTGGGTGCGCGACCGGTACGGCGGTGGCGAGAAGCCGGTGTTCGGCACCTCGGCGGCGGGGGACGTCTGGTTCTCGGTGCTCGAGAAGGCATACGCCAAGTGGAAGGGCGGCTACGACGGACTGCGCTCGGGCTACCCCTTCGAGGCCTTCGAGGCGCTGTTGGGCGCCGCCGGACGTCACCACGACTTCGACGCCGCGCCGGCCGACGCGCTGTGGCTCACGCTCAAGAAGAAGGTCGCCGCGCGCGAGGCGATGGTGAGCTGGACGCGCGTCGACACGCCGAGCCTGTCGTTCGCCAACACCGGCTTGATGGGTGACCACGCGTACTCCGTGCTCGGCCTCGCCGAGCGCGACGGCGAGCGCTACGTCAAGGTGCGCAACCCCTGGGGCTCGAACCCGTGGGCGGTCAGTCGCAACACTCTCGGCATCGTCGCGGACAAGGACGTGCTCGAGATCCCGCTCGCGGTGTACGTGAAGATGTACGGCGGCGTTGGCGCGGTGCCCACCGCGCCCCGCGCCGCGCACGCGTGAGCGACGGGCGGGCGCGCAGCACCGGGTGACTCGGGACAGCAGCGCGCAGGAGCACCTGCAACCTCGCATCGGAGGACGGCGGTCGGCTCGGGTCGACGCCGCGCAACCCGTTCCGGCCGACGCGCGCCGGCGACAGCGCACGGGGCGCCGCCTGTGGTACTCGAGTGCCCTATGAGACGCGCGGCCCTGCCCTTGGCCCTCCTCGCGTGGACCGCGACGTGGTGCGTCGCGTGCGCGCGCCCCGCCGTGCGTCCCGACCCGAGCGGCACGCACGCATCCACGCCCACGCCCACGCCCACGCCCACGACGCCGACGACGCCACCGCCGATCCCGACCGCGCCCTACTCGACCAAGCCCGTGGCGCACCGCCTGACGCTCGTGCACTTGTCGGACTCGGAGGCGGGCCTCTTGCCCGATCCCGCGCAACCGAACGCCGGCGGCCTCGCCCGCGCGCGCGCGCTCATCGCCGCGCTCAGCGCCCGTGCCAAAGACGACGCCATCGTGCTGCACGGCGGTGACACCTTCATCCCCGCGCCCGAGCTGTCGGTGGAGCTCGACAAGCGGAGCGCGCTGTTGGCCGGCAACGACCAGCTCCTGGTGCAGGCCTCGGGCCTCGGTAACCACGAGTTCGACCTCGGCGAGTCGTTCGTGGCCGACGCGATCAAGGCCGCTGCGTTCCCCTACGTCACCGCCACCATCGACGTGCGCGCCGGTCCCTTGCGCGGCGTGGTCGGCGAGGTGGCGGCCGCCACGCCGTGGGCCCACGACGTCAAGGGCAAGCTGGTGCCGCGCGTGAAGGTGTGCTCGTCCCCGCTGGTGGACGGCGCCTGCCGCGCGCTCACGGTCGGCGTGGTGGGCTCCACCACCGAGCAGCTGCGCGTCTTGTCGCGCGGCGCCTCCGCCAACCTGGCGGTGCCTGCCGACCTCGAGGGCGTGCGCGCCGCGGTGCAGGCGCAGGTCGACGCGCTCACGGCCGAGGGCATCGGCGTCGTCATGCTCGTGTCGCACCTGCAGGGCATCGGCCGCGACCTCGAGATCGCGAAGCTCCTCCGCGGCGTCGACGTGATCCTCTCGGCCGGCGGCGAGAACCGCCTGGCGGCCGAGGCGCATCGCCTGTTGCCGGGTGACACCGTGGATCGCGCGTGCGCGGCCATCGGCGAGCCCTGTTACCCCGCCGCGCGCACCGGCGCCGACGGGCGCCCCGTGCTCATCGTCGCTGCGGGCGGCGACCTGCGCTACGTGGGCAACCTGCGCGTCGGCTTCGACACCGACGGTGTGCTGGCCGAGGTGGACGGCGCCGCCAGCCGGCCGTGGCCCGTCGACGACGCCAGCCTGCTGGAGCTCGGCGCCACGCCCGACGCGACGGCGCGGGCGTTCGAGCAGCGCGTGGTCGACGCGCTCGGCCCGCTGCTCGCCACCGTGGCCGAGAGCGACGTGTGGCTCGAGGGCACGCGCGAGGAGGTGCGCAACCGTCAGACCAACCTCGGCGATCTGTCGGCGGACGCCATCGCCTGGACCGCCGCCAGCGCGCGGCCCGACGTGGTGGCGGCGTTTCGGAACAGCGGCGGCATCCGCGCGCCCATTGGCCGGCTCGACCCGACCACGTGGCAGAAGCGCGGCGGCCCCATCCGCCTCGTCGACGTGCAGGCGGCGCTGCGCTTCGATGGCCCTCTCGTGGTGGTGGAGCTCACGCACGCCGCGCTGGTGCGCACGCTCGAGAGCGCGCTGCGCGGCGCGGGCTCGAGCAAGGGGCACTTCCCGCAGGTCTCGGCCGGCGTGTCGTTGCGCTACACCACCGACGCGCCCGAGCAGACCCACGAGCTCGACGGCGGCAAGGTGAAGGCCGTGCGCTGCCCGGGCGCGCGCGTGCGCGACCTCGTGATCACGCCGCCCGGCAAGGCGCCCATCGTGGTCGTGCGCGCCGGCGCGCTGCCCACACCCGCCGCGCGCGTCGCCGTGGCGACGCTCGAGTACCTCGCCAACGGCGGCGACGGGTGGTTCCCCGGCGAGCCTGCCCTGGCGGTGACCAAGATCGACGGCGGCACCGAGCAATCGGCGCTGCGCGGCTTCCTCGCCGCCGAGGAGGCCGCCGGGCGCTGGCGCCGCGGCGCCGGCTACGTCGACGAGGACCCGGCGCGCGACCGCGTGGTGGTGGTGGACGGCGCAGGCGTCGTGGTGCCCGCGGGGTGCGCGGCCGCGGCCAGCGCACCGCCGAGGTAGCGGGCGAGCCCCGTTTCGGCACCGACGACTGCCGCGTTACCCTGCCGCGCATGTCAGCCGAGGACGCCCCCCGCGCGACCGCCGCGCCGCCGCCGGCCCTCGGGAGCGTGACCGTCGTCGTGCCGACGTTCAGGGAGGCGGCGAACCTCCCGCAGCTCATCGATCGGCTCGCGGCGGTGCGCGCGGCCCACGGGCTCGATCTCGAGCTGCTGATCATGGACGACGACAGTCACGACGGCTCCGTGGAGCTGGTGGCGGCGCGGCCCGAGCCGTGGGTACAGCTGGTCGTGCGCACCAGCGACCGCGGGCTCAGCGCCGCGGTGCTCGACGGCCTGCGGCGCGCGCGCGGCGACGTGCTCGTGTGCATGGACGCCGACCTGAGCCACCCGCCCGAGGCCCTGCCCCTGCTGCTCGCGCGCCTCGCCCAGGGGGCCGACTTCGTCATCGGCTCGCGCTACGTCGCGGGCGGCTCGACGTCGGACGACTGGGGCTTCGTGCGCTGGTTCACGAGCCGCGTCGCCACGCTGCTGGCGCGCCCGTTCACCAACGCGCGCGACCCCATGGCCGGGTTCTTCGCCCTGCGTCGCTCGACGTTCCAGGCCGGCCACGAGCTCACGCCCGTGGGCTACAAGATCGGCCTCGAGCTCTTGGTGAAGTGCGGCTGCGAGCGCGTGGTCGAGGTGCCCATCCACTTCGAGGACCGCCAATTCGGCGAGAGCAAGCTCACGCTCACGCAGCAACTGCTCTACCTGCGACACCTGCGGCGCCTGTACATCTTCAAGTACGGCCTCTGGTCGCAGCTGATGCAGTTCCTCACCGTCGGCGGCCTCGGCACCGTCGTCAACGTCGCGCTGCTGACGGCGCTCATGGCCGTGGACGTCCCCACGCGGCTCGCCGTGGCGGGCGCCATCCTCGGCTCGCTGTGCTTCAACTTCGTGCTCAACCGACGCTTCAGCTTCGCGCATGCGCGCGCGCGCGCCTGGCCGCGCCAGTTCATCACCTTCGTGGCCGCCTCGTCGGTGGGTGCGCTGGTGAACTACGGCGTGGTGCTGGTGGTGCTCGGCAGCGCACCCACGCTTGCGCCGCAGCTGGCGGCGCTCGCCGGCGTCGCTGCGGGCACGCTCTTCAACTTCCTGGCGAGCCGCTACCTCGTGTTCCGCACGTCGCACGTCCGGCCGCGCCGGGGCTCCAGCTCGTGAACGCCGGCGCGCGCCGCGCTCACGAGCCGGCTGCCTCCGGACCCGTCGCCCTCGTCGAAGGCAGCGCGGCGGCGAGCGCGGGCCGCGCGCCCATGCCGAGCTCGCCGTCGGACAGGTAGCAGCCGGGGTCCTCCGCCCAGAAGTCCCGCTCGAGCATCCACGCCCGCACGCGAGTGTTGCCGTTGCACACGTCGAGGAACGGGCACGCGCCGCACCGCCCCGTGACCGGGCGCGGGCGCTGTTTGAGCCCCCGCATGAGGGGATCGGAGGTATCGCGCCAGATGTCCCGAAACGGCCGCTCCAGCACGTTGCCCAGGCGATAGCTCTGGAAGAACGAGTCGGGATGCACGTCGCCCTTGGCGTCGATGTTGGCGATGTTGACGCCAGTGGCGTTGCCGCCCCACGCCGCCAGGCACGCGCGCACATGAGCGGCGCGCTCGGGCAGGCGCCGCTCGACCCAGCGCAACAAGAACACACCGTCGGCGTCGTTGTTGCCCGTGACGAACTCGCGCTCGACGCCGCGCTCGAGGCTGCGCCAGGCCTCCTCGATCACGAGATCGAGCGCCCACCGCGTCATCTCTACGTGCGCGTCGGCGCCGCGATTGGTGTAGCCGCGCCCGGTGTAGTTGAGGTGGGACAGGTAGAACTTGTCGATCCCCTCGTCGTCGAGGAAGCGCAACATGGCCGGCAGGTCCTTGGCGGTCTGCTGCGTCAGACACGTGCGCACGCCCACCTTGATGCCAACGTCGCGCGCCAGGCGCAGGCCCGTGAGCGCGCGCTCGAAGGCGCCCGCGGTGCGGCGGAACTCGTCGTTGGTGGCGCCGAGCCCGTCGAGGCTGACCCCGAGATAGTCGAAGCCCACCGCCGCGATGGCGGCGATGTTGTGGGCGCCGATGTGCGTGCCGTTGCTCGACAGCCCGGTGAAGAAGCCCAGCGCCTTGGCGCGCGCCGCGATCTCGAGCGTGTCGGGGCGCAAGAGCGGCTCGCCGCCCGAGAGCATGAGCACGCGCACGCCCGCGGTCTTGAGATCGTCGAGGACGCCGAACGCCTGCGCGGTGGTCAGCTCGCCGGCGAAGTCGCGGTCGTACGAGTTCGTGTAGCAGTGCCGACACGCCAGGTTGCACCGCCGCAGGAGGTTCCAGATGACCACGGGGCCGGGCAGGTCGCGGCGCGCGGGCACCGGCCCTGGTGACCTCGCCTCGCGCAGGAAGTGATGGATGCGGAACATGGGTCAGCTCCTCGCCATGCGAAAGCCCGTCTTCTTCAAGACGCGCGTGCTGAACAGGATCTCGTGCGCGCGCGCCGCGTCGCCGAGGACGGCCGCGATGCGCGCGGCCTTGGCGTGCACCTCGTCGCGCGTGGCGCCGTGCACCATGGCGAACAGGTTGTAGCGCCAGCGACCCGCGCGCCGCGGGCGTCGATAGCAGTGGCTCACGACGTCGAGCGCGCCCACCTGCGGGCCCAGCTCGTCGATGCGCGCGTCGTCCACGTCCCACACGGTCATGCCGTTGGCCGTCACGCCCACGCGGTAGTGATGGGGCACGGCCGCGATCCGGCGCACCACGCCGGCGTCGCAGAGCGCCCGCATGGCGGCCATCACCTGGGCGCGGTCGACGCCCAGGGTGAGCGCCAAGGCGCCCCACGGATCGACGTCGAGGGGCAGACCCTCCTGCGTGGCGGCGATCAAGCGCCGCTCGAGCGCGCTGAGGGCGTGCACGTCGCTGCCAGGGTCGGCGTCGCGGGTGCTCACAGCGTCAACCTCAAGCCGAGGTGGTAGGTGCGCTCGCGCGGCAGGTCGAGCGTCGCGAGCCCCGTGGCCGCCTCGATCTCGCGCAGCACCTCCTGCGCGCGCGCCGGGTTCTCGGTGGCGAGCACGAACCAGAGGTTGAGCGCGTGCTCACGCTGGTAGTTGTGCGCCACCTCGGGGAACTCGTTGATGACCGCCGCGACTTCGTCGACGCGCTCGGGCGGCGCCTGCACGGCCACCAGCGTGAAGTGGCCGCCGAAGCGCTCAACGTCGTACATGGGCCCGAAGCGCGAGAGCGCGCCCCGCTCGAGCAGCGAAGCGATGCGCCGCACCACCTCGTCCTCGTCGACGCCGAGGGCGCCGGCCGCCGCGCGATAGGGGTGGTCATCCACGGGGATGCCGTCTTGCAGGAGGTTGACGAGTCGTCGATCGACGTCGTCGAGGGCGATCGCGGGCCGGGCGCGCGCGGCGGCGGGCGCGCCCGGCGTCGGCCGATAGCGCGCGCCACGCTGCTTGAAGCACCGGGTGCTGAAGAGCACGGCGCGCGGCACGTCGGCGAGCCCGGCGTGTCGCGCCGCGCGCTCGGCGAGCGCGCGCACCTGGTCGGCGCTGGTGCCGTGGATCATGCAGTAGAGGGTGTAGGGCCAGCGCGGCGGTGCGGCGCGGCGCTGGTAGCACAGCGTGACATAGGGCAGCTCGGCGAGGAGCGCACCGGGAGCGTCGGCCACGGCGCCGTCGACGGAGAAGACACACATGGCGTTGTGCGCGATCCCGAGCGCGCGGTGGTTGAGCACGGCGCCGACGCGCCGCACGTCGCCGCGCGCCACCAGCACGCCCAGCGCCTCGATGACGTCGGCCTCGGCCACCTCGAGCCGGTCCGCGACCTCGGCGAACGGCCGCTCCACGAGCGGCGCGCCGTCTTGCAGCGCTGCAATCAAGCGCTCGGCGAGCGCCGGTAGCGGCGGCGCTGCGCGCGCCGGCGTCGACGACGGGATCGCCCGCCGCAACGGCGCCGACGACGGCAGGAGGGGGAACGCCAGATCGATGTGGTGCTCGCGCACCAGCGGTAGTTCGAGGACCTCGAGCCCGGCGCGCGCGCTCAGCTCCGCCAGCACCGCATGCATGCGAGCCTCGTCGGCGGCGGTGACCACGAACCACAGGTTCCAGGTCGGATGATCGCGCAGGTAGTTGTGGTTGACCTCGTCGTAGCTCGACACCAGCGCAGCCACCTCGTCGACGCGCTCGGGCGGCACCGCCATGGCCGCGAGCGTGCTCCGCCCCACGCGCCCCGGGCGGAACACGGGTCCTACGCGCACCAGCCACCCCGCGGCGCGCGCGCGCCGCAGCACGGCCAGCACCTCGTCCTCGCTGCGGCCGAGCGCGGCGGCCGCAGCGGCAAAGGGCCGCGCCACCAGGGGCAGATCGCGCTGCAGCCCGTCGAGCACGGCCAGCTCCGCGTGCGTCGGCGACGGAGCGGCGCTCACCGGCGCACCCTGATCGCGTTGCGGGACGTTCGACCGAGGCCGCGCGGCGGTGTAGAGAGCCTCCGCGAGGACACCATCGACATGCCGAGCTTCCCGCTGTTCATCTCCCTCGAGGGCCGCCGCGTGCTGGTGGTGGGCGCCGGCCGCGTGGCCGCCCGCAAGATCGAGAAGCTGCTGTTGTTCGGGCCGCGCATCGACGTGGTGGCCCCGGCCGTGAGCGACGAGGTGGAGGCGTGGGCGAACGACGGGCGGCTCACCGTGCAGCGCCGCGCGTACCTGCCCGGCGATCTCGACGGCGCCGACATCGTCATCGTGGCCGCCGATGACCTGGCGCTGCAACAGCAGATCCACGCGGCGTGCGTGGCGCGCCGCGTGCCCATCAACGCCGTCGACAGCCCGCGCTGGTGCACGTTCACCTTCCCCGCCCTCGTGGTGGAGGGCGACGCGACCTTTGGCATCTCCACCGCCGGCAAGGCGCCCGGCGTGGCGGCCGGGCTTAGAGCCTGGTTGCAGCGCACGCTGCCTCCGGGGCTGGCGGAGGTGGTGCGCCGTGCGCACGCGTTCCGTTCTTCGGCCGACGCGGCGGGGCGGACCGACGCTGCGAAGCTCGCGGCGCAGGCGTCGGGGGCGCTGGTGGAGGCGTGGGCGCGAGGGGAGCCACTGCCGACACCGCCGGATCCGTCGCCGCCGCAGTGAACCACGCCAAGTCGTCGGCCAAGGCCACCACGTCGCCCACGATCATGACCGCGGGCGAGCGCACCTCGGGCGGGTGCTCGGCCACCTCGGCCAGCGTCGACCGCACCGTGCGCTGCAGGGGCGTGGTCCCGTTCTCCACGAACGCCACCGGCTCGCTCGGCGCACGGCCGGCGCCGATGAGCTCGGCCGCGATCTCGGCGCGCCGCTGTACGCCCATCAGCACGACCACGGTGCCCACACCGCGCAGGCTCGACCAGTCAACCTGCGAGGTCACCTTGTCGCTCGCCTCATGGCCGGTGACGACGGCGAACGAGCACGCGAGCTTGCGGTGCGTCACCGGGATGCCCGCGTAGGCGGCTGCGGCGATGCTCGACGACACGCCCGGCACGATCTCGAACGGCACGCCGTGGCGCTTGAGGAAGAGCGCCTCCTCGCCGCCGCGACCGAACACGAACGGATCGCCACCCTTGAGGCGCACCACGGCATTTTGCCGCAGGGCTGCGGCAAGAATGCGCTCGTTGATGTCGTCTTGGCTCGGACACGGCTTGCCCGCCTCTTTGCCGACGTAGACGAGCTCGGCGTGCGCTGGCGCCAGCTTCAGCAGATCGCCGCACACGAGCGAGTCGTAGAGCACCACGTCGGCGCGGCCGAGCACGCGCGCCGCCTTCACGGTGAGCAGCTCGGGGTCACCGGGGCCCGCGCCAACCAAGTACACCATGCGCCCGCCGTCCATCTGTGCCTCCTCAAGCATCGCTTCGCGCCATTCCACACAAGAACGAGCCCCGTCGCTCGCGTGAGGCACGGCGCCATCACGCGTCGGCGTGGCGGCGACGCAAGGAGCGTGCGCACGCTTCTGGCAAGCACGGCGACCCCAGGAGGCTTTCGAGCATGAAACGGAATGCGATACTCACGTCGGTCGCAGCAGCGGCGGTTCTCTTCAGCCTGAGCTCCCTCGCGGGCGGCGACGTCAAGGCGGGCGAAGCCAAGGCGGCCATGTGCCAGGCGTGCCACGGCGAGAAGGGCAACAGCATCATGCCCCTCTATCCGTCGCTGGCCGGCCAGAAGGCCGACTACCTCGTCAAGCAGATGAAGGACCTACGCTCGGGCGCGCGCAAGGATCCCGTGATGGGGCCCATGGCAGCGGCGCTCAGCGACGCGGACATCGAGAACCTCGCCGCGTACTTCGCCGCCCAGCGCCCGCTGCGTGCCGCCGCCCCGAAGGAGAAGACGCTGTCCGAGACCGAGAAGCGCTACGAGGGCGCGCCGCTCTCCATCGATCCTGGCTTCAAGGCAGCCGGCGGCAGCGGCGTCACGCTCTCGGCCAAGGAGATGGACGAGGGCAAGAAGATCTTCTTCGAGCGCTGCGCGGGCTGCCACGGCGTCTTGCGCAAGGGAGCGACCGGAAAGCCGCTCACCACCGACATCACGGTCAAGCTCGGCAAGGACTACCTCAAGAACTTCATCAACTTCGGCTCGCCGGGTGGCATGCCCAATTGGGGCACCTCGGGCGAGCTGACCAAGGATCAGATCGACATGATGGCGCGCTACCTGATGGTGGAGCCGCCGCAGCCGCCCGAGTGGGGCATGAAGGAGATGAAGGGCACCTGGAACGTGCTGGTGAAGCCCGAGGACCGCCCGAAGAAGCAGGAGAACGCCTACAACCTCGACAACGTGTTCTCGGTGACGCTGCGCGACTCGGGCCAGATCGCGCTCATCGACGGCGACACCAAGGGCATCATCAACGTCATCAAGACCGGCTATGCCGTGCACATCTCGCGGTTCTCGAGCTCGGGCCGCTACCTTTACGTCATCGGGCGCGACGCCAAGATCAACCTCATCGACCTGTGGATGAAGGTCCCGGACACGGTCGCCGAGATCAAGGTCGGCCTCGAGGCGCGCTCGGTCGAGACGTCGAAGTACAAGGGCTACGAAGACACCTACGCCATCGCCGGGAGCTACTGGCCGCCGCAGTTCGTGGTCATGAAGGGCGACACCCTGGAGCCGCTCAAGATCGAGAGCACGCGCGGCGTCACGGTGGGCACGCAGGAGTACCACCCCGAGCCGCGCGTGGCCGCCATCGTCGCATCGCACGAGCGCCCGGAGTTCATCGTGAACGTCAAGGAGACCGGCAAGGTGCTGGCGGTGGACTACACCGACCTCAACAACATGAAGATCACCACCGTCGAGACCGCGCAGTTCCTGCACGACGGCGGCTGGGACTCGACGCACCGCTACTTCCTGTCGGCGGCCAACAAGTCGAACAAGGTGGCCGTCATCGACTCGAAGAACGTCAAGCTCGTCAAGCTCGTCGACGTGGGTGCCATCCCGCACCCGGGCCGCGGCGCCAACTTCGTCGACCCCAAGTTCGGCAAGGTCTGGGCCACGCCGCACCTGGGCGACAACACGATCTCGCTCATCTCCACCGACACCGCGCGCAAAGACGCCTGGAGCGTGGTGCGCACGCTCAAGGGCGCGGGCGGCGGGTCGCTCTTCATCAAGACGCACCCGAAGTCGAAGAACCTCTGGGTCGACACGCCGCTCAACCCCGATGCCAAGGCGAGCCAGAACATCGCGGTGTTCGACCTCAACAACCTCGACAAGCCCTACGAGCAGCTGCCCATCGCCGAGTGGGCCGCCGTGGGTGACGGGCCCAAGCGCGTGGTGCAGCCGGAGTACTCGAAGGACGGGTCGGAGGTGTGGTTCTCGGTGTGGAACGGCAAGGACCAAAAGTCGGCCCTCGTGGTCGTCGACGACAAGACCCGGAAGCTGAAGGCCGTAATCAAGGATCCGCGCCTCGTCACGCCCACGGGCAAGTTCAACGTCTTCAACACGCAGCACGACATCTATTGATGCTCGTGGCGCGGGGAGGGAGGGCCGCGTGCTGCGCCCGCCTTCCCCGCGCGCGTGTTGTTTCGGGAGGTGGATCGTGCGGTGCCTGCTCGCGTCGATGCTCGTGGTGGCCGGTGGTGGCGCGTGCGCCACGAGCGCTGACGTGCCACGACCGGCCGTCGGCATCGCGGTCGACGCGCCGGAGTCGCGCGTCATCGACGGCGCGCGCCAAGCCGAGCTCGCGCGGATGGTCAAGCACGACTGCGGCTCGTGCCACGGGCTCACGCTCAAGGGCGGGCTCGGCAAGCCGCTCGTGAAGGAGCGCATGGCCGAGCTGCCCGTCGACACGCTGGCCGCGCTCATCCTCGGCGGCGTGCCGGGCACGGCCATGCCGCCGTGGCTCGGCATCGTCACCGTCGACGAAGCGCGCTTCATCGCGGCGGGCTTGCGGCAAGGTGCGTTCGAATGAGAGGCGCGCACGCCGCCGCGCTCGTCGCGCTCGCGTCGGCCGCGTGCGCCACGGCGCAGGAGCAGGCCCCGAGCGCGGCGCCCGCGCTTCGTGGCACCGGCGATCTCGGCCTGGTGGTGGAGCGCGCCGCGGGCCGCGTGCAGGTGGTCGAGCACACGGGCATGACCACGCTCGCCACCGTCGACGGCCTCGGCGATCTGTCACACGCCTCGGTGGTGTTCTCGCGCGACGGCCGCTTCGGGTTCGTCTTCGGCAGGGACGGCGGGCTTAGCAAGGTCGACCTCCTGCTTGGCCGCGTGGTCGGGCGCGTGGTGCAGGCGGGCAACTCCATCGGCGGCGCCATCTCGCAAGACGGCACGCTGGTGGCCGTGTCGAACTACGAGCCCGGCGGCATCAAGGTGTTCCGCGCCGATGATCTCTCGCTGGTCGCCGACATCCCCGCCCTCGACGGCGCGGGCCACGCCTCGAAGGTGGTGGGCCTGGTGGATCTGCCCGGACAGCGCTTCGCGTTCTCGCTCTTCGAGGCGGGCGAGGTGTGGGTCGCCGATTGCTCGGGCGCGGCGCCCGTGGTGCAGCGGTTCGCCGGCGCCGGCAAGGAGCCCTACGATGGCCTCGTCACCGGCGACGGCCGCTACTACGTGGCGGGCCTGTTCGGCGAAGACGGCGTTGCCGTGGTCGACCTGTGGCACCCCGAGGGCGGCGCCGCCAAGGTCCTGACCGACTGGGGCCACGGCGAAGAGAAGCTGCCCGTGTACAAGATGCCGCACCTCGAGGGCTGGGCCACGTCGTCGGGCCTGCTGTTCGTGCCCGGCGTTGGCCGCCACGAGGTCTGGGTCGTGCGCATCGATGGCTGGCAGGTCGTCAAGCGCATCCCGGTGCACGGACAACCGGTGTTCGCCGTGGCGAACCCGGCCGGGCGCCAGGTGTGGGTCAACTTCGCGCTGCCCGACAACGACACCGTGCAGGTGATCGACATCGACACGCTCGACGTCGTACACACGCTTACGCCCGGCAAGGGCGTGCTGCACCTCGAGCTCACCCCCCGCGGCGACGCGGTCTGGCTGAGCGTGCGCGACGAGGATCGGGTCGAGGTGTACAGCACGCGCACCTTCGAGCGCTTGCGCGCGCTGCCCGCCGACAAGCCGTCTGGGATCTTCTTCACGTCGCGCGCGGCGCGCCCGGGGTTCTGAGGAGCGCATGCTCACGGCCATCCACCTCGTCACCATCGTCATGGCCGCGGCCGCTGTGCCGGCGCCCGCCACCACGAGCGCGCCGCCGCCGAGCGCGCCCGACGCGGCCACGCTCGCGCTCTATCAGACCCACTGCGCCGCGTGCCACGGCGAGGGGCGCCTGGGCCTCACCGGCCCCGCGCTCATCCCCGAGCAGTTCGAGCGCGCCAAGCCCGCCGACCTGGTCACGAGCATCCTCGAGGGCCGGCCGTCGACGCAGATGGCGGCGTTCAAGGATCGCCTCACGCGTGACCAGGCGGAGGCGCTGGTGCGCTTCCTGCTGACGCCCCTGCCCACGTCGCCGCGCTGGACCATCGACGACGTGCGGCGCAGCCGCGCCGCCCCGGCGGGCGCGGCGGCCGCGCCTGCGACGCGGCCCGTGTTCGCGGCCGATCCGCTCAACCTGTTCTTCGTCGTCGAGCTCGGCGATCACCATGTCACCGTGCTCGACGGCGACAAGCTCGAGCCGTTGGTGCGCCAGAAGACGCGCGCCGCCTTGCACGGCGGCATCAAGTACTCGCCCGACGGCCGCTTCGCCTGGTGGGTAACGCGGGACGGCTGGGTCACGCGCTACGACGTGTGGGGACTCAAGCCGCTCCTCGAGGCGCGCGTCGGCATCAACACCAGGAACATCGCGATCTCCTCCGACGGCAAGGTCATCATGGCGGCCAACGCGCTGCCGAAGACGCTGGTGGCGCTCGACGCCGCCACGCTCGAACCCCTCAAGGTCATCGAGGTGGCGGGGCGCGACGGAACACCGTCGCGCGTGAGCGCTGTCTATGCCGCGCCGCCGCGCACGAGCTTCATCGCGGCGCTCAAGGACGTGCCCGAGGTGTGGGAGCTGCCGTGGGCCGAGGACGCGCGCGCACCCTATGCCGGGCTCGTGCACGACTATCGCGCGGAGTCGGGCGAGGAGCTCGCCACACCCAAGGAGCGCTTCCCCGTGCGGCGCATCGCCGTCGACGCGGTGCTCGACGACTTCTTCTTCGACGCCAAGTATGAGCACCTGCTCGGCGCCTCGCGCACCTCCGACGGCGGCCACGTCGTCAACCTGGTGGTGGGCCGGACCGTGGCGCGCGTGCCGCTGGCCGGCATGCCCCACCTCGGCGCCGGCATCGCATGGGACCGGAACGGCACGCGCGTCATGGCCACGCCCAACATCAAGGAGGGCGTCATCTCGGTGCTCGACACCGCGTCGTGGACGGAGGTTGGCCGCATCGCCACGCTCGGACCCGGGTTCTTCCTGCGCAGCCATGAGCGATCGCGCTACGCCTTCGCGGACGTGTTCTTCGGGCCCGACAAGGACAAGGTGCACGTCATCGACAAGGCCACGCTCGCGATCGTCGCGACGCTGCAGCCGGCGCCAGGCAAGACCGCGGCGCACACCGAGTTCACCCGTGACGGCAGCAAGGTGCTCTTGTCGATCTGGGAGAACGACGGGGCGCTGGTGATCTACGACGCGAAGAGCCTCAAGGAGCTCAAGCGCCTGCCCATGAAGAAGCCCTCGGGGAAGTACAACGTGTTCAACAAGATCAACTTCTCTGAGGGCACGAGCCACTGATCGCGTGACCGGAACAAAAGAAATCCCCGGCTGCAGCGCCATCACGGCGGAGCGGCCGGGGACGGTGGCGGAGGCTTCGACCTCCCGCCGGAAGGGGGCGATGTCCCCACGGATCACGGCGCGGGGCGAACCCGAGCGCCGGGGCGTGGGTGGTCAGGTCGCCGCCACCTCACGAGACGTAGGGTTTGACAAGCTGGACCACCTCCTTCTCTCGGCGGGCATCTCGGGTGCGAGGTGCCGTTCCTCGACGCATCGAACCCCGTCTCCGGGCGGCCCCGCCGAAGGGCCGGACGCGTTCGCCGCCCGCGGGAGGCGATGCCTCCACGACCACCGGACGACTGGGGGGCTCGTGAACCCCTCGTTTCCCAGCGTAACGGGTGCGCGGCGTCGGCGCCAAGCGTGAGACGGTCGATCATCCCCTACGAGGGCCCGGCGGACGGTAGTACACGGGCACCATGAGCACGTCGAACCAACCCGCGGTGCCCGACCAGAGCCTCGGCGGCATGTTCCTCGCGCGCGCGCGCACGTTCCCCGACGTCGCCGCCTTCCGCGTCAAGCGCGGCGGCGAGTACAAGGACGTGAGCTACCGCGACGCCGGCGCGCGCGTGCAGGCCATCGCGGCAGGGCTCTTGACCATCCCCGGCGGCCTACCCGCGCGCACGGCGCTCACCATCCTCGGCGAGACCGGGCTCGAGTGGATCCTGGTGGACTACGCCGCCATGTCCATCGACGCGCTGGTGGTGCCCATCTACCCGTCGCTCGTGCCCGCCGAGGTCGGCTTCATCTGCCACGACGCGAAGGTAGAGATCGTCGTCGTCGACGACGGCGCGCAGCTCGACAAGGTGCGCGCCTGCAGAGGTGGCTTCTCGTTCCTCGACAAGACCTACGGTGCACTGCCCCTGCGCCACGTCGTCGTCATCAACCCCACGGGCGTCACCCCGGCGCCCGACTGGGAGAGCCTGGCAGACCTGGAGGCACGCGGCGCCGCGCAGCTCGAGGCCACCAAGGGCGAGCGCGCCTCGCGCCTCGCGTCCATCACGCGCGACGTCGTCGCCACCATCGCCTACACCTCGGGCACGACGGGCGCACCCAAGGGTGTCATCCAGACGCACGGCAACTGGCTCGCCATCCTCGAGGTGACGACCGAGCTCGGGCTGTTCACCGAGGCGTCGCGCGCCAACGGCAGCTTCCTGTTCTTGCCCTTGGCGCACTCGTTCGGCCGGCTGGTGGAGCTGTGCTGCGCCTACAACGGCGGGCCCGCGGTGCTCTCGAGCGTGCCCACGCTCGCCGAGGACCTGCAGAAGAGCCGCCCGGGCATCTTCCCGGCGGCGCCGCGCGTGTACGAGAAGATCTACGGGCGCATCATGGCCGGCGTGGCCACGGCGCCGCCCTCGCGACAGCGCCTGTTCAACTGGGCCATCGGCGTAGGCAAGCAGAGCATCCCCTACCGCCGACGCCACAAGCGCATGCCGCTGCTCTTGTCGCTGCAGCACCGGCTCGCCGAGCGCATGGTCTTCTCGAAGCTGCGCGCGCGCCTGGGCTTCGATCGCCTGGAGTCCGCGGCCACGGGCTCGGCGCCGCTCGCGCCCGCCATCCACGAGTTCTTCTTCGCCATCGGCGTCACGCTCATCGAAGGCTACGGGCTCACCGAGACCTGTCCCATCCTCACCGCCAACCGCCCCGACCACTGGAAGCTGCAGACCGTGGGCACGCCCGTGCGCAACGTCGTGCTCAAGCTCGCGCCCGACGGCGAGATCCTGGCCAAGGGCCCCAACATCACGCAGGGCTACCACAACCGCCCGGACGCCAACGCCGACGCCTTTGACGCCGAGGGCTGGTTTCACACCGGCGACATCGGCGAGTTCGACGGCGAGGGCAACCTGCGCATCACCGACCGGAAGAAGGACCTCTTGAAGACGTCGGGCGGCAAGTACATCGCGCCCATCAAGATCGAGGGGATGCTGAAGGCGATGCCCATGGTGAACGAGGCCGTGGTCATCGGCGACAGCCGCAAGTATTGCACGGCGCTGCTGGCGCTCGACGAGGACGGCGTCAAGGCGTGGGCGCAGCGCACGGGCAACCCGCCCGACCACAAGCACCCGGCGCTGCTCGCCGCGCTGCAGAAGAGCCTCGACGAGGTCAACCGCGAGCTCGCCTCGTTCGAGTCGATCAAGTACTTCCGCGTGGTGGACGTGCCGTTCACCGTCGACAGCGGGCTCTTGACGGCGTCCTTCAAGGTCAAGCGCAAGGAGGTCAACAAGCGCTTCGGCGACCTGATCGAGGACATGTACACGGCGTCCGCCGAGGGCGCGCACAGCAGGGCCGCGTGAGCGAGGGCCCGCACGACGACGACGACCTGGTCGCGAGCTACCGCTTCGAGCTGCCCGAGCGGCTCATCGCGCAGCGCCCGCTGGCCGAGCGCAGCGCGGCGCGGCTGTTGGTGCTGCGCTCGCGCGCAGAGGCGCCCGAGCACCGCGCCGTGCGCGAGCTGCCGAGCCTGCTCGAGCCCGGCGACCTCGTGGTCGTCAACGACACCACCGTGATCCCCGCGCGCTTGTTCGGCGAGAAGGCGGGCACGGGCGGCAAGGTCGAGCTCCTGCTCGTGCGCGCGCACGGCGAGCCGTCGACGTGGATCTGCCTGCTGAACGCGTCGAAGACGCCGCGGCCGGGGTCGCGCCTGGTGTTCGGCACCGGCACCGCGCACTCGCTCGACGCGTTCTTTGCCACGGTGGAGGGCGCGGTCGACGACGAGCCGGGCGCGTTCGTGGTGCGCTTCGAGGGCGATCCGGTGGGCTTCGCGCGCGCCCACGGTCACGTGCCCCTGCCCCCGTACATTGCCCGCGACGACGACCACGACGACCTCGAGCGCTACCAGACCGTGTTCGCCGATGAGGCCCACGCGGGCAGCTCGGCGGCGCCCACCGCCGGGCTGCACTTCGACGCCGCGCTGCTCGCCGCGCTCGAGGCGCGTGGCGTCCGCACCGCCGCGGTCACGCTGCACGTGGGCCCGGGTACGTTCTTGCCCATGCGCGGCGCGCGGCTGAGCGAGCACCGCATGCATGCCGAGCCGTGGGTGGTGCCCGACGAGACCGCGCGGCTCGTGGCCGCGACGCGCGCCGCGGGCCGGCGTGTGATCGCCGTGGGCACCACCAGCCTGCGCGCGCTCGAGGCCAGCGCCGGCGACGGCGGCGTGGTGCGCGCGGGCGCCGGCATGACGCGCCTGTTCCTGCGCCCGCCGCATGCCCCGCGCACCGTCGACGCCATGGTGACGAACTTCCACCTGCCGGGCTCCACGCTGTTCGCCCTCGTGTGCGCGGTCGCCGGGCGCGCGCGCATGGTCGCCGCCTACGCCGAGGCCATCGCCGCCGGCTATCGCTTCTACAGCTACGGCGACGCCTGCTTCCTCGAGGTGCGGCGGTGAGCGACGCGTTCTCGTTCGCGCTCCTGGCCGATCAGCCCGACCCGTGCGCGCCGCGGCGCGGGCGCCTCATCACCCCCCACGGCGTCGTCGACACGCCCATGTTCATGCCCGTGGGCACCGCCGGCAGCGTCAAGGCCCTGGGCCCCGACGACCTCAAGGCCGCGGGCACGCGCATCCTGCTCGGCAACACCTATCACCTGATGCTCCGGCCCGGCGCCGACGCCGTGGCCGCGCGCGGCGGGCTGCACACGTTCATGGCCTGGGACGGGCCCATCCTGACCGACTCGGGTGGCTTCCAGGTGTACTCGCTCTCGCAGGGCGAGCGCGGCGACGGCAAGCCCTTGGCCACCATCGACGACGACGGCGTGACCTTCCGCTCGCACCTCGACGGCAGCAAGCACCGCATGACGGCCGAGCACTCGATGCACGTGCAGATGGCGCTCGGCGCCGACATCATCATGGCGTTCGACGAGTGCCCGCCGGGCGGCGCCGCGCGCGAGGTGGTGGTGCGCGCCATGCGCCGCACCAGCGCGTGGCTGGCGCGCTCCGAGGCGGCCATGACGCGCGGCCGCTCGCGCCTGTTCGGCATCGTGCAAGGCGGCGTCCACGACGACCTGCGCGAGGAGCACGCGCGCGAGCTGACGGGGCGCCACGACCTCTTTGGCTGGGCGGTGGGCGGGCTGTCGGTCGGCGAGGGCAAGGCCGACATGCTGCGGGCGCTCGGCACCACCACGCGCCACCTGCCCGTCCACAAGCCGCGCTACCTGATGGGCGTGGGCACGCCCGAGGATCTCCTCGACGGCGTGGCCCGCGGCGTGGACCTGTTCGACTGCGTGATGCCCACGCGGAACGCGCGCAACGCCACGCTGTTCACCGCGCGCGGCAAGCTCTCCATCAAGGCCGCGCGCTTCGCCGCCGACGACCGCCCCCTCGACGACGCCTGCGCCTGCTACACCTGCCGCACGTTCTCGCGCGCCTACCTGCGCCACCTGTGGAACGCGCGCGAGCTCCTGTTTTTCCGCCTGGCCTCGCTGCACAACGTCAGCTTCTACCTGGCGCTGATGGCGCGGGCGCGCGCCGCCATCGAGGGGGGGCGCTTCGCCGCCTTCGCGGACCAGGAGCGCGCCGCCTGGAGCCGCGGCCACGACGAGGGGGCGGGGTAGGCCGGCCCGGTCCGCCGCGGGCCTCGACGGGCCCTTGCCCCCTGCCCCGTGCCCCGCTAACCCGCCCCCATGGGTGAGACCGTTCAGTCCCTCGTTGGCCAAGCGGCCGGCGGCGCGGGCCTCTTGGGCACGCTCACGTTCATCGTGGGCATGTTCGCCGTCATGTACTTCCTGATGATCCGTCCCGAGCGCAAGCGCCAGACGGAGCAGCAGAACCTCATGGCCTCGCTCAAGCGCGGCGACGAGGTGGTGCTGACGAGCGGCTTCGTGGGCAAGATCCAACAGGTCGACGAGCGCACGGTCGTCGTCGAGATCGCCGACAAGACGCGCGTCAAGGTGCTCAAGCAAGCGGTGATGGGCCCGGCGGCCCGCTACCTGAACCCGGGCGCCGACGCCAAGAAGCTCGACGAGAAGAAGGACGACAAGAAGGACGCCGCCGGCGCCCCGAGCGGGTCGCCCACCGCCATCCCCGACGACTCCGAGAAGAAGAGCGCCTGACATGCAATCCAACACGTGGCCGCTGCGCCTGGCCTTCGTCATCGCGACCATCCTGGTCGGTGGCTATTTCCTCTACCCGTCGATCATCTACTTCACCCTCGACGACGCCGCGCTCGCCGAGGTGCGCGCCGACAAGGCCGCGTTCGCCAAGCACGTGCCGGACTGGGCGTCGTCGAGCCACGTGGTGCCGGGCCTCGACCTGCAGGGCGGCGTGCACATGGTGCTGGGCGTCGACCTCGACAAGGCCATCTCCGACAAGGCCCGCCGCATCGCCTCGCGCATGCGCGACGAGCTGGCGGACAAGAAGGTCGAGGCCGAGGGCGTCGAGCACCTCGCTGGCGAGGGCAAGGGCGATCGTCTGCGCGTCACGTTCAAGGACGAGGCCGCCCTGGCCGCCTACGACAAAGACATCGCCGAGAACTACGGCGACCTCGCCGAGGTGGGCCGCGCCGGCCTGGCCATCACGTACCGCGTGCACCCGGACTGGGTGCGCAAGGTCAAGACCGACGCCGTCGACCAGACCATCAAGACCATCACCAACCGCATCGACAAGATGCACGTCACCGAGCCGTCCATCACCAAGCGCGGCAGCGACCAGGTGCAGGTGCAGCTGCCCGGCTACACGAACCCCGAGGAGGCCAAGAGCCTCATCGGCCGTACGGCGCAGCTCGAGTTCCAGATGTGCGACGACGACAACGACTTCCTCACGCGCGTGGAGGGCCTGCCCCAGTGGGCCAAGCTGCAGTCCAACAGCTTCCAGCGCCGGGACGGCGCCATCGGCAACGACATCTACCTCGAGTTTCCGGAGGACAACCTCAAGGAGATGCGCGACTTCCTCGTCGGCAAGGTGCCGGTCGACCTGGTCATCAAGTACGGCCATCAGAACGAGCGCGTGGGCGAGGCCAAGACGATGCGCACGTACACGCTCAAGGCCGACGTCGACCTCACCGGTGACGACCTGGTGAACGCGCAGGTGGCCATGGGCTCGCCCGAGCAGCCCACGCCCTACGTGACGCTCGAGTTCTCGGCCACGGGCAAGCAGATCTTCGCCGACCTCACCACCAAGAGCGTCGGCAAGCGCATGGCCATCGTGCTGGAGGACATCGTCGACTCGGCGCCCGTCATCAACGAGCCCATCACGGGCGGCAGCGCGCAGATCACCATGGGCGGCTCGCGCACGCGCGACGAGATGCTGCGCGACGCGAACGACCTCGCGCTGGTGCTCAAGGCCGGCGCGCTGCCGGCCCCCGTGACGTTCCGCGAGGAGCGCTCCGTGGGTCCGAGCTTGGGCAAGGACGCGCTCGAGGAGGCCAAGGTCGCGTTCCTCGTCGGGGCCGTGCTGGTGTTCCTCTACATGGTCGCCATCTACAAGATCGGCGGCCTGATCGCGATGCTGTGCGCGTTCCTCAACATCTTCTTCGTCCTGGCCACGCTGTCGTTCGCCAACGGCACGCTGTCGTTGCCCGGCATCGCCGGCCTGCTGCTCACCGTCGGCATGGCCGTCGACGCCAACGTGGTCATCAATGAGCGCATGCGCGAGGAGTTCCAGAGCGGCAAGACCGCGCGGGCGGCCATCGACTCGGGCTATGCACAGGCCTTCTCGGCCATCTTGGACTCCAACGTGTCCACGGCCCTCGCCGGCGTGGTCTGCCTGCAGTTCGGCTCGGGCCCCGTGCAGAACTTCGCCACCACGCTGCTCATCGGCATCGCCTCGACGATGTTCACGGCCGTGTTCGTCAGCCGCGTGCTGTTCGACCTGTACGGCCGCAAAGACCGCGAGAGCCTGGCCATCTGAGGCGAACGGCGCCCGGCCGGCGGCGCGCCGTATCCCACATTGGCCACCGGACGGCGGAGCGATCCGCGCTGTCTTGGGCCTTGCCAGACCACGGGGGGGGTCGTGCTAAGGTGCCCCGAGTCGTTCGACCTGGTGGTCACGCGCGCACGTGTGACGAGGGTAGCGGGGTTGGCATGCTGAACGTCGGCGGTCTGATCGAAGAAGGCAATCCGTTCATCCTCATGGCGATGGTGTCGCTCCTCGCCGTCGTCATCATCACGGTGGAACGGTTCTACACGCTGTATTTCCGCTATCGCCTGAAGGTGCCGCCGTTCCGCAAGGCGCTCGAGCAGGCGCTGCAGGAGATGGACCTCAACAAGGCCCTGCGCATCGCCTCCATCAACCAGAACCACCCGGTCTGCAAGGTCGCGCGCGCGGGGCTCTTGCGCGCCAACGCCGGCGACCGCGAGCTCGTGCGCGCGATGGAGACCCAGCAGCTCGAGACCATGCCGCGCATCGTGGGCCTCACGCCGTTCCTCGCCATGCTCGGCAACCTCGGCACCCTGCTCGGCCTGATCGGCACGGTGTTTGGCATGATCGCCGCGTTCGAGGGCCTGGGCGTCTCCGACTCGGGCGCCAAGCAGGAGATCCTGGCGCGCGGCATCGCGCTCGCCATGAACGCGACGGCCATGGGCCTGTTGGTCGCCATCCCGGGCACGTTCTTCGCGACGTTGTTCTCGTTCCGTCAGGAGAAGATCGTCGACCAGATGGAGGAGATCAACCTGACCGTCTCCGGCGGCATCGGCCAGGCCACGCGCGACGCCAAGCTCCGCCAGCAGCAGCAGCGCTGACGAGGGAGACTCCCCATGCGACGGAAAGCTCACGAGGAGAAGGAGGTCGATCTCGCGGCCCTCGTGGACATCCTGTCGAACATGCTGTTCTTCCTGCTCGCCACCGTGAGCTTCCTGCAGCTCAAGACGCTGAACGCTTCGGTGCCGGCACTATCCACAGGTCCCGTCAGCACCGGCCGCGCCGTCGACGTCACGGTAGAGGTCAAGAGCACGGGGCTCGTGCTCAAGGCGAGCGGCGAGCCCGCCGACACGTCGCAGAAGGCTGTCGCGATTCAGCTCGACATTCCGCGCTTGTCCGACGGCAAGCTCGACACCAAGACCTTCACCGACGAGCTGTGGAAGATCAAGAAGATCGCGCCCGAGACCAAGAACATCATGATCTTCCCCGAGCAGACGGTGAAGTTCGACGACGTGGTCGACACCATGGACGCGGCGCGCGAGATGCCGTCGCTCGTGGACCCCAACAAGAAGGTGCCGCTGTTCACGCGGCCCGTGCTGTCCGAGCTCGTCACGGGTGACGAGCAGGCTCGCGACGACGTGAAGTAGGACCACGCGATGGGTGAGCCGGTCTTCGTCAAAAAGGTCAGGCGCTCGCGCGCGATCAGGGTCATGCCCCTGAACCTGGCGCCGCTCATCGACATCAACGCGAACCTGTTGTTCTTCCTCATCATCGCCAACTCCGTGCAGGAAGACCGCCTGCAGGCGGGCAAGGACATCGAGCTGCCGCCGTCGACGTCGTCGATGGCGGAGGCCGGCGATCTGGTGTCGGTGGTGGTCGGCTTGGACCACATCTCGGTCAACGAGCTGAACATCGAGCCGTCGCCCATCAAGGGCGGCGAGCTGGTGGCGAACGCGCTCGACCCGAAGAAGGACGACCGCATCATCAGCCTGTACACGCGCCTCACCGAGCGCTTCCAGGATCTGGTCAAGAAGGGCGCGCAGCCCGGCGCCAAGGACGACGACGACAGCAAGCTGCCGGTGGTGCTCATCCAGGCCGACAAGCGCCTGCCGTACTCCACGGTCGCCAAGGTGATGCGCACCTGCGGCGAGGCCGGCTTCACCAAGTTCCGCTTCGCCGCCAAGGCGAAATAGGGCGCCGGCGTGTTCGCCGCCCTCGGCCGCGTCACGTACCGTTTCAGGCTGGCCATCGTCATCGTGTACGCGGTGCTGGTGCCGCCGATGGTGTGGCTGGGCCTGCCCGTGTTCGAGCGTCTGCGCGCCGGCGGCTTCGAGGACAAGACCGCCGAGAGCTGGTTCGTGTACCAGGCGCTCGTCGAGAACATCAAGGTCGGTGGGCCCGACCTGATGGCGCTCTACACGGCCCCATCGGGCACCGTCGACGACATCGAGGCGTACGCGGCCGCCATCGAGGCGATCACGCGCGTCGAGAAGGACCCGGGCGTCATCGCCACCGCCAGCTGGTACACCACGCAGGCGCCGCAGCTCATCAACAAGGACAAGACGCGCACCTTCATCCTCATCGCCCTCAAGGGTGACGACCAGGCGAAGATCGAGACCGTGCGGCGCATCGCGCCGCTCCTCGACGCCGCGCCGCTCGAGCTGCAGCTGGCGGGTGGGCTGCCCGTCAACATGGCCGTGGCCACCACCGTGGCCGACGACCTCAAGCGCGCCGAGCTGGTGGCGTTCCCCATCACCGCCGTGCTGCTCCTGTTCTTCTTCGGCTCGGGCGCGTCGGCGTCGCTGCCGCTGATCCTGGGCGCGCTCTCGATCGCGCTCACGCTCGCCTTCTTGCGCGTGCTGGCGCACTTCACGCCCGTCAGCATCTTCGCCGTCAACCTGGTCACGCTCTTGGGGCTCGGCCTGGCCATCGACTACTCGCTGTTCATGATCTCGCGCTACCGCGAGGAGCTGCCGCGCCTGGGCGTGGAGGGCGCCGTGCGCCGCACGCTGGCCACCACCGGGCGCGCGGTGGCGTTCTCGGGCGTCACCGTAGCGGCGAGCCTGTGCGGGCTGTTCGTGTTCCCGCAGATGTTCCTGCACTCCATGGCCGTGGGCGGCATCGTCGTGGTGCTCGGCGCCGTGGTGTTCGCCACCACGCTCCTGCCCGCGCTCATGGCCGTGCTCGGCAAGCGCGTCGACGCGCTCAAGCTGCCCTTCGTGCGCACCAAGCCGAAGGCGGTGGAGGAGACCTTCTGGCATGGCATCGCCTACGCCGTCATGCGCCGCCCCATCGTCACCGCGGTCGCCGTGGCGCTGCCGCTGTTGATCCTCGGCGTGCCGTTCTTGCGCTTCAACCCGTCGTTCCCCGACTACCGCATCCTCCCGCCCGAGGACCCTGCGTTCATCGCCAACGCCATCCTCGACCGCGAGTTCGCCGGCAAGCAGATGACGCCCATCGACGTGGTGGTGCGCACGAACGGACGCGCCCTCGATCGCGACAACCTGGAGAAGCTCTACCAGCTCTCGAAGATCCTCGAGAGCAAGCCCGTGCGGCAGGTGTCGGGCCTGTTCACGCTGGTGCCGAACGTCGACAAGGACGTCATCATCGACAAGCTCTCGCTCCCCAAGGAGCAGCAAGACCCGCAGATCCAGATGGCCATCGACGCCTTCGCGCACGACGACCTGTTCCGCTTCGCCGTGTTCCTCGACGTCACCTTCAACGAACCGGCGTCGCTCGCGCTGGTGCGCGAGCTGCGTGCGCTCGAGGTGCCCGGGCTCGAGATCCTGGTGGGCGGCGGCGCGCCCTTCCTGCTCGATCTGGTCGACGCGCTCACGGCGCGCGCGCCCTGGATGATCGGCGTGGTGTGCCTGGTGATGTTCGTCGTGCTGTTCCTGGTGTTCGGCTCGGTGACCCTGCCGCTCAAGGCCATGGTGATGAACGCGCTGTCGCTCACCGCCAGCTTCGGCGCCATCGTGTGGGTGTTCCAAGACGGCCGCTTCGCCGACGTGCTCGGCTACGTCCCGCTCGGCATCTCCGACACCACGGCGCCCCTGTTGATGTTCGCCATCGTGTTCGGCTTGTCCATGGACTACGAGGTGCTGTTGCTGGCGCGCGTGCGGGAGGAGTACGTGCGCACGGGCGACAACGAGGCCGCAGTAGCGCACGGCCTGGCGCGCACGGGCAGCTTGATCACGCGCGCGGCGCTGTTGCTGTTCGTGGTCATCGTGGCGTTCGGCACCAGCAAGATCATCTTCATGAAGTCCCTGGGCCTGGGCATGGCGCTGGCGATCCTCCTCGACGCCACCATCGTGCGGGGCCTGTTGGTGCCTGCGGCCATGAAGCTGATGGGGAGCTGGAACTGGTGGGCACCGGCGCCCATGGTCGCGCTCTGGCATCGGGCCGGCATGTCCGACCTCGAGGAGTGACGCGTGCTCGCGCCCGCGGCGTTGCTGGCGCTCCTCGACGAGCACGCGCCGTTCGCGCCGTGCCCGCTCGTGCCCGCGCTCTCCGCCTGGCACACCGACGACGAGCTGCCGCTGTGGCGCGCGCTCGAGGACGCCGCGGGCCGCGAGGTGGGCGTGCCCTACTTCGCCATCGCGTGGCCGGCGGCGCAGGTGGTGGCGCGCGCGCTCGTCGACGGAGTGCTCGACGTGCGCGGGCGCCGCGTGGCCGACGTCGGCTGC
>CAZONM010000022.1:0-26930 GCA_964580865.1 uncultured Myxococcales bacterium | reverse complement strand
CGCCGGCGTGCGACCGCTGGCCGAGGCGGGCGCGGTGGAGCAGCTCGGCATCGCGCGCGCCGAGCACGAGCGCGCACGCGCCGACGTGGTGGTGGCGCTGGTCCCGGTGGACGCGCCGGACGCGCTGACCACGCTGCGCGCCCTGGGCGGCGACGTGCTGGTGCTCTCGAAAGCCGACCTGGCGCCGGCGATGGTGGCGCCCGACGTGTGCTTGGTCAGCGCGCGGCAGCAGGTGGGCCTCGACGCGCTGCGCTTGGCCATCGAGCGTCGCCTGGCACCCGCCGGCGTCGACGACGAGGCCGTGCTCATGCGCGAACGGCAGGTGCGCTGCGTCGCCAGCGCCGCCGAGGCCCTGGCCGGCGTGCGCGAGGCCGTCGACGCGCGCGTTCCCGGCGAGGTGGTGGCGAGCGAGCTGCGCCGCGCCGGCCGCGCGCTCGACCAGCTGCTCGGCCGAGACGTGGGCACCGACGTGCTCGAGGCGGTGTTCGCGCGGTTTTGTATTGGGAAGTGAACGGGCCCTCGGCAGAGCGGACCGTCAGTCCCCAAGATCCTCCGACAGGTACCCCAGGATGACCTCGTCGAGGCTCTTCTCGGAGATCAGATCCTCCCCGAAGATCGTGCCGCGCGGCGCCTGCTTGGGCGGAGTGGTCGGCGCCGGCGGCTTGGCGTCGCCGGCGACGTCGGCCCACGACCCCTCCGCCGCCGACAGCGCCTCGCCCACCACCACGTCGGGCTGGACCGCCGCGACGGGCGCGGGCTGGGGAGGCGTCGAGGGTGGCGTGGGCGCCACCGGCACGCCGCCGGGCGTCGTGGTGAGGGGCACCACCTTGCCCTGGGTGCTCGACGGCAGGCCCTTGAAGGCGGCCGCGCCCGCCATGCTCGACGTGGCGGGCGAGGTGGCGGTGAAGTTGACGGGCGCCGGGCCATCGAGGTGGTAGGCGGTGCCCGTGGCCACCGTGTCGTACATGCCGTTCACCAGGTTGCGCAGCATCTGCTTGTGCTGCTCCTCCATCATCGAGCGGACCGCCTTCTCCCACTCGGGCCCGTCGAGGATGTCGGCGTACGAGGTCTTCTTCGAGGCGATGATGTTGCCGCCCACGAAGACGTGCGTGATGACGTGCGGGTTTTTCGGACCCGAGTCCTCGGTCTGGATGTGGTAGACGCGTCCCTTGTGCTTGATGTTGTGGTTGAAGCCCGGGATCATCGCATCGAGCCCACGTTCGTGTTCCTCTTGGTAGCATGGGGGCGAACCGCGTGTCGACGAACACCGACTTCTCCGGTCCGCACCGCGCGGCGTCGGAGAGCCAAGCGCCGCTCGGTCCCTTTGGCCGCTACGAGCTGACCAAGCTGCTCGCCATCGGGGGCATGGCCGAGGTGTACCTGGCGCGCAGCCGCGCCGGCGGCATCCAGCGCAACTGCGTCATCAAGCGCATCCTGCCGCGCTTCTCGACGAACCGCGAGTTCGTCAGCATGTTCATCGACGAGGCGCGCATCACGATCGGCCTCGATCACGAGTGCATCGTGCGGCTGTTCGACTTCGGGCAGGTCGACGGCGCCTACTACATGGCGCTCGAGTACGTCGACGGCGTGGACCTGGTGGACGTGCTGCGCGCGCAGAAGGCCCGCGGCGCCGCCGTACCGCCGGCCGCCGCCGCGTACATCGCGCGCGAGGTGCTGCGCGGCCTGGAGCACGCCCACACCCTGCGCGACCACCGCGGCCGCCCCATGGGCATCGTGCACCGCGACGTCAGCCCGCAGAACGTGCTGCTCGGCTGGGCGGGCGCCGTGAAGGTGAGCGACTTCGGCATCGCCGACGCGAGGAACCGCCTGACCAGCACCATGCACGGCCAGGTCAAAGGCAAGTTCAGCTACATGTCGCCCGAGCAGGCCTCGGCCAAGCCGCTCGACGGGCGCAGCGACGTGTGGGCCGCCGGCGTCGTGCTGTGGGAGATGCTCGTGGGCGGGCGGCTGTTCGCCGCCGAGGGGCCGGTAGAGACGCTGGCGCGTGTGCTCGAGGCGCCCATCCCGGCCCCGAGCGAGCGGCGCGCCGGCGTGCCCGCCGAGCTCGACGGCATCGTGGGCAAGGCGCTGGAGCGACCGGCGCGCGAGCGGTGGCCGTCGGCGCAGGCCATGGCCACGGCGCTCGATCGGTTCCTCGGCGAGCAGCGCTTCGGCAAGCTCGAGATGGCCGACTTCCTCGCCTCCGTCGATCTCGACCGCGCGACCACCGAGACGCGGCAGCGCGGCGGCGCCGACCCCCAGGGCCACGACGTCGCCACCGTGGCGTTGCCGGCGGACCTCGAGCTGCGGCGGCTGGCGAACGACCTGAAGAAGGAGCCGGACCTGTGGACGCTCGTCGAGATCGGGCGGCGCCACGGCGCGCTCGGCGATCTGGCGGCGGCGCGCTCCCACATCCGCGGCGCCGCCGCCGTTCTGGCGCACCGCGGCGCGTTGGTGCCCGCGATCTGCGCGCTGCATGCCTTGCGCGACCTCGACGCGTCGGCACCGCTGGAGCGCGACCTGCGCGAGCTGTCGGTGCTGCGCGCGCACGACCGGGCCGCGCTCCTGGCCCTCGTCGAGCAATGGCAGGCGCGCGCGCCGTTCGAGCAGGTGCGCGACCTCGAGCCGCAGGGGCTCGGCGCCGACGTGACCGCCGAGGGCACGGCCATCGCGCACCCGGCGCCGCTGTTCGGCCGCGTCACGCCGGCCGACTTCATGCGCCTGGGCATGCTGGCGGTGGTGGAGCGCCACCCCGCGGGCGCTGTGGTGGTGGCCGAGGGAGACGAGGGCAGCTCGCTCTACGCCATCGGGCACGGGCGCGCGCTCGTGTCTGCGCGCCCTTCCGACGACGGGAGCGGGGCCGCGCGCACCGATCGCGTGTACGTGGCGGCGCTCGCGGAGGGCGACTTCTTCGGCGAGTTCTCGCTCCTTACCAAGCGGCCGCGCAGCGCCACCGTGGAGGCGCAGACCGACGTGGTGCTCTTGCGCCTCGACCGCGACACGCTCGACGGCCTCTTGCTCGGCGACGCCAGCTTCCGCGAGCCCCTGGTGGAGTTCTACAAGGAGCGCGTGTGCGAGCTCCTCCTCGCCAAGAACCCGCTGATGGCCGCGCTCACGCCGCAGGCGCGCCGCCGCCTGCTCGACGCGGCCCAGGTGCACCGCTACCGCGATCAGGAGACGGTGGTGAAGGAGGGCGAGCCCGCGGGCGACGTGTTCTTCATCATGAGCGGCGAGCTCGAGGTGCAGCGCGACGTCGACGGCTTCCCGGTGTTCCTCGACAAGCTGAAGGACGGGCAGTTCTTCGGTGAGATGGCGGCGCTGCAAGGCGGGGTGCGCACGGCCAGCGTGCGCGCCATCGGCGACGTGGAGCTCCTCGGCATCGGCGGCGCGGTCATGGCGCAGGTGCTGGGCGAGGCGCCGGAGGTCCTGGCGCTGTTCGAGCAAGCCATGAACGACCGGGCCACCGAGACCGTGCGGCGCTTGGAAGAGACCGCGCGCATCTTCACGGGGGTATAAGGGCGCATGTCACCCGCGCCACCGCCCGCCGGGCCCGCCGCTAGCCAATCGGCGTTCCGCCTCCCGCTCCTCGCCGCCATGGTGGTGGCCGCCGGCGCGACCTTGCTGGTGCAGCCCCGCGTCGTCGAGGCGGTGCGCGGCGACGGCCTCGATCCGCGCTGGCTCGCCGCCGTGCCCACGGCGTTCGCGCTCGTGGTGGTGCTGGCCGCCCTCGACGCCTGGCGCGGCGCACGCGCCCGCGGGCACTTCCGCGGCCCCAACGTGGTGGCGGTGGCCGCCGCCATCGCGTTCCTCGGGCTCTTGTTGCCCGACGCCCTCTCCGAGTACCGCACGCGCACCTCGCCGGCCGACGCCGAGGCCCGCGACACGCAGCTCCTGCAACACCGCGACCCGCGGGTGCGCGCGCTCGTCATGGAGGTGCTCGGCTACCGGCCCGTGCCCGCCGAGCGGGTGGCCGCGGGACTCTCCCGCGGCCTCGCCGATCGCGACCCGCTCGTCGTGGAGGCGGCGCTGGAGGCGGTGGCGCACCGGGCCGGCGTGCCGCTCGAGGGACCCGACGCCGCGGCGCGCGCCGCGCAGATCGTCGCCGGCTGGTGAATCGCCGCTGATGAACCGACCTGGGCGCTCGTGGTAGACGCACGACATGGCGAGCTTGCGCCGCGCGCTCCTGTTGTTCGTCTGTGCCGCCGCCGCCGGCGCGGCCATCGTCGGCTACCTCGTGCTCGGCGGCACGCCCGCGCGGCTCATCGTCGACGCCGCGCTCATGTGCAGCCTGGCGCTCATCGTGTGGATGACGCTCAGCCCCACGGTGAAGCGCGTGGATCAGATGGTCGAAGCGCTGCGCGCGCTGGCGCGCGGCGACCGGCACCAGCGCGTCAACGCCGACGAGTTCGCGGGGCTCGCCGACCTCGCCCGCGGCGTCAACGAGGTGGCCGCCTCGCTCACCGAGCACGAAGACGCCAACCTCGGCCCCGTGCACAGCAAGCCGCGCGTCAACAGCCGGCCCACGCACATCGTCAAGCCCGGTGAGAGCACCGAGCTCGGCCAGGTGCGGGTGCACAAGCGCACCGAGCCCCTGCCCATCGTCGAGCGCCCGCGCACCCGGCCCCTGGAGCCCGCGCCCGACGACGGTCCCCATGACCACCCGCGCGCCGACGCGACGAGGGCCGTGACCTCGACCACGGCGACCCGGGCGCCCAGCGACCCGCCGCGCGTCACGAGCGAGGCGCCACGTTCGTCCAGCGAGGCGCCACGTTCGTCCAGCGAGCCGCCACGCGTCCCCAGCGAGCCGCCGCGCGCGCGCGCGCTGTCGGCCGACGCCATCTTGAGCGGCGACGTGGGCGAGCCCCGCGTCTTGAGCCGCCCCAACCCCATCCTGGCCCCGCCCGCCGGCACCGAGGCGTCGGGCCCCGTCGTCTCGGGGCGCCCGGCCAGCGCCGCGCCGACCAACGACACCGCCGTCGACGGCCCAGGCGCCGCCTCCGACCCGGGCAGCAACGGGTCCGAGGCCCCGGTGTCGGTGATGCCAACGCGCGCCGAGCTCGAGGCCCTGTTCGCCGAGTTCGTCACCGCCAAGAAGGGCAGGGACGAGTCCGTCTCCGACCTCGACCTCGAGGCCTTCGCGCAGACCATCCAGGGCGAGTGCGAGCGCCTGGTGCAGGCGCATGCCTGCAAGGGCGTGCGCTTCGAGGTCACCGAGCAAGACGGCGAGGTCTCGCTGCGTCCCCGTCTCATCCGCTGAGGTCCCATGCAACGCTTGCTTCCAACCGAGCTCGTGGCCGTCGCGGTGCTCGGAGTGACGGTGCTCGCGCACGCCGGCTGCCAGAGCGAGGGCTGCCTGCGCGGCGAAGCCGGCTGCGAGGTGCCCACCGCCTGCCAGGCCCTGGCGTTCACCTGCGCCGATCCCACCGTGGAGCTGGCGGTGATGACGTCGGCCGCGCAGGGGCCCGGCGGGCTCGACGCCATGGGCGCCGCCGGCGACTGGCTCTTGCGCAACGCCGAGGTGGAGGTGGTGATCGACGGGCTCGATCACCCGAGCCACTTCGGCGTCACCGGCGGCGGCATCCTCGACCTGGCGAACCGCGACCGCGACGACGACAACACCAACCACGTGGTGCAGGTGGTGGGCGCGCTGCCCTCCGACGCCGTGGCCTATGAGCGCGCGCGCACCTTCGAGGGCGACGGCTTCGTGGCGCTGCAGCTCGAGGGTCACCTGGTGGGCGACGAGCGGCAGCGCGTCTCCACGCGCTACGAGCTGCGCGCGTGTGAGCCCGGCGTGCGCGTGCGCACCGAGATCGTCAACGGCGGTGACGACGTGGTGGTGTGGTCGAGCGCCGATGGCACCTTCTGGGGCGGGCGCTCGATGCTGGTGTTCACGCCCTCGGTGGGCGAAGGCTATCGCCATCCCTCGTTCAGCCTCGGCACGCTGAACGATGTGGTGCGCGAGACGCCGTTCATCATCGGCACCAGCCACTCGACGTCACCCTCGGCGGTGGCCTTCGTGCCGTGCAACGTCGAGTCGGTGACCGGCTTCCACAGCGGCCAGGTGTCGACGAGCGGCACGCCGCGGCGCATCGTCGCGCCGCGCGACTACGAGGTGTACGAGCGCTTCATCGCGGTGCGGCCCGGCGCCGGCGCGGCCCCCGGCGTCGACGTCGCGCTCGAGGTGCGGCGCCAGCTGTTCGCCGAGCCCTTCGCCACCGTCACCGGCGCCGTGAGCTTGGCGGGCGGGCGCGCGGCGTCGCTCGGCGACCACACGCGCGCCTCGGTGATGCTGCGCGAGGGCGCGCTCGGCGATCCCAAGGAGACGCTGGTGCCGTGGACCGAGGTGGTGCCGGGCAACGACGGCGCGTTCCGCGCGCGCGTGCCGTCGTCGCGCAGCTACGTGCTCCAGGTGATCGCCTTCGGCGCCGTGCAGGCCGAGCAGCAGGTCGACGTTGGTGGTGACACGCTCGACGTCGGCACCATCGAGATCCCGGCCGCCGGCGAGGTGACCCTCGACGTCACGGTCGACGGCGTGCCCGATCACGCGCAGGTGCTGCTCCACCCCGCCGACGACGACACCGCCGCCGCCGTGACCGCGCAGTACTTCGAGCAGGGCGTGGTGTGCGCGCCGCTGCTCGGACCCCCAAACGGCGGCTCGCCGGCGTGCAACCGCGTGCTCGTGGATGGCCAGCAGACCATCGACGTGCCGCCCGGCAGCTACGACGTCTTCGCCACCGCGGGCCTGTTCGCGTCGATCGCCCGGGCGTCGATCACGGTGCTGCCGGGCGAGGCGCAGACCGTGACCTTGCAGCTCACACGCTTGGCGCCGCCCACCGGCGCGCTGTCCGCCGACTTCCACGTGCACGGCGCCGCCAGCTTCGACTCGACCATCCCCGACCTCGATCGCGTCAAGGCGTTCCTCGCCGCCGGCGTCGACGTCATCGCCGCCACCGATCACGACGCGGTGTGGGACTACGCCGCCGCCATGGAGGCGCTGCACGCCGACGAGCGCATGGTGCTGATGTCGGGCCTCGAGACCACCAGCCTCGTGCTCCAGCCCTTCAACCCGAGCGTGTACTTCCCGCAGGTCATCGGCCACTGGAACTTCTGGCCCGTGCCCTTCGACGACGACGCGCCCCGAAACGGCGCGCCGTGGGACGAGCTGTGCGAGCCGGGCACGCTGTTCGGCCGCGTGGCCGAACGCGGCTTCTCCGTGGCCGACGGCGTCATCCAGCTCAACCACCCGTGGGCCGACAGCGAATTCGCGCGCGACCTGGGCTACCTGCGGGCGCTCGGCGTGCGGCTCGACGAGGAATTGCCGCGCGCGTACGACGGCACCGGCCCGGGCCTGGTGCTGCGCACGCCGCCGGGCAGCTCGTGGTCGAACGCCGACTACCACACGCAGGAGGTGATGAACGGGACCGAGAACGGCGCGTTCCTCCCCTACCGCGCCGTGTGGCACTGGCTGCTCGATCAGGGCATCGCGCGCGCGGGCACGGCGAACAGCGACAGCCACTCGTTGCACGACAGCGTCCTCGGCACACCGCGCAACGTGGTGATGACCGCCACCAGCGTGTCCGCGTTCGACGAGGCTGCGTTCAACGCCGATGTGCGCGCCGGGCGCCTCATCGGCACCAACGGGCCCATCATCGAGGCCACGCTCGAGAGCGGCCCGGCCATCTACCGCCCGAGCATCGAGCCCATCGCGCCCAGCGGCGCACCGGTGCTGCACGTGCGCGTGCGCGCGCCGGCCTGGGTACCGGTGCGCGAGGTGCGCGTGCTGGTGAACGGCGAGCCCCTCGTCATCGGCGCCGGCGAGCTCACCCACGCCGACGACCCCTTCGCCGCCGTCGACGTGCTGCGCCTCGACCGCGCCATCCCGCTCGCCGACCTCCTGCCGAGCGGCACGCGCGACGCGTGGATCGTGGTGGAGGCAGGCGATCCGCTGCCGCGCACCGGCGACCTCGACTGCGACCTGGTGCCCGACACCACCGACAACAACGGCGACGGCGTCGTCGACTGGACGGACGTCGATCGCAACGGTGATCGCGTGGCCAACGCCGCCGATGTCGCTGGCCGCGACGGACCCGAGCCGTGCCGCGACGACTACGGCAGCGTCGCGAGCGCACGTCGGCCGGCCGTCGGACCGCTCGTGAACCCCGCGCCGCCCGCGCGCGACGACCCGACCTACCCGTTCGTCGCCGTCACCCCCGGCGGCTACCCGCTCGCCTTCACCAACCCGTTCCTCCTCGACCGTGACGGCAACGGCGCGTTCGACGGCCCCGGGCTACGAGGTGCACCGTGAGGATCGCCGCGAGGAACACCGAGACGAACGTCGCGGCGAGCGCCCTCGCGCTCGTCACGATGCTGGCCGCGGCGGCCGCCCAGGCCGCGTCGCCGTGCGACGCGCGCGCGCTCCCCGAGGGCCCGGTGCCCATCGGCTTCGAGCAGGGCGACCTCGGCGTGGTGCGGCGCGCATGCCCGCGCACCGAGGTGGGGCTGTCGGCGGGCGGCCGCGCCGTCATCGAGCAGGAGAGCTTCTACGCCAACCTGCGCGGCGCCGCGCGCCTCGACGCGAGCATGCAGCCATTTCGCCAGCTCGAGCTCTTCGTGGTGGGCGAGGGCTTCGTCTACAACCAGGTGATCCAGTCGTACCGCGCCACCCACCTCGGCCTCGGCGACACGTCCGTAGGCGCCACCCTGCTCGCGTTCGGCAGGAACGACTTCGCACTCGCCCCCACGGCCCGGCTCACGCTGCCCACGGCCCTCGGCCTGTACAAGAACGCCTTCCCGATGGCGCTCGAGGCTGGCCTGGTGGGGGTCATGGTGCCGTTCGATGAGCTGCGCCTGCACGGCGGGCTCCTCGGCGCCGCCACCTGGGCCATGACCGCCGGCGACAGCGACGATCGCGGCGCCATCATCTCGAACGTCGGCGCCGACCTCGTCATCACCGACTGGCTGGCGCTGGTGGTGGACCTGAACGCGCAGGCCCTGCACCGCGCCGACCTCGATCGCCTCACCGTGGGCCTGGGCGTGCGCACGGCGCTGTTCGACGGCCTCGGGCTCGAGCTCGGCGCCGTCATCCCCGTGGCGGGCGCCGAGCGCAACCTCGGGGCGCTGGTGCTGCGCGGCGCGTGGCGCTTGCAGTAGCTGCGTCGCGTCGCGCCTCCAATGCACCACGGAGGTTGGAAGCGGATCGGGCGTAGAGTGCCCGCAACCACGGAGGCCTCCATGACCCGCAGCGTCATCATCGCGTTTCTCCCGGCGCTCACCCTCACCGCGGCGTGCGGCTCCGAGGACGTGCCGCAAGCGCACCGTGGGCGCATGTTCGATCGCACGGGCCTGCTGGCCGGCTTCGCCGGCGGCGAGGGCCTCGAGGGCGACGTGCTCGAGCCGGGCACCTACTTCACCGGCCTCTACGATCAGGTGCGCACCGTCGACTGCGCCACCACCACCGAGCGCGAGAGCCTCACCTCGCTCACCAAGGACGGCGTGCAGTTCGGCGTCGACATCTACGTGCGCTATGGCGCCGACTGCGCCAACGACAAGGTGGTGGAGGCCATCCTCAAGGCCATCCCGCCGAGCGCGCCGCCGGAGGACCCGCGCACCGTGCCGGCCAAGCAGCTCTACACCACGTTCGTGAGGCCGGCGCTCGGCGAGTCGATCCGCGAGGCCTTCTCGCCGCACATCGCCAACGACGTCAACGAGAAGCGCGAGTCGATCCTGGCCGACATCAAGCGCCGCTTCGTGGAATTGATGAAGCCCAAGGAGGGGGAGCTCGCGTTCGTGAGCATCCACGAGCTCAACCTCTCGAACATGGACTACCCCGACGAGCTCGACCACGCGAACGCGGCGCGCGCGGTGCAGGCGGTGCTGAAGGACAAGGCCATCGCCGAGCGCGAGCGCGTGACCGCCGAGACGGCGACCGCCGAGATGAAGCGCCAGCTCGCCAAGAGCGAGGGCGCGGCCGAGGCCGCGCGCATCGATGAGATCGGCGCCGCGCTCAAGCGCAACCCCGAGTACCTGACCTTCGACCTGCAGCAGAAGATGCCCGACATCTACCGGGCCGCCGGCGACAAGGGGAACCTGGTGATCACGGCGCCGGCGCCGAGCGTGCTGATCACCCCCAAGAAGTAGCGCGCGGCAGCCGGCTTTGACGCGGCGGGCCATGGGCCCGCCGCGCGCGTGACGAACCGCACACTCAGCTAGGCGCGCCACCGCGTCCTGTCGCCATGGAAACGCCGACCGCGCGTCTGGGTGAGCTTCATCACCCCGGGTGGTCTTGTGTGCGATGTGGGAGCCTGTAGGTATTGCGCGTCCAGTACGACAAACGTCCGAGGGAGGACGTCAGTCACCGAACCGAGAGGCTTTTCCAATGACGCGCCGCATTACCACCCATCTCCTCGCCGCCGCGCTCGTCGCGCCGGTGATCGGCTGTGCCAACGAGGTTGGCGAGCCCACCCAATTCGACAAGCCCGACGGCTCCACCAAGACCGAGGCCGAGGAGTGGTCGAGCTCCGACGCGCCCACGCTCTTCGGCGCGAACCTCAAGTACGCGCTCTCCGAGCTGCCGCGCTCGGGCGGTCCGCAGGCGGCGCCGTGGGCGTCGTCCTACTGGCCTACCTACGAGGACAGCATCAACTACAAGTGGGACGGCGCCTCGAGCGAGAGCGCGTCGGCCAAGTACGGCCGCGCCTTCAGCGTCAGCGGCGTGGAAGACGCAGTCTCGTCGTTCCGCGGCATCGACTCGAACTCGACGCGCACCACCTGCACCCAGTCGAGCCAGTGCAAGTCGGAGATCGGCGAGCAGTGCGCCATCCGCGACGGCAAGACCGAGGGCAAGTGCGTGCCGACGTGGTGGGGCATCTGCCACGCGTGGGCACCGGCCGCCATCCTCACGCCCGAGCCGAAGCACGCCGTCACCCACAACGGCGTCAACTTCAAGGTCAACGACATCAAGGCCCTCGTGACCTTGGCCCACGACGGCGTGGTCAACAAGTTCGTCTCGCTGCGCTGCGACAAGGACGACCGCCCGGGCGCGGAGGACGGCGACCGCGTGGAGTTCGACGAGAACGGCCGCCCGCGGGACCTCGCGTGCCGCGACAGCAACGCGGGCTCATTCCACGTGCTCATCACCAACTACCTCGGCATCCAGCAGGCTTCGTTCGTGTTCGACCAGACCTTCGACGACGAGGTGTGGAACCAGCCGCTGCGCGACTTCACCGTGCAGGAGCTGCGTGAGGTCACCGCCGCCGAGGCCGTCAGCATCCTCGACGTGCGCGCCGTGGGCGGCACCAAGACCAACCTCGCGGCCGACGTCGCGCAGGGCGCGTGGAAGCACTTCGACGCCATCACCGTGCAGGCGGGCCAGAAGCTCGTGGCCCAGATGCACGGCACGGGCGACGGCGATCTGTTCGTCCAGTTCGGCGGCCAGGCCACCGCGTCGTCGTACGCCTGCCGTCCCTACGCCGACGGCTCCGAGGAGACCTGCGACCTGACCGTGCCGGCGGGCGCCACCCAGGCCTTCGTCAGCGTCAATGGCTACTCGCAGTCGAACGTCACCATCGAGGTCACCGTGGGCGGCAGCGCCCCCACCGGCTACCCCTTCAACAGCCGCGCCGCCAAGCTCTTCTACGCGCGCACCGACGTCCGCTACATCACCGAGTCGTCGCCCTCCACCGACGGCAACCTCGGCTCGCAGATCGATCGCTACACCAACACCAACCGCTACGAGTACATCCTCGAGGTGGACAGCGCCGGCAAGATCATCGGCGGTGAGTGGGCGCGCGGCTCCAAGCGCAGCCACCCCGACTTCGCGTGGCTGCCGGTGCGCATCCGCGGTGAGAGCGTGGCGGGCGGCAAGATCCGCTGGGCGAACGTCAAGCAGCTGCTCGACCTCTCCATCGCCGATGAGGGCGGTGGCGGCGGCGGCGGCGGGACGCAGAAGACCGTCAACGAGAGCGGCACGGTTGCGAAGAACGACATGCGCCACTTCGGTCCCTACCGCGTGGCCGCGGGCACCTCGCTGTCGGCGGTCATGACCGGCACGGGCGACGCCGACCTGTACGTCCGCAAGGGCGGTCAGCCGAACCTCTCCACCTACGACTGCCGCCCCTACAAGAACGGGTCGGCGGAGCAGTGCACGATCACCGGCCCCGGCGACGTGTACGTCTCGGTCCACGGCTACGCCGCGTCGAGCGACTTCCAGCTCGTCGTCACCTACACCGAGGGTGGCGGCGCGCCGCCGCCCCCGCCGCCGCCGCCGCCGGCCGGCTCGCACCTGAACGTCACGGGCAACGTGGCGCTGAACGCGTACGCCTACCACACCGTGCCCGTGGTGGCCGGCAAGCCCATCGTGGTGCGCACCACCGCCCCCAACGACGTCGACGTGTACCTGCAGATGGGCCAGAACCCCACGGCCGACAACAACATCGCGCAGGCCTACACCTCGTCGGGCAATGAGACCTTGCGCTTCGTGCCGTCGTCGTCGGGCACGCTGCACATCGGCGTGCACGGCTACGCGGCGTCGAGCTTCACGCTGACCACCGCCGACAATTGACCGCCCACCCACCCTAGAGCCGTCCACCGGGCGGCACGACGGAGCCCTCCTTCCCGGAGGGCTCCGTCGTTTTTTTCGGGCGGCGCGCGGCTACACTCGACCCATGCGGCGCTTCCTCTCGATCGTGAAGGGCCTCGTCGTCGGCGGCGTGGCCGTCATGAGCCCGCGCGTCTTCGCCGGCGAGCCGCGCGCGTTGGTAGTGGTGTACGACGGCTGGGGCACGCCCACGGCGTTCACCCTCTCGGGCCGCGTGCTCGAGGACCAGGGCGTGCGCGCGCCGGCTGCGGGCGCCAGCGAGGCCGACAACGTCGTCGACAACCTGAAGGCCCTGGAGAGCGACGAGATCCGCGACGCCGAGCTGGCGGTCACCGTGGGCAACGCCACCTACACCGCCACGTCCGACGCCGACGGCGTGTTTTCGGTGACGGTGCGCGGCCTGCCCGCGACGCAGGCGTTGCCCGTGGGCGAGGTGCCGGTAAGCGTGCGCGTGCTGCGCCCCGCGCCGCTGGCCACGACGGTCGGCGAGGGGCGCGTGTTCATCCACGATGGGCCCGTGGTCGGCGTCGTGTCCGACGTCGACGACACCGTGGTGAAGACCTACGTCACCGACAAGCGCAAGCTGGTGGGCGCCGTCTTGTTGAAGAACAGCCGACAGCTCGAGCCGGTGGTCGGCGCCGCCGCCGCGTATCGCAAGGCCAAGGAGCGCGGCGCGCGCGCCTTCTTCTACCTGTCGGGCAGCCCGCAGAACCTGTACCCGCGCGTCCGTGATTACCTCGCGACCCAGCGCTTCCCCACGGGCCCGCTCCTGCTCAAGAACCTCGGTGACGACGCGTTGTTCAAGCAGGCGGGCTACAAGCTCGCGCGCCTCGAGGCGCTGCTCGACTCGCTACCGATGATGCGCGTGATCCTGGTGGGCGACTCGGGCGAGCACGATCCCGAGATCTACGCCGAGCTGCGGGAACGCCGCCCCGATCGCGTGCTCGGCATCGTGATCCGCACGACCCCGGGCAGCGACGCGTCGCCGACGCGCTTCGCCGGCATGCGCGTGATCGCGGACGCCTACCCCGACGATGGCGTGCTCGCGTCCTTCGTCCCCTGAACTGCGGTACCCGGGGGGCACGGCGCGACCTCGGCCAGCGGCACCACGCGAAAGCGGCCGTCTCGGTAGGCGAGCAGGCGCGCGTGCGCCGCGCCCTCGACGTCGAGCACGCGTTCGACGCGGTGGGCGCCGAGCTCCGGGCGCGCGCGGACGACGACGAGCGCGCCGGGGGCGACGGGATCCATGGGGGCCGCATGGCAGATGGTGCGCCACCGGGGAAGACGGCTCGGGCGTGCGGCGAACGCGTGAGCGCCCCCTCGCTGTTGCTCGCTGCGGGAAAGCCGCGTAGTGCTTCGCCGACGCTCGGCGCGGCACGGCAGCGCCGAAGGAGACGTCGCCGCGTGCGTCGTGCGCGCGGGGGGTGAACGCAGGTGGGTAGGGCGCGCGTCGCGATCGGCCAGCAGCGCGGCCTGGACACCGTGAAGGGAGCAGCGGCATGGACTTGCGCGGCGCACGGGCCCTGGTCACCGGAGCCGGAGGCTTCATCGGCAGCCACCTCGCCGAGCGGCTGGTTGAAGACGGGGCGTCGGTGCGCGCCTTCGTGCATTACAACGCGCTCGGCACCTGGGGCTGGCTCGATCACAGCCCGCGGCGCGCCGACTTGGAGGTTGTGGCCGGCGACATCAGCGACGCGCTCAGCGTGCGAGAAGCCATGCGCGGCATCGACATCGTCTTCCACCTGGCAGCGCTGATCGCGATCCCGTATTCGTACCGCGCGCCGATCTCCTATGCGCGCGCGAACATCGAGGGAACGCTCAACGTCCTGCAGGCCGGGCGCGACCTCGGGACCGCGCGCATCATCGTGACCTCGACGTCGGAGGTGTATGGCACGGCGCGGTCGGTGCCCATCACCGAAGACCACCCCCTCCAAGGGCAGTCGCCGTACTCGGCGACGAAGATCGGCGCCGACAAGCTCGCCGAGGCCTATCACCTCTCGTACGGCGTACCCGTCGTCACGCTGCGGCCGTTCAACACCTTCGGCCCGCGCCAGTCGGCGCGCGCGGTCATCCCCACCATCATCACGCAGGCCCTGGCGGGCAGCGTCGTGCGCCTCGGCAACACGCACCCCACGCGCGATCTGAACTTTGTCAGCAACACGGTCGACGGCTACCTGGCGGCGGCCCGAGCCCCGGGCATCGAGGGCGAGACGATCCAGCTCGGCACGGGCCGCGAGATCTCGGTCGGCGCGCTGGTGCCGCTCGTTGGCGCGATCCTCGGCAAGTCCTTGCGGGTAGAGACCGACGACGATCGCCAACGTCGCGCCGGCAGCGAGGTAGATCGGCTCATCGCGGGGTGCGCCAAGGCAGAACGCCTGCTTGGCTGGCGGCCAGCGGTGACGCTCGAGGATGGCTTGGCGCGCACCGTGGAATTCGTGCGGGCGCACGCTGGGATGTACCGGACCGGCCACTACCAGCTGTGACGGGGTGCGGCGCGGGGCCGTCCACGCGCCACCCCGCACCGGACGTGGCTGACCGCGCGACCGCGCGGCGGCGCAAGTGGGCGCGCAGGGGAGGTGTCGGGCGTGCGCGCCGTCACCGCGCGCGCGTGTGCGCGCTCACACCGACGACCGCAGCGTGATCGCTGCAAGCGACCACCGAGGTCACGTGCGCTATCAGTGCGAGCCCTTTCGCGAGGTCTCCATGTACCGCGTCGCTCGGATCGTAGCGCTCGCTGCGCTGCCACTCGTCCTTGCCTGCCCCCCCGACGAAGGCCACTGGCCCGACGACGTGCCGCGGCCCGATCCCGAGGAAGAGGACTGCTCCGCCGACGTGCCCGACGGCGTGTGCCCCGATGGCCGCACGTGCCGGGGCGGCCAGTGTCTCGACGACACCGTGTTCTGCTCACCGAGCAACCCCACCGGGCTGTGCGCGGCCGAGGCCCACAGCTGCCTGGAGGGCGAGTGTGTGCCCACGGCCGAGCTGTGCTCGCCCACCAACGTCACGGGGCGCTGCGGCACCGACCTCAGCTGCCACGACGGGGTCTGCGCCACCGACGAGCCGTGCGCGCCCAGCGAGCCGCTCGGCTACTGCGACGCGGGCCAGGCGTGCCTCGACGGAGGCTGCGTCGATCAGACGCTGCTGTGCTCGGCCACGAACACCGACGGCCTGTGCCGCAGCGGCACCACCTGCCTCGACGGCACCTGCGTCGATTCGGCGCTCCTGTGCAGCGCGACCCTGCCCGCCGGCGCCTGTCCCTCGGGCGAGCAGTGCGTGGGCGGCGCGTGCCGCACCGCGGACGAGCTGTGCTCGGCCACGAACCCCACGGGCGCGTGCGAGGTGGGCCTGTCGTGCATCGACGGCGAGTGCGTCGACGGCGCACAGGCCTGCGGGTGCACCGAGAGCCAGACGTGCGTCGACGGCGTGTGCCGCGATCCCGAGCACCTGTGCTCGCCCGACAACCCGCAGGGCATCTGCGCCGGCGGTGACTCGTGCGTGGCCGGCGCGTGCGTCGACCTGGGCGCCGCATGCTCACCACAAAACCAGACCGGCGTGTGCCCGCCTGGTGAGCTGTGCCGCGACGGCGCGTGCGTAGCCGTCGACGGCGGCGCCCTGTGCGACGACGACAACGAGTGCACCACCGACGCGTTCGATCCGGTGCGCAACCGCTGCCGGAACGAGGTGCGCACCGGCTCGTGCGACGACGGCAACGAGTGCACTGCCGACTCGTGCGTCGATGGCGCGTGCACGGGCGCCCCCATCGGCGGCTGCATCGAGCCGCCGGTGCTCGAGCCCGTGGTGAGCCCCACCAACGTGGGCTCGCTCACCCTGCGCGGCACCAAGCCCGTCGGCTCGTCGGTGCAGATCAACGGGCTCACCGCCGTCGCCGAGAACCCCGACGAGGACTGGCAAGTGACCGTCAACCTCGTGCCCGGCGACAACGCCTTCGTCGTGCGCAGCGTCGACCAGGGAGCGCCGTCGGCGACCCGCGAGCTGCACGTGGTCTATGACATCACGCCGCCCACCACGCGCGTGACACCCGAGGGCGGCAGCTTCTTGTCGGGGGTGACGGCCACCATCGCCAGCGACGAGCCCGCCACCGTGTACTTCACGACCGATGGCAGCGAGCCCACCACCAGCTCGCCGTCGTTCACGTCGCTGAAGCAGCTGCGCATCTTCGCCGACACGCGCCTGCGCCTGCGCGCGCGCGACGTCGCCGGCAACCTCGAGGAGGACATCGTCACTATCGACTTCGAGATCTCGGGCCGCCAGACCGGCTGGGACGCGGCGCCGAGCGTGGCGGAGCCGACCTCGCTCGCCGGGGCCGCGGTAGTCGGCGCGCACGTGTTCGTGGTCGGCGGCACCGACGGCCTCGCGCCGCAGGCGGGCGCCTACCAGCTCGATGTCGACTCCGGCGAGCTCAGCACCCTGCCGTCGCTGAGCGGCGCGCGCGACTCGCTGGCGGTGGTCGCCGTGGGCACGACTGTGTACGCCATCGCCGGCCAGAACGCCGGCACGCCGCTCAACCGCGTGGAGCGCCTCGCCGACGCCGCCACGTCGTGGGAGACGCGCGCGCCCATGCCGTCGACGCGCCACAGCTTGGCGGCCATCGCCGTCGGCACCCGCATCTTCGTGTTCGGCGGCAAGGGCAACGGCGGCGCCGTGCTCACCAACGTCGAGGTGTACGACACCGCCGCTAATACGTGGTCGAACGCGGTCGCACAGATGCCGCATGCGCGCGCCGGCCATGGCGCCGTGATGATCGACAATCGCATCTACCTGGTGGGCGGCGTCGGCACCGACGGCGCGCCGCTCGCGCACGTCGACGTCTACGACCCCACCGGCGACAGCTGGACCAGCGCCGCGCCGTTGCCGACGCCGCGCAGCTATCTCGGCGTCACGGCCATCGAGAACGCCGGCGCCATCACGAGCGGCCCGAAGGGCATCGTGGCCGCGGGCGGCCTGGTGGCGGGCGGCGCCGCCACCGCCATCGTCGAGGAGTACGACATCGAGCTCGACGCATGGCGCTTGGTGGCGCCGTTGCCGACGACGCGCCACAGCGCGGCCGCCGTCACCGTGGTGGTCGCCGGTGACGTCGACACCGAGGAGCGCGAGGGCTGGCTCTTGGGCGGCCAGGTCGGCTCCGACATCGTCGACGCCGGCGTGCGCGTGCGCAGTACGCGCGATTATGTGCGGCGCCTGCCCGACCTGCCCGAGCCGCGCTTCCTGGCCGCCGCCGCGGCGCTCGACGACCGCATCTACGTGCTCGGCGGGCGCAACTTCACCGAGGCGACCGTGGGCTGGGCCTTCGACCCGGAGACCGGGTCCTACGAGGAGCTGCCGCCGCTCGCGTCGTTGCAGAACGGGCCCGGCGCCGTGGCCGTGGGCGACCGCGTCTACCTCATCGGCGGCGCCGACGGCTTCGGTAACTCCGTCGCCACCAACCGCGCGTGGGACCCGGCGCTGCATGCCTGGGTGGAGCTCGCGCCCATGACGTCGGCGCGGCGGGACGTCGCGGCGGTGGCGCGCGGCACCGACATCTTCGTCATCGGCGGCGACAACGGCGGCCCACTGCAGACCGTGGAGATCTACGACACGGTCGCCAACAGCTGGCGCACGGGCCCACTGCTGCCACAGCCGCGCCGCGGCGCCATGGCGGTGTTGCACGCGGGCAAGGTGCACGTGCTGGGCGGCGAGACCACCGGTGGCGCGACCGCGCCCTCGGTGTTGCGCCTCGACGACGCGAGCTGGACGACGCTGTCCGGGTCCGTCGCGGTGGCGTACGGCGCGGCCTTCTCGCTGCACGATCGCATCGCGGTGTTCGCCGGGCGCACCTCGGGCACCATCGCCAACGACATCGTCGACTACCGCGTCTCCGCGATGGCGAGCGTGGCGCCGCGGCGTCCCGAACAGCGCCTGTCGCCCGCGTTGGATCGTCGAGCGGCGGCGTTGTTCAACGGGCGCATCTACCTGTTCGGCGGCAACGCGAGCGCGGACCTCGGGCCCTCGGGCGAGGCCGTCGTCGAGGAGCTCGACGCGCGCTGCTTCGACGGCGTGGTCGATGGCCGGGAGACATCGGGCGGCGTCGCGGGCGCCGACTTCGACGGCGGCTGCCCGACGAACGGCTACCTGCACCACACGGGGACCGGCATCACGTTCTTCAACGAGCGGCCGAACGACACGTCCAGCCTGCAGGGCGCGCTCGACGCGTGCAACGCGCACTTCGGCGGCGGCTGCGAGCAGGTCGACTGCGGCTCCTGCACCGACGTCACGCGCCCGCTCGCGGGGGGATCGTCGTGCACGTGCAGCGTCACCGGGCCCTCTTGGCACTACGGCACCAGCGGCTGCCTGGCCACCACCAACGACGCGCCCGGCAACGTGACGCCGGGAAACAACTGCCTCACCAACGTGATCGGCACCTGGGACTGACACCCGCTTGCGCGTCGGCGACCTGGCGGCCACAAGGTCCCCATGCACGGCTCCTTCGTCGTCATGGCGCTCGCCGCGGCGCAGCCGGCCGGCGCGGACGGCCCCGTCGCACCGGCGGGGGCGGTGACCGAGCCCGCGCCCGCGCCGTCGCCGAGCTGTCGCGCCGCGGTGCTGGACCTCGCCGCCGGCGAGGGCGTCACGGCCGAGCGCGCTGCCTCGCTCTCGGAGGTCGTGGTGGGCGAGGTGGGCACGCACCTGGCCGGCTGTTCGGTGGTCTCCCGCTCCGAGCTGCGCGCGCTCGTGTCGTTCGAGATCGAGCGCCAGCTCTCGGGGTGCGACAGCGACAGCTGCTTGGCGGAGATCGGCGAGGCGCTCGGCGTCGATCGGCTCGTCATCGGCACGGTGTCGCGCGTGGACGCGCGCACCCTGGTGGCGCTGCGGCTCGTCGACATGCGCGATCTGCGGGTGCTGCGGCGCGTGACCGACAGCTTCGAGGGCCCGGCGGGCGACGCGCTCAGCTGGGTCGGCTGGCTCGCGCGCCGCCTGGTGCTCGACGACGAAGCCGGCGCGGGGCCCCGGCCGGTGACCGATCGCCGCGTGCTCGTGGAACGGCGCATGTCGACCGCGCGCGCGCTCGCGTGGGCGGGCGTGGGGGTCGGTGGTGCGCTGCTCGTCACCAGCGCCGCGCTCGGCGGCGCTACCTGGGCGGTGAGCGGCGCGCTGCCGTCGATGAAGACGGCGCGAGGCGCCGACCGCGATTCGATCGAGGGCCTGGAGGCGACGGGCCCGTGGCTCGCGGGCGGCGCCAACCTCGCGCTCTACCTCGGCGCCGCGCTCGGCGTGACGGGCGGGGCCTTGTTCTTCTTCCCCGGCGACGAGACGGTGGAGGTCGCGCGGCCGTGAACCTCGTGGTGCTCCTGGCGGACGCGCGAGTGCTGTGGGCAGCCTTGGCCGTGTGTGGCGCCGTGGTGCCGGGGCCGTGCACCTTCGATCCGCAGCGGCGCTACGACTGCGCGCTCGGCGATCCGTGCGAGCGCAACTTCGCGTGCGCCGCCGACGGCTACTGCAAGAGCGCCGACATCGCGTGCGGCGACGGCGAGGAGCGCTGCGAGTACCCGGGCCTCGAGCGCGTCGGCATCTGCGTGCGCGTCGAGGACCTGGCGAGCTCGAAGACCCACTGCGGCGCCTGCTTCGATCGGTGCTTGGGCGCGGGCGTGTGCGACGGCGGCGTGTGCACCGGCGCGCCCGCGGCCGGGCGCTGCGTGTTGGCGCGCGGCAACTTCGACTGCGCCGGCGGCGTCGCCTGCGTCGACGACGGCGATGGCGACGGCGAGGGCGACTGCACCGGCAGCGCGGGACCCGGCGGCGTGCTCGAGGCCTGCGCTACGGGCGCCGACTGCGCGGATGGCCTCTGCGTCGACGGCGCCTGCACGCGCACGTGCGACTTCGGCTGCCCGCTCGGCACCGTGTGTGACGACGACGGCGCTCCCGGCGGGGTGTGCGTGCTCGGCGACGACGAGGTGTGCCGCTGACGCGCGCCCGCGCCGACCGCGACCGCGCGCCGCGAGCACGCGTGTCCCGAACCGTCGCTCGGGACACGAGCGGGCGCTACTTGCCCGCCGCCATCTCGGCGTCGGACTTGATGTGCACGGCCTTGCCCTTGACCGTCACGCACGACTTGGTGTTCTTCGAGATGAAGGGGAAGAAGTCTTCCTTGGTCTCCACCTCGTAGCGCGGGCTCAACATGGCGTCGGCGTCGGGGATCGACTCGATCGCCTTGTACATAGCGATGCTCTTAGCGATGTTCTTGGTGCCGCCGGGCGCCTGCGTGGAGCCGAACAGGAACGCGAGCGGACCCATGTCGAGCTGCGCGGTGCGCACGTTGCGCAGGCTCTCGCTCTCGGCGCGTCCGTCGAGCAGCTCCTCGCCGGCGACGCTGGCCTTCTTGGTGCAACTGCCGAAGAAGCAGTTCTCCTCGGCGCACGCCTGGCCCGTGGCGACGCCGAGCACGACGTAGTCGGCGCGCTTGAGCCTGGTGGTCATGTCCATGCCGGGGATAGTGGCGACCTTGGAGGTGCCACAGGCGACGGTGGCGAGCAGCACGAGCACGCTCGCGATGGTGAGCTTGAGGTTCATCATGGGGTTTGTCCTGTGAGTCATGAGGTGTGGTGAGCTCAGCCGGCGGGCGGTGCGGCGGGCGGGGCCTCTGTGGGCGCGGGCTCCGCGGGCGGGGGCGGCGGCGGCGGCGGCGGCGGCGGCGCGGTGACGGCAACGGCGCCTTTCATCTCCTCGTCGGTCTTGATGCGAATGCTCTTGCCCGACACGCGCACGCACGCCTTGACGGCACGGAACAGGAAGTTGTTCTTGGTCTCGAGCTCCATGCTCTTGCGCGGCGAGAACACCGCGTCGGCCTCGGCTTGCTTGGCGATGGCGGCGCCCAGGGCCGACGCCTCGGCCACCTCGGCCACGTCCTCCGCGGTGCCGAGCCCGGCGCCGAGCATCTCGATGCCGGTGTCGGGGTCGATCATGCGCACCGAGTTGCCGGCCTCGTCCTTCACCGAGCACCAGATGCCGAGGATGCAGCTCTGCTCGACACAGCCGCTGCCCTCGGCGTTGCCGAGGACCACGTACTCGTGGCGGTCGAGCTCTTGCGCCTGCACGCCGATGCGCGGCACGCGGGTAGTGTTGGACGTGTAGCTACAGCCGGTCGCCACCAGCAGGCTGAGGGCGGCAAGGGGAACCAGAGACCTCATCGAGTCGCTCCTTGAATGTCAGTTGACCGCGCAGCAGCGCGGGGCGGGAACCATAGCCGACCGACCGTTCCTGCGGCAAACCGTGCGTGCGGCTTCCCGCCGCATCCCCGGTGGGCCGCGGGCGCGGTGGCATTCGTGGTCCGCGCCGTTGCCCACCCGACCTGCGCGTCCTACGGACGGTGGCGGAGGCTGCGATGAACCTGCGGCAGGTCCTGGCAATCGCGTCGCTCTTGGGAGCCGTGGCGACGAGCGCTGCCTGTGGCGCCGATTCCAAGGGCCACTGGTGCGGCATCCTCGACATGGGCGTCAGCGGCGACGAGAGCTTCTGTCCCGAGGCGGACGCGCCCGAGCGCTGCGAGGAGATCCGCGATGAGCTGATCGACCACATCGTGGAGTGCGGCGAGGGCGCCGGCGTGAGCTACACCGAGGACCAGCTCGACGACATCGCGGACCAGCTCGCGTGCGACGACGCGCGCGCGCTGCGCCCCACGGAGGACGACTGCCGCGAGGCCATCCCCGAGGAGCCCTGCGGCGACAACGGCGTGCCCGCGCTGCCCGACGCATGCGAGGGGGTGGTGGTGAGCTGGTAGTCGGCGCGCGCCCCGCGCATCGATCGGCACGCTGGGCCAGCGCCGCGCCGCTGTTGCGCCGGTCTTTTCGTTGTAGTACACAACCCATATGACGAGCGCGCCGGATCCCCGGGAGGCCTTCACGCTGATCCGCGACGTCGCGCGGGCCGTGCGCCTGTTTCAGCAAGATAACGTCCACTGCGCCGGCGTGACCTTCATCCAGTTCACCATCCTCGATCACGTGGAGCACGCCGGCGGCGAGCTGCCGCTGGCCGACCTGCACGGGCTCTTGCAGGTGGAGAAGAGCACCACCACGCGGCTGTTGGAGCCGCTCGTCGACAAAGGCCTGGTCGCGCGGGCGCAGGGGCGCGACGCTCGAGCCGTGCGCCTGGTGCTCACCGCCGCAGGGCGGGCCACCCACGGCGACTTCTGGCGCTGCATGGCCGGCAACATCGAGCGCGCTCTCGTGGGCATCGATCGGGCGACCTTCGATGACGTGGCCCAAGCGCTGCGCCTGTTCACGCGCGCCGTGGCGATTGGCGCGGGCGGCACCTGCGGCTGATTTTTTTTGCGAGGTTGGTTGTATGACACAAGGATCGGTGGCTCCATGATCTCGCGACGGCTCTTCCTTGGCGGCGGCGCGGCGATCGCGGCCGCGGCCTGTGGCGGTGGTCTCGACGACCGGCCCGAGGTGGTGCTGCCGGGCGTCACGCCCGTCTTCGGCGGCGAGCGCGTCGTCACCACCTGCAACCTGTGCTCACTCGGCTGCTCTGTGGTGGCGACGCGCGCCGGCGATGACGTCGTCACCTTGCGAGGCAACCCCGAGAGCCCGACCAACCGCGGACGTCTGTGCGCCAAGGGGCACGCCGGCATCATCAAGGCCATGCACCCGGACCGCGTGGGCACACCGCTGGTGCGGACGGGCGCGCGCGGCGCCGGGCGGTTCCGGCGCGCGTCGTGGGAGGAGGCTCTTGGCCTCGTGGCGCGCGAGCTGCGCTCGATTCGGCGCGCGCACGGGGCGCGCGGCATCGCCCTTTGGCAGAACCTCAACATGGACAGGCCGGGGCCCTTCCACCGCTTCATCCACGCGCTCGGCTCGCCGAACTTCATCGGCCACGTCTCCACCTGCGACGCGAGCCGCCTCATCGCCGGCGGCTTGACCTTCGGCGCCGAGCGCGCCTGGTACGACTTTGCCCATGCCGACTGCATCGTCGCCGTGGGCATGAACCCGCTCGGGGCGCGCGACCTGGTGGTGGCGGCGCGGGAGATCAACGAGGCGCGCGCGCGTGGCGCCATGCTCATCACGGTCGACCCGCGCTTGTCGGAGACGGCGGCGCGCTCGGATCTGTGGCTGCCGGCGCGACCGGGCACCGATGGCCTGCTCCTCGCTGCCATCGGCCGATGGCTCCTCGAGCACGAGCGCGTCGATCAGGCGTTCCTGCGCGACCATACGCTCGGGTCTGAGCGCGTGATGCGGTGGCTTCGCGCCATCGACTTCGACGCGGCGTGCGCGACCTGCGGCGTCGAGCGCGCCCGCGTCGAGCGCGCGGCGCGCCTCATGGGCGAGCGCACCAGCGTGGTCGCCATCGGTCGCGGCGTCATCACGCACGCCGACGCCACGGATGCCGCGCGCGTGGCCGAGATCGTGAACGCGCTCCTCGGTGCCTTCGATCGCCCCGGTGGCGTGCAGCTCACGCCCTACCCGCCCGTGCCGCTGGCATCGCCGGGGCCGCGCGTGCGCGATCCCGGCGGCCTGCGCATCGACGAGGCGGGCGCCGAGCGGCTGCCCCTGCCGGTGGGGCCCGCCGACCCGCATGCGCTCGCGTACTTTGGCCTGTCGCACCGCGTGCCCCACAACGTGGCGCATGAGCACCCCTACGCGCTGCGCGCGCTCATCTTCAACGCGGTCAACCCGGTGTACTCGTTGCCGCAGGGGGCGGAGCTCGTGGAGGCGTTTGATCGGCTCGAGCTGATCGTGTCGATCGACGCGTTCCTGTCGGAGACCGCGCGCTACGCGGACGTGGTGCTGCCGGCCGCGACCTACCTCGAGGGGCTCGACCTGTGGTTCCCCGTCGGCGCCAAGGTGAGCCTGCGGCAACCCGTGATCGCGCCGCGCATGGAGTCGCGACCGAGCCAAGAGATCGTGCTCGCGCTGGCGAAGGCCGTGGGCGTGGGACGCTTCTTTCCCTTCGAGCGCTACCAGGACATGGTGCGCGCCGAGCTCGCCGGCACGGGCATCACGCTCGACGAGCTGCGCGCGCGCGGGTTCGTGCCGTGGACCGACGCCGAGCTGCGCTTCGGGCAGCGTCGCGCGCGCGGCTTCCAGACACCGTCGGGGCGGGTGGAGCTCACGCCCAGCGCCTTGGTGGGGGCCGGTGATCGCTCGCTGCCCGAGGTGAGCGGCGGCGCGCCGCCAGATCCCGAGCGCCCGCTCGCGCTCGTGACCTACAAGCTGCCGTTTCACACGCAGTCCGCCACCATGGTGCTGCCCCACCTGGCGGCCATCCAGCGCGACAACCCGCTGTGGCTGCACACCGACACCGCGCGCGCGCTCGGCGTTGGTGACGGCGACGACGTGCGCGTCACGTCGGCGCGCGGCGAGGTGGTGGCACGCGCGCACGTCACGGAGCGGGTGCGGCCCGACACCGTCGCGCTCAGCCACCACTTCGGACACACGGCATTCAGCGCCGACGCCGTGGGGCGAGGCGTCTCGGGCGCGGCGGTGGTGGGCGACGGCACCGACGCGAAGGGCGGCAACCTCACCTTCAACGACGCCCGCGTTCGCGTGGTGCGCGCATGACGCCCTCGCGCGCGTCGCAGGCGCTGGTCGTCGTGCTGGTGCTCGCGCTCGAGCTGGTGGCGCGAGTGCTGCGCGCGCCGCTCTACCCCGCCGTTGCGCTCCTCGCCGTGAGCGCCGCGCCGTCGACGCGCGCGTTGCTGTGCGTGGCGTTCGTCGGCGTCGAGGTAGCGCTGCTGGGCCTTCGCGCGTGGCCGCTCATCGTGGCGGTCACGCTCGCGTCGCTGCTCGCCGCGCGCGCGCCGCCCGGGCCGCGCTCCTTCGCGCTGCGGGTCGCGCTCACAGCGCTCTTGTGGAACGGACTGACGCGCCTCGCGGTCGAGCCGTCGAGCGTCGGCATCGACGCCTTGCTCGCCGCGCTGTTGGTGCGCGTCACCGCGTCGGAGGCGCTGGCAATGGCCGCGACGCATGCGCTCCTTGCGCTGTGGATCGTGCTCAGCGCCGCGCTCATCGCGCGCCTGACGCGTTCAACGGTGAACGCCGTTCTCGCCCGCGCGCGATCTGGCGCACGGGCCGGGGCGCTCACCGCGCTGCTGCTCGCCTCAGCGTGCGCCGCCCCCGTGCTCGGCTCGCTCGAGCCCGCGCCGGTCCCGGGCGACGGTGAGGTCGTGGTCGCGCCCACGCCTGCGGCGCGCGCCGTGCACCCGGTGCTGCCGCGCGCCGCGCGCACCGACGAGGTGTGCCGCGCGTGCCACGAGGCGACGGTCGCACACACGGAGCGCGATCGGACGAGCAAGGGGTTTCACGAGGTGCACGCGTGGCACGCGCCGGGCTTCTCGCTCGCGTGCGTCGACTGCCACGTTGACGCGGGCGACCCCGCATTCCCGGGGCCGCAGCCCGGCCTGCACCAACGCCGCGTTGCCAATCGAGGGTGCGTGCAGTGCCACCGCGATCCCAACGTCGACACCGGCGCCCCATGGTGGCCGCGGAGGACGCGATGACCCAGGTCGCATTCGTCTTCGACCCCGACCGCTGCATCGGCTGCAACGCGTGTCGGGTGTCGTGTCAACAGCACCATCAGCTCCCGGCAGCGACCAGCCTTCGCCTGGTGACGTCTCACGAGCGCGGGCGCTTTCCTGACGTCCGGCAGCACAACCTGTCGGCGGCGTGTAACCACTGCGAGCGCCCCGCCTGCATGGCGGTCTGCCCGGTGGGCGCGCTCTCGAAGCGCGCCACCGACGGCGTCGTGGGGATCGATCGCGCGCGGTGCAACGGCTGCGAGCGCTGCGTGGCCGCGTGTCCCTACGGGGCGCCGCAGCCCTCGCCCGCGGGCGTGGTCAAGTGCGACTTCTGTAGCGCGCGCACCCAGCGCGGCGAGCCCCCGGTGTGCGTCGAGACCTGCGTGGGCGGCGCGCTCACGTTCGGCGTGCTCGAACAGCTCGACGCTCGGCCGGATCTCACCACCACCCTCGAGGGCTTCCCCGATCCCATGTGGACGCGCCCGTCGACGCGCTTCGTGGTGCGCGACCACGACGCCGACGCCGGCGCGCGCCGCGGGCGCGACCGTGGCTGACGCCGACCGGCCCCCGCTGCGCACGAGCGAGGCCGCGCCGGCACGTGGGACAATTGGGCCGCCATTCCGCGCGGCGACAGGATGGCGCGCGCACCGCCGTGCGCTACGCCGCGCCCATGGCGCTGCGCCCGACGCTCCTGTTCCCCCTGGTCCTCCTCGAGCTCGCGTGCACGGTGCCCGCGCCGCACGGCGCCGTGCACACGCCCGACGGCGGCGCACCGGCAACGACGCGGAGCGACGCCGGCGCCGCGCTCCCGACAGGCGGCGGACACGC
>CAZONM010000021.1:9109-27340 GCA_964580865.1 uncultured Myxococcales bacterium | reverse complement strand
GGCGCTCGACCCGCGCGCGCTCGGCGACGCCGCCGGCGTGCTCGCGGGCGTCGCGCTGCCGCGCCTGCCCGAGCTGCACGGCCGCTTTCTCGAGGCGCGCTTCATCCTCGACTACGACAGCGACGAGGGCGTGCAGGCCGCGCTCGACGCCGTGCTGCGCCGCACGGGCCTGCCAGCCACGCCGGCGGGCACCCGCGCCGTCATACGCAGAGCGCGGCCGCAGGTGAGCCACCTGACGGCCGCGCTCTTCTCGCCCCCGTGAGGGAGCGCGAGGTGGACGATCAATCCTTCTTCAGCTTGCCCTTGAGCGCGTCACCGAGCGTGCCCATGGAGCCGCCGGCCGACGTCAGGTAGGCGCGGTAGTCGATGCCCTGCTCGGCCTTGGACACGGCCTTGATGGACAGGCCGACCTTGCGCTCGTCGGGATCGATGTCGATGATCATCACTTCCTTCTCGTCGCCGACCTTGAGGTACTTGCGCGGATCGTCGACGTGCTCGTCGGCGATCTCGCTGACGTGGATGAGGCCCTCCACGCCCGCCTCGATCTCGGCGAAGGCGCCGAAGTCGGTGATCTTGGTGATCTTCGCCTTCACGCGGCTGCCGCGGGGGTACGCGCCCGGGATGCGCGTCCACGGATCCTCGTGCAGCTGCTTGATGCCGAGCGAGATGCGCTCGTTCTCGGCGTCGATGTTGAGGACCACCGCCTCCACTTCGTCGCCCTTCTGGAACATCTCCGACGGGTGCTTGACGCGCGTGGTCCACGACAGGTCGCTGATGTGGACCAGGCCGTCGATGCCCTCCTCGATGCCCACGAAGATGCCGAAGTCGGTGATGTTGCGCACCTGACCGCGGATGACCGCGCCCACCGGGTACTTCTCGGAGAGCGTGTGCCAGGGGTTCGGCTCGATCTGCTTCATGCCGAGCGAGATGCGCTTGGCCTCGGTGTCGATGTCGAGCACCATGGCCTCGACCTCGTCGCCGATGTTCATGATCTTGGACGGGTGCTTGACGCGCTTGGTCCACGACATCTCGCTGACGTGGATCAGGCCCTCGACGCCCGGCACGAGCTCGATGAACGCGCCGTAGTCGGTGAGCGACACGACCTTGCCCTTCACGCGGCTCGTCACCGGGAACTGCTGGTGCGCGCTGGCCCACGGATCCTGCTGGATCTGCTTGAGGCCGAGGCTGACGCGCTCGCTCTCGCGGTCGAACTTGAGCACCTTGACGGTGACCTCGTCGCCCACCTGGAAGAGCTCGCTCGGGTGGTTGACGCGGCCCCAGCTCATGTCGGTGATGTGCAGGAGGCCGTCGATGCCGCCGAGGTCCACGAACGCACCGTACTCGGTGATGTTCTTGATGACGCCCTGCATGACGGCGCCTTCCTCGAGCTTCTGCAGCGTGACGCCCTTGAGCTGGTCGCGCTCCTTCTCGAGGAGAGCCCGGCGCGACAGCACGATGTTGCCGCGCTTCTTGTTGAACTTGATGACCTTGAACTTGTACTTCTCGCCGATGAGCTTATCGAGGTTGCGGATGGGGCGGAGGTCCACCTGGCTGCCGGGGAGGAACGCCTTCACGCCGATATCGACGGAGAGGCCGCCCTTCACGCGGCTGATGATGGTGCCCTCGACCATCTCGTCGCGCTCGCACGCGGCGGAGATCTCGTCCCAGATCTTGAGCTTGTCGGCCTTCTCCTTGGAGAGGACGATGAGGCCGTTGTCGTTCTCGCGGCTCTCCACGAGGACGTCGATGCGATCGCCGGCCTTGATCTGCGCGGCCCCGTTGATGTTCGGGAACTCGTGGATCGGGACCATGCCCTCGGACTTGTAACCGACGTCGACGAGGACGTGGTCCTTGCTCACCGAGATGACGGTGCCGGTGACGATCTCGCCCTCGAGGACCTCGTCGCGCGCGTAGGACTGCTCGAGCAGCTCGGCGAAGGAGGGCTCGCTGGACGATGCGGTGCTGACAGTAGCCATTCGATTCCTGGTCTTTCTCTTCTGACGTCTCACGACGTCACGGCTGGGTTCGCGGCAGCATCCCGAGCTGCCACGCGAGGACGCCGGACCTCGCTGGTTGACGGAGCCCCCTGCAGAAGCGCCGGGAGCCAGCGCCCGTGTGGCACGCCCGCGCCCCGCCTCCAAGGGGGCGCGACGACGCCCCTGCCCCTGCCCCCGTGGAGGCCCACCCGCTACCCTGCGCGCCTGCCCATGTCGCCCCCGGACCTCAACGCCACCGGCGCCCTCGCGGTGCTCGCCGAGCACCCCGACCTGCTCTTCGTCGACAAGCCCGCGGGCCTCCTGGTGCACAACTCGGCCTGGGCCGGCCCCCGCGAGCGCACCTTGGTGGACGACGTCGAGGTGGCTCTCGGCCCCGGTTGGCACCCGTTGCACCGCCTGGACCGGCAGACCTCGGGGGTGGTGGCCTTCGCCCGGCGCGCCGAGGTGCCGCGCCTGCAGCGGGCCCTCGCGGACGCCGACAAGCGCTACTGGGCGCTGGTGCGCGGCCACGTGCTCCACGCGGTGGAGGTCGACCACGCCATCGTCGACGACGAGGACGGCGCGCGCCTGGCCCGCGCGGCGCGCAGCACGGTGACGCCCCTGGCGTGCTCACCGGTGGAGCGCTGCTCGCTCGTCGAGGTGCGCCTGTGGACGGGGCGCAGACACCAGGCGCGCCGGCACCTCAAGCACCTGAGCCACCCGGTGCTCGGCGACGCCACCCACGGCAAGGGGCCGCTCAACCGCGAGTACCGCGCGCGCTACGGGCTCGCGCGCATGGCGCTGCATGCGCGCAGCCTCGCGATCGATGGCCGCGCCGCCACGAGCCCGCTGCCCGCGGACCTGCGCGCCGTCTGTCAGCGCGTGTTCCCGTCGTCGGCCGAGGTGCTCTTGTAGAGGTGCCGGCGCTTGCGCGCGCGCGTGGCGCGCACCACCAGCATCACCACCGACACCATCAGCCCGAGCACGTACATGCCCTTGCGCAGGTTGGTGGGTCCGCCCGCGCTCTGGCACGCGCAGACGGGGCCCGGCGGCACCGGCGGGCCCGCGTCGGGCTCGGGGACGCCCGCGTCGTCGACGGCGGGGCCGGCGTCGGGCCAGTCCACGTCGGTGCGCAAGAGCGAGAAGCGGATGGGGCGCGGCACGGGCGCCTCGTCGGCGTCGGCGGGGCTCGTATCGCACAGCGCCACCTGCACGAGCGCGCCCGCGGGCGCCTCGACGTCGGCGTCGACGGCGCTGCCGGCGCCGAGCACGGCGCGCGTGGCCACGCCCGAGCCCGGCACGGTGACGAGCGCGGCCACCGCGAGGGTCTGGTCGGCCAAGGTCGCCTCGGCGCGCACGCGCACGGGCATGGTGGTGACGGCGCCCGGCACCTCCACCTGGCGCACCAGGCACGAGAGCTGGAACGGGCCCGAGTCCTCGTCGGTGAGCTCGACCTCGCCGTCGAGCGTGGACGCGGTCACCGACTGGACCGCCAGCGCGGCCGCGCCGCCGAGCGCCACCGCGGGCCCGTCGTCGGCCACGGCCAGGGGCCCCACCAGCGCGCGCCAGCCCACGAAGTCGACCACCAGGGCGCCCACGTCGAGCCCGTGAGCAGCGACCGCGTCGAGCCAGTCGGGCTCGTTGTCGGGCACGGCGTCGGCCTGCACCGAGCCGCGCCACAGATCGGCCAGGAGGGTGCCGGCGCCGTCGCCGTGCTCGCCGTCGAGGTAGAGGACGAAGAGCACGGCGCCGTACTCGAGGAGCGGCGCGCCGGCCTGGGCGAACGGCGCGAACGCGGCGGCGTCGGTGAAGATGGGCGCCTGCGGGTGCCGCTGGAAGTCCGGCACCGCCGCCTGCCACTCGTCGACGTCGGGGCGGGCGCGCACCTCCCAGTAGGCGGCCGTGGCCTCGGACCACAGCGCGCTCTCGCGCGTGTCGAGGGCGAACTGCAGCGCGTGCTGAAATTCGTGGTGCAGGTACACCTCGAGGAGCGCGTCGTTGAGGTTGGGATCGACCTTGAGGAACGCGGGCGAGGCGCGCCGATCGTCGTCGCCCGCGTCGTCCTGCGCCACCGTGAGCGCGCCGGTGCCCGGGGGCAGCGGCACCAGGTACACGTCGAGGCGCCCGTCGCCGCCCTCGGCGCCGTCGGGCAGCGGCGGGTCGAAGCCGGCGCCGTCCACCTGCGCGGCCCACGCGGCCTCGAGCGCGCCCAGGGCCAGCGCGCCCCGCGCCGCGTCGACGCCCACGCCGAGGTGCACGCGCACGGCCACGGCGGCGCTGTCGGTGGACGAGGCGAGCTCCTCGGCCCACGGCCGCTCGAACAGGGCGCTGGCCATGGCCGGGAAGCCCGCGTGCGCCGCCTCGCGCAGCGCCATGGTGGCGCACGGGTGGCCGCCCGCCTGGGGCAGGCTCAGGGCCGCGACGAGCGCGAGGGAGGCGGACATGAAGGCAGCATGACGCGCCGACGCGCCGGGCGCACGAGGGGATCGCTGCCCTTGGGCAGCAGTGAGCGGCGCCGCACCATGGGCGACACGCGCGCACCTCCCGCGGGGCCGCGCCGATACCCTCGACATGCCCGTCGACCCGAGCACCCGCGCCTTCCGCGCCGTCCCGCTGTCAGCGAACCAGGGCGCCCCTGACATCGGGCGGCCGGCCTCCACCCTGCCGCGCTTCGACGTCGCCCGCTTCTGGGACGCCGACAGCACGCCCGCCTGCCTCGCGTGCGCGAGCCGCGCGCTCGGCAGCATGGTGGCCGGGGCGCGCACGCCCGAGATCGAGGCCGCCATCGTGATGGCGTCGCTCATGCACGACGTGGCCTACTACTACGGCGGCAACAGCACCGATCGCGACACGGCCGACGACCTGTTCGGCCGCCAGATCCAGGCGTTCGTGGCCCGCCTCCGGCCCAACGACCCCGAGGCCGAGCGCGCCGCGGCCCGCACCGCCGCGGCCGACGTGGCGGCCGTGCAGCTGGGCGGCGGCTTCCCCTTCGGCCAGAGCTACTCGTGGAGCTACGGCTTCGCCAAGCCCGATCGCGGCTACGCGTCGCACCTGCCCGACGAGGAGGCCAAGATCCGCGACATCGCGCGCGGCGCCTTCGCCGACGTGGTGCGGCAGATCGCGGCGGGCACCTTCGAGCTCTCCGACGTGCTCAAGGGCAAGCTGGCGGCCGCGAAGCCCGAGTACCAGGAGCGCTTCAAGGACGCCATCGTGCGGCTCGCCAAGGGCCTGCATGCCGACCTGCGCTCCGATCGCGCGCACAGCATCCCGGGGTTCTGACCACCGCGCGGCGTCAGGCGACGCGGCGCTCGGCGAACCACAGCTCGAGGATCTCCACCTCGACCTCGCCCGCCGGGCGCTCGACCGTGACCACGTCGCCCACCACCTTGCCGAGGAGCGCGCGCGCCATGGGCGAGCGCCACGAGATGCTGCCGTGCGCGGTGTCGCTCTCGCCCTCGCCCACGATCTGCCACTTGTTGCGGCGGCCGCCCTCCTCCTCGATGACCACGGTGGCGCCGAAGCACACCTTGAGCCCCGTGAGCGTGGTGGGGTCGACGATCTCGACGTCGGCCAAGAGCGTCGACAGGTACGCCAGGCGCTTGTCGAGCTCGCGCAGGCGCTTGCGCCCGTAGATGTACTCGGCGTTCTCGCTGCGGTCGCCCTCGGCGGCGGCGTCGGCGATGCGCTGCACCACCACCGGGCGCTCGACCTTCGACAGCGTCTCGTGCTCCTTCTGCAGCACGCGGAAGCCTTGCAGCGTCATGGGCTTCTTGGCGGTCATGACGACGTCACCCGAGCAGCTCGTAGGCGAGCCGCCCGCGCAGCCACGTGGCCACCACGCGCCCCTGCAGCTCGCTGCCGAGGAAGCAGTTGTTCTTCGAGCGCGACAACAGCGCGCCCGCCGTGACCACCCAGCGGCGCTCGGGGTCCACCAGGCACAGGTCGGGCGGCGCCGCAGGGCCGCGCAGCGTGCCGAGCGAGCCCTGGCGGCGCAGGACCCGCGCCGGCCCCGCGGTGACGAGCTCGACGGCGCGGCGGGCGTCGATGGTGCCGTCGTGGACGAAGCGCAGGAGCACCGCCAGCATGGTCTCGAGGCCGGTGGTGCCAAAGGGCGCGCGCGCGAACCCCTGGGCCTTCTCGGCGGCGCTGTGGGGCGCGTGGTCGGTGGCCACGGCGTCGATGGTGCCGTCGGCCAGGCCGTCCACCAGCGCGCGCCGATCGGCGCCCGAGCGCAGGGGCGGGTTCATCTTGCGGTTGGGGTCGAGGTCGCGCTCGCCCTCGGGCACGTCGACGCCGTCGCGCACCACGTCGTTGCAGGTGAGCGTGAGGTGATGCGGCGAGGCCTCACAGGTGACCGAGGCGCCCCGCTCCTTGGCGCGCCGCACCGCCGCCAAGCTGCGCGCCGTCGACAGGTGCAGCACGTGGTAGCGAGCGCCCGTCTGCTCGGCCAGCGCCACGTCGCGCTCCACCATCACCCACTCGGCCTCGGCGGGCTGGCCGAGGATGCCGGCGGCGCGTTGCACCTCGCACTCGGTCATGGGCCGGTGCTGCGAGATGCGCGTGTCTTCGGCGTGCTGCATGAACAGCAGGTCGTTGGCGGCGCAGGCGATCAAGGCCTGTTCCATGAGCGCGTCGTCGAGCACGGGCAGGCCGTCGTCGGTGACGGCCACGGCGCCCGCGTCCTTGAGCGCGCGGTACTCGGAGAGCCCCTGCCCCGTGCTGCCGCGCGTGGCGGCCGCGGCCACCATGACGCGCGCCAGGCCCTGCGCGGCGGCGCGCCGGCCCTGCTCGGCCACCAGCGCCGGATCGTCGAGCACCGGGCGGGTATTGGGCATCACCACCATGCTGGTGACGCCGCCCGACAGCGCGGCGCGCGTGCCCGTGAGCATGTCCTCTTTGTGCGTCAGGCCGGGGTCGCGCAGGTGCACCTGCAGGTCCACCAGCCCCGGCAGCGCCCAGCGCCCGCGCCCGTCGACGCGGCGGGCGGCATCGGGCACCGATCGAGGCTCGAGCTCGACGCCCCCCGGGCCGATGAGCACGTCGAGCACCGCGTCGACGCCGGCGGCGGGGTCGATGACGCGGGCACCGCGGATCAGGGAGAGCGGCTCGCGCACGGCGCCACCGACGTCAACGACGGGAGAGGTCGGCCACGAAGGTGCGCGCCGCGCCCACGAGGTCATCGATGGCGCCGCTGCGCCAGGCCTCGAAGGCGACCAGCGCCACCAGCACCACGCCGGCGGTGAACGCCACGCTCCACAGCGCGGCGTCGCTCCTGCGCCGCACGCCCACGGCGCGCACCGCGCTCTCCTCGGCGCGCCACTCGAAGGGCACCGGGCGCTCGGTCGGCGCCGGCGCGAGCGCGACGCCAGGCGCGCTGTCGTCGTCGGCGGGCAGCGGGGGCATCTCGGGCACGCTCCAGATGGCGGAGCCGTGCGTGGGGCGCGGCCCCGACGAGGTGCGCGTCACGTTCAGCGCGGCGATGCCGTGCGCGCGCGCGCGCAGCTCGGCCTCACGCTCGCGCCGCAGCCGAGCGCTGATGATGTTCTGCAGCCACGAGAGGTCTTCGGCGCCGCCCGCGTAGCCGTCGCGCACGCGCTTCCAGGTGCCGAAGCCGGGCCGCCACACCATCGTGGCCTCGCGCACCTTGCCCTTCTGCGCGAGCGAGATCATCTCGCTGGCCGAGTACGGGCCGCGCGGGCGGTTGTTGATGGCCGCGTACCAGACCCGGCTCGCCACCGGCTTGCCCTCGCGCTTGAGGGTGTCGAGATCGCTGAAGAACAGGCCCGTGACGTCGCGCGTCACCCCCGGCACCGGCCGATACACGCCCGACGCCGACAGCGCCGCGGGGATGACCGCGTCGCGCTCGGCGCCGGTCTCGTGCGCCAGCCCGGTGTCGGCGGCCTTGGCCTGCTTGCGCACCGCGCGCAGCTCTTTCTTGGTGTCGTCGTCATCGCCGCGCGACCCGAAGGGCGAGCTGCGCAACCCGAGCACGTTGGGGCCCTCGGTGACGGCGCCGCTGAACACCGCGCGCTGCGACTCCGACACCACCATGATCGCCCGGCAGCGCGAGCAGCGCACCCGCAGGCCGCCGACCCCCGCGGCCTCGAGGCGGCCGTCGGGGACCGAGTACTTCGCACCGCACGACAGGCATGCGAACCGCACTGCTGCCTCCTGGGAGACCGGGCGCGGGCAGCCTAGGGCCCCGAGCGGGGGGCGCAACGGGGAACTGCGCGCCTGGTGAGCACCGGACACGAGATCCGTCACGCACCGGGGCGGCGCCTCCGGTTCGAGCGCGGTGTCGGGGCTCGGTTACGGCGTCACGAGGAACTCGACGGTGTAGGTCTCGTTGCGTGCGCCCGAGGTCACGATGGGGTCGCCGGCCGGCGGTACCATCACGCTGGTGTACGACCCGCTCGAGCGCATCTGCCAGCCGCCCACGCCGTCGGGCTCGAGGTAGAGGGTCTCGGTCACGTCGAACGTGCACGACAGCATCACCCCGCCCCCGAAGCTGAACGAGGGGTTGAACGGCGCCGAGCCGCCCGCGAACTGCAGGTTCACCGCCTGCTGCTGCGCGGGCCCGCACATGGTGCCGCCGGTGTCGCCGAGCACCACGCGGAAGGTGCCGGTCCAGGTGCCGCTGGGACTGACGCCGTCGTCGGTGCTGAGGTGCAGGGCCTCGAAGCCCACGTCGGAGTCCACTACCGCGTCGCTCGCGTGAAAGGTGATGGCCGCGCCGCCCTGCCCGCTCGGCCCGAGCAGCTGGGCGGCGGGGGCGGCGCCGGCGCCGATAGCGAGCGACGCCGGCGCCGAGCCCGCGGCGCTCGCGATGGTCGAGCCCAGGCGCTCGAGCCCCGGGAGGCCAAGCTGCGCGCTCACCGTCGCCTGGCTCTGCTGCTCTGGGCCGCCGCCGGCGTGGACGTCAGCGTCCTCCGTGACAGTGGCGAACGTGAAGTCGGCGCTGCCCCCGCTGACGACGTCCTCGCGGGCCTGCTCGAAGGCTGGATCGTCGAAGCCCGCGACCTTGGTCCACGCCACCGAGGAGCCGTCGGCGGAGCTGAAGTCGGGCAACGGGACCGCGAGCAGCTCGGCGCACGACCGCAGCGGCGCGGGCCAATCGAAGCCCGGCTCGGGGCTCTCCACGGTGAGCTGCAGGACGCCGGTGTTGGTGCTGCCCACCGACTTGTGCACCTCGGGCGGTAGCGGCGCGATGGTGACGGTCCAGGTCGTGAACATGGCGCGCAGGTCGGCCACGGCCGACGCCGCGGTGGCGGCCGTGCGCACGGCGTCGACGAAGGGGAGGTGCTGAATGACGCCGCGCGCGGCCTCGGCGGTGGCGTAGGCGGCGGCGCCCGCGATGACGCTGCCGACGGCCACGACGTCGGCCCAGAAGCCGCTCTCCGCGGGCGTGAGCGAGCCCACGGCGCCCGCCACGGCGCTCGGCAGGTCGTCGAGGAACTCGCCGATGGCGGCGCAGGGGTCGGCGCCGAGCCCGCGGACGTTGGCGCGGAAGCTCCCCACGGTCTCTGGCTCCGCGAGCATGGGCAGCACCACCTCGCGCAGGAACAGCGTCACGACCACGGTCGGGTAGCGGAGCTCCGCGTGCCGCGCCACGTCGACGCTCCCCATGAGCGCGCCGGCGAGGCGGCTGCCCACCGGTCCGTCGTCGGCGGTGACGTAGGCGGCCAAGAGCATCGAGAGCTCGAGCGCGTGAACGCCGTCGGGCAGCGGCAGCGGGCTTGCCAGGGCGTTGAGCGTGGCGCCGGTCAGGCCGCCGCCGTTGTCGAGGTCGCAGGCCATGCCACGGGCTTGCGAGCGCCAGAGGTGGAGGCCGCGCACCGGGGGCGTGACCTCGCGAAGGAGCAGGCCGGAGTCGTCGTCGTGGGTCTCGATGCCCGCGTGCGCGAGGGCCTCGATGACCGCGACGGTCCCCGTGGTCGAGCACGACGCCATCGCCGTGGCCAGCGCGGCGACGTCCACCTGCTCTCCTTCTCCTTCTCCTTCTCCTTCTCCTTCTCCTTCTCCTTCTCCTTCTCCTTCTCCCTCGCCCTCGCCCTCGCCCTCCTGCGGCATGGGGCCAGGCGGAGGGCACGCGGCAGCGACGACGATCACGCACACACCCACACCAGAGAGCATGGCCACACGAGCCCATCGCATCACGAAGCACCTCATGCGCGTGACGACGGGGTCCCAGCGGCTCCGCGCGGCCACGCGAGCCCGTCACACTAGCGTGGGCCAACGAACGCACGGGCGCCGGTGCGCGCACTGTCTCGGGATCGCGCGAGCGCGGCCGCTCAGCCGCCGGCCAGGAGATCCGGCACGCCGTCGGCGTCGGCGTCGGGCAGCGCCGCCAGCGTCTGCAGCACGTCGTCGACGCCGTCGTTGCCGGTGTCGGCGTCGCCCGTGTCGGCGGCCCCGTCCTCGTCGTCGTCGGGATCGGAGAGATCGGCGCTGCCGTCGCCGTCGGTGTCGATCTGCGCCAGCGGGTTGTGCGCCTCGCCCGCCACCAGGCGGTTGCCCGCGGGGCGCGCGTCGCCCGTCGTCACCGTCACGGCGCCGAGGTCGATGTCATCCTCGCCCGGCGGCACCACGGTGCCCTCGCCGGCGCCGCTCTCGAAGGCGAGCACGCCCAAGAACGAGCCCGGGCCGCGCCCCGACGCGGAGGGCACCTGCAAGATCACCACGAAGCTGCGCGCGCCGTCGACGGGGGCAACGAACGCGGCGCTGGCGGCGCGCGACGCGTCGAACACCGCGGAGCCGAACACGTCGACGCGCTCGGCGTCGTCGGCGGTGCCGATGGCGAGGCCCGCGATCTGCAGGCCGGTGACGTGGCGGCCGAGCAGATCCTCCTCGGGCACCACCAGCGTCCCCTGCACCAGGCGAAAGCCCTCGGGGCGATCGCCGGCGCTGCCCGCGAAGCCGATGCAGCCGGTGCCGGCGATGAGCACCATCGCAGGACCGAGCGCGCGCGCACGCAGCGTCATCGCCGCCTCCACGCGATCAACAGTGCCGCCGCGCCCACGAGCGACAGCGCCGCGGGCGCCGGGGCGTCGCCGGTGCCGGTGCAGCCGCACTCGCGCTCGAGGGCCGCGCGTTCCTCGGGGTCGACCACGCGGGGGTTGGCGCGCGGCAGGTCGTCGTCGGGCGCCTCGCGCTCGCCACAACCGCGGCTGTCGGGCACCACGCCCGGGGAGGTGAGCGGGCACAGGTCGCAGCCATCGCCGAGCCCGTCGTGATCCGTGTCGGTCTGCGCCGCGTTATACAGCTCCGGGCAGTTGTCGACGAGGTTCTCGGTGCCGTCGCCGTCGACGTCGCCGGGCTGGGTGACGATGGGCCCCTCACCCTCGCCCTCGCCTTCGCCCTCGCCTTCGCCCTCACCGCCGGAGCCCACCGGCACGAGCGCGGGCACCGCGGTGTCGAGCGCGAACAGCTCGCCCGCCTCGAGGATGTCGTTGCCGTTGCCCGCCGGGGCCTGCGCGACAATGCCGTCGCCGTCGTCGCCGCCGTAGCGCACCGCCGCCACGTAGATGACGGCGGGGACCTCGCCGAATTCCTCCACCAGGTTGAGCGTGCCCTCGAGCACGCCGCGGCCGGGCAGCGCCTCGGTGGCCTCGTGCCCCTCGCCGGTGGTAGCGAACCAGCGCGTGAAGTCGTTGTCGCCCTCGTCCGCCAAGAAGATGCCGCCGGTGGCCACGGTGCCGGCCTTGCCGAAGGGCGCGACCGCCGTGCGCCCGGTGTTGTCGGTGACGAGGAGAAACGTGTCCTCGCCGCGCGCGGCCGCCTCGGTGGCCACGTAGAGCTCTTGGCCGTTGAAGCTGGCCCACAGGTGGATGCCGGCGCCGCTCGCGACCTCGAACGCCTGGTCGTCGACCGCGCCGTCGAGGGCGTAGCGCGAGCGGAGCGCGCCGGCGTTCGGCCCACAGCCATCGCGACCCACGGGGGTGCCGCGCAGCGAGCCGGCGCAGTGATCGCAGCGATCGCCCACGCCGTCGCCGTCGAGGTCCGACTGGGTCGCGTTCGCGATGCCCGCGCAGTTGTCGTAGCTATCGAGCGTGTCGTCGTCGTCGTCGTCGGGGATGCCGTTCCTGGTGACCTGCAGGACGCGCGTCCCGAAGCCCGGCACGTTGAAGGTGGTGCCGCCCGCGGCCAACAGCTGCGTCTTGGTCACCGACACGCGCACGCTCGGATCGAGGTGGTCCACCAGCACCAGCGTCTGGCTCGGGAAGTCGGTGAACAGCTCGGCCGGCGGGTACACGCGCGCGGTGGTGCCGAGCGCGGTGGAGTCGGCGCGGTTCACCATGACCAGGAACCGCTGGCCGCCGGCGAAGCGCATGAACGAGTACACGTTGCCGCCGCCCTCGTCGCCGTTGGACGAGACGCGCAGGTAGCTGTTGCCGTCGGCGAAGCCGGTGGCGGTGTCGGCCTCGTGCAGCGCGCGGTTGCCTTTGCGCACGGTGATGAGCTTGCGGTAGTGCTCGCGCAGCGAATTGCGCGCGGCGTCGCCGAAGCGATCGCGCTCGTCGTCGTAGTCGGTGAAGGGATACCGGCCGCGCAGCTCCTCGATGCCCACCTCGTTGCCATAGGTGACGAGCGGCGTGCCCGGCGCCGTCAGCAGGAACCCGGCCACGCTCTTGGCCTTGCGCAGATCGCCGCCCGCCCGCAGCAGGAAGCGGTCCTCGTCCTGGTTGTCGATGTAGCGCATGAACAGTACGTCGTCGCGGCGGATGGTGGCGCGCGCGCGCTCGGAGGCGGCGTGCTCCACGAAGCGCGTGGCGTCCTCGAGCGCGTTGTCGACCCCGTCGAAACTACCGCCCGTGGCAAAGGCGTCGCGCGTGTTCCAGTAGGTGTTCGGGTCGTAGGCCAGGTCGAAGCCGTGCACGAAGTACTCGGCCTGCGGCGGCAGCAGCTCCGCGAGCAGGATGGCGTTGGGGTCGCGCGCCTTCACGTGCCGACGCAGCGCGCGCCAATAGGAGGGCGGCGTGAAGCCGGCGATGTCGGCGCGCACGCCGCTGATGCCGCGGTCGAAGAACCAGTCGACGACGTCGGTGAGGCTCTGCCGCACCATGGGGCTGTTGTGGTTGTTGTCGGGCAGCGCGTAGAAGGTGAAGGCGTAGCGGTAGCTGCCGTCGGGGTTGAACGCGTACCAGTCGCGCATGGGGCTCGTGACGTTCTGGCGCGCGGCCTGGAAGAACGGGTGCTGGTCGCTCGTGTGGTTGGCCACGAAGTCCATGACGATCTCGAGGCCGAAGGCCTTGGCGGTCTCGCACAGCAGCTCGAGGTCCTCGGCGGTGCCGTAGTCCTCCTCCACGGCGAAGGCGCCAGTGGTCGCGTAGCCGTGCGTGGTGGGGCCCGGCACCAGCGGCATGAGCCACACGGTGGTCACGCCGAGCGCGGCGATGGCGTCGACCTTGTCGATCATGCCGAGCAGGTCGCCCTCGCCGTCGCCGTCGGCGTCGAAGAACTCACGGACGAAGCCCAGGTACACCACCTTCTCGCCGTCCTTCCACGCGCGCGGCGGACGGCCGAGGTCGAGGCCATCCACGCTGCCGTCGGCGTGCACGCGTATGAGCGCCGACGCGGGGTAGCTGTCGTCGACCGCGAGGTGCACGACGTACGCCCCCGGCACCGAGGGCCGCGCGAACGAGGCCGTGAGCCCCGACGACGCCAGCGTGATGGGCGCCGGGTTGGCGCCGTCGGCCACGAAGGTGCCCACGCCGCCGCCAACGGTGAGCGAGCCGTCGACGGTGATGGTGCCGCCGCTCGCCACCACTTCGAGGCGCGGGTGTTTGGCCAGGTTGAACGACGACACGACGTGCACCTCGGTGGTGCTCTCGGCCGACAGCGTGCCGCCGCCGGCGCCCACGTCGCGCACGCGCAGGCCCACCACGTAGCGGCCCGGCGCCGTGGCGCGGAAGCGCGGCACCGCGCCCGGATCGCCGCGCGTGCACGGGTCGCCCTGGGGGTTGCCGTGCTCATCGATGACGACCTTGCCGAAGCCGTCGCGCGGGACCAGCTCGTCGTCGACGCAGCGGAAGAAGCCCTGCCCGCCGCCGGGCGCCTCCACCACGCGCCACTGGTACTCGACGAAGCCGATGCCGTCCGGATCGCGCGACGCGCTGCCGTCGAGCACCACCTCCTGGTTCACCTCGGCGAACTGCGTGGGCCCGGCCACGGCCACCGGGGGCTCGTTGGTGCGGTTGATGAGCAGGCTCGCCTCCAGCGGGTCCGACGCGAGCCCATCGGTGTTGGCGATGGTGATGGCGAGGCGATGGAAGCCCTCGGGGATGCCGCCGATGGTGGCGCGCACCACGCCCCCCGAGGCGTTGGCGGTGAAGGTGGCGCCCGCCACGTTCACCAGGTTCGGTATGGTGGCCGCGCCGCCGTGGTAGCGCACGCCGGGCGGCTCGGCGTCCTCGTAGCTCACCCGCACGCTGGCGGCGTCGAGCGCGCGACCGTTGGCGCCCTTCTGCACGGTGGCCTCGATCTGCACCGGGTCGGTGGTGACGAGCGCGCCGTGCCCGGGTTGAAAGCTCGCGGCGTCGAAGCGCGGCCGGTCGGGGTTGCGCACGTACAGGCAGTTGTCGGTGGAGAACTGCCCGCAGAAACCGGCGTTCCGCGGGCTCGGGTCGCGGAAGAAGTTGCCGTCGGGGATGTCGTCGGGGTTGAGCAGCGGGTCGCTCATGTCGACGTACTGCTCGGGGTTGGCCACGAACACGTAGATGTAGTCGCCCTCGTCGAGCGCCACGGTCAACGAGCAGCGCTTGGGGTTGCCATTGTCGCAGCTCATGGGGCGCGCGTCGGCCACGCGGTTGCGGCCGCCGTCGACGTCGAGCATGAGCCACGCCGCGTTGATGGGGCCGTGGTACGTGATCTGGTCCGCGGCGAACGAGAAGGTGACGCTCTCGGTGAACTGCGCCGCGGCCGGCACGGCGTTCAACAGCGTGACGAGCGCGGCGATCAGCGCACGCGTCGGGGCCACCGCGCGGGCGGCCGCAAGCTCGAAGGGCGCGCGCCGGCTCATGGCTCCTCCCGCGAGGGCGGGTAGCGCCCGATGAAGCCGTCGTCGTAGTCGAAGGGGTTGAGCTCCACCGCCAGGTCCTGCTCGACGATCTGCTGCGGCGTCACGTCGAGGTTGACGTCGCGCCACGTGCCCACGTGGAACACGCGGGTCTTGAGGGGGCGCGTGTCGGGGCTCACCGCCAGGTCGGGGACCTCCTGCTTGAACATGCGCGCGCCGTCGGGCGTGCCGCTCGGATCGGGCTCGAGGCCGATGCGCGTGCCCACGTACACCGCGGCGCTCGAGTAGTCGCGCACGCCCGAGCCGGTCTGCGTGGTGGCGGGCATCAGCGGATCCACGATGCCCACGCCGGGGTCGGTGGCGCTGTCGGCGTTGTCGGTGGCGAGGTTCTTCATCACCGTGGGGAACGGAACGCCCGACGACGTCACGCGGCGATCCACCGGCCCGCAGCCGACGTCGGTCTCGCAGCGCACCACCTTCCAGCCGTAGGGGCGACCGCCGGGCATCCACACGGTGCGCTGCCACACGCCCGGGTGCGAGCCCAGCTCGCGCATCTGCAGGCACGGGTTCTCGCCGCCCTTGAAGCCGTCGCCGCAATTGTTGCCGAGCGCGTCCACGGCGCTCTGCCACTCGCCGGTCAAGAAGATGGACTCGCTCGGGTAGCGCCCACGCACGGAGCCCGACGGCGTGACGTAGGCGCGGCTCACGTCGACGCGGAAGGTCACCGGCACCCACGCGGGGTTGCCGAGCGACAGGCGCACGGTGATGGGCGTCTCGTCGGGCGCCACCACGGCCACGTCGAGGGACTCGTAGGGCACGCCCTGCTCCACCAGGTAGGCGAAGTACGGGAACGTCTCGAGCGCGGTGCCGTCGGCCACGCGCGCGGGGTCGACCTTCACCTCGATGGTGGCCTCCCAGTACCCCTGGAGGTCGCCGCTCATGGGCGCGAGCGGCAGCGCGCGCGGGAAGCTCGCGTCGAACGAGCCGTCGGCCGCGACGGCCACCTTCAGCTCAGGGTCGAGGAGCTCGCGCGCCGCGCGATCGTCGACCACCACGCGCACCACGCGCAGGCCGTCGCCGGGCGCGGTGTCTTCGGGCGGCTCCGGCAGCGGATCGGTCTCGGGCCCTTGGATGTCGAGGGGCGGCAGCACCTCCACCGGCACTACGTTGGCGCTGGCGTCGGGCACCACAAAGGTCACCAGCACCGACGCCATGCGGCCGACGCCGTCGACGAGGATGAGCGCCAGCGGCCGGCGGTCGACGGTGAGGTCGCCGTCGTCGCCGGCATCGAGCGTGCGCGCGGCGTCGGCCAGCACGGTCAGGCGCCCCACGAAGCGACTGCCCTCGTCGACCACGGGATACGCCACCATGGACTCGGCGAACGTGCCGTCGTCGTCGACGGTGGCGAGCAGCGTGAGCGAGTCGTGTCGCCGCGCGGTCTCCACGTCGGCGATGACCACCTCGACCTCCACCGGGCCGCCGAGCCCCGAGGCCACGAAGTTGACCGTGCCATCGAGCGCGCGCCCCTGGGCATCGGTGAGGCCCGCGATCTCGAGCGTGTAGCGTGTGCCGGCCGACAGCGGCGCCGTGCCGATGCGCACGGTCTTGTCGTCGGCGGCCTCGGCGCTCTCGACCGCGACGCCGGCGGGCGGCACCACCGTGAAGTCCTTGATCGCGAACACCGCCGGCGTCACCGAACCACGGTTGATGGCGCGCGAGAACGACAGCTCGACGGTGCGCGCGTCGAGCGCGACCACGGCGGCGATGCCGTCGCCGACCAGCTCGCCGTCGTCGAGCGGGGGCTCGCACGCGCAGCGCGCGCAGACGGCGACCAGCGCCAGGGTCAGGAGCGCCGGCGTCCTCATTCGCGCCTCCGCGCACGGTCGATGGCCATGTGAAAGGCCGGGAACCCGGTCTTGCGCTTGAACGTGATCTCGTCGCCGAACAGGTTGTCGATGACGATGCGCCCGTCGCCATCGACGTCGGCCACCAACAGCACAGCGTCGTCGTTACCGGGAAACTCCTGGCCGTCGCCGAACACGGAGGGCCCGCGCGTGGCATCGGCGAAGGCGGCGCCGGGGAAGCTCGGGTTGGCGGCCGCGAACGCCGGGGTGAACGAGGCGAACGCCTTCCAGCTCAGGGTGCTCCCGAGCGGCACGTCCTCGACGAGCAGGCTGAACACGTGATCGCCGGCCACGGCGTCGCCGCCGCTGCCGTTGTCGAGGAGCTCGGCCTCCACGCCCGTGAGCGAGGCGCCCTCGGCCGGGAACCCGCCGAGCGCCGCCGTGAACGGGTGGTCGGTGATGGGCGCGGCGCCCGCGTCGTTGAGCGCCGTGCCGAGGACGAACAGGCCCTCGCGCTGCTGCGCCAGCGTGGAGGGCGAGATGGCGCGCGCGGGCGAGCCCGCCGAGCCGCCCGGGCCCACGCCGATGACGCCGGCGGTGTCGGAGACGAGGTAGGTCAACAGCACGTCGACGAGCGGGGCGCTGGCCGCCGCGGTGAACGTCGTCGAGTCCGAGCTCTCGTTGCCCGACAGGTCGGTGACGCCCTCGGCGGTGACCGTGTAGCTGCCGCCGCCCGTCATCGGCGTGGTGGTGAGGATCACGACGTCGGCCGAGAGCGGCGCCCAGGTGGCGTTGAACGCCGCGCCGCGCAGCTCGTCGGAGGCGCCGAAGCGCACGTCGGTGACGGCGACCTCGCTGACGCCGTAGTTGGTGATGTTGTCGGCCGACGCTGCGGTGACCGGCTCGTTCCACACGAGCGCCACCTTGGTGGGCCCAAGCGAGATGGCGCGCTCGATGGTGGGCTGCACGAGCTCGCCGAAGCCGGGGAACTCGAGCTGCGCGCTGTCGAGCACGTTGCCGGCGACGTCGCTGACGTCGCTGACCGTGAGCTGATAGGGCGCCTGCAGCTCCTGCGCGGTGGTGGTGAGCACCACCTTGACGCCACCCGCGCCCAGGCGCGCCGACGCCACGGTGGGCGCGGCGCCGCCGCCCACGCGCGCGATGGCGAAGTGCGCAGGCGCGGCGGCGTCGTCGGTGACGCGCTCGTTGAACGTCACCTCGAGCTCGGTGGGCGAGGTGGGCCGCACCGACACCAACGCGGGCGGCTCCTCGTCGATGATGGGCGTGAAGGGCTGGAATTGCGCCGGGCTCGAGAAGCCGGCCGTCACGGGCTGCGCCAGCGTGTGGCCGGCGAGGTCAGCCAGGCCCCCGATGGCCAGCGTGTAGGGCGCGTCGT
>CAZONM010000021.1:0-9009 GCA_964580865.1 uncultured Myxococcales bacterium | reverse complement strand
GTGTGGCCGGCGAGGTCAGCCAGGCCCCCGATGGCCAGCGTGTAGGGCGCGTCGTTGGCCATGGCGCCGGTGCGCACCACCACCTGGTTCGGCAGCGGCACGCCCACCAGGACCTCGACGATGGCGAGATCCGCGCCGCCTTCGCCGGTGACGCGCACCATCGGCGAGGACGGCGCCACGATGGCCTCGTCGAAGCTCACCAGCACGCTCTCGCTGTCGCGCGCGCGCGCGCTCAACAAGCGCGGCGGCGCGTCGTCGTCGACGCCGGCGGAGAACAGCGGCAGCTCCACCAGGCCGTCGTCGTAGTCGGCGCCGTCGCCGAAGGGCACGTCGCGCCAGGTGCCGATGACGTCGGGCGGCAGCGCGCGATCGGCCCCGCTCACGATGACGATCGTGTCGGGGTTCTCGCGCTTGAACAGGATGGCGGGGCCGGGGAGGTCCTGGCCGGTGACCGACAGGCGCGCGCCGGCGTAGCTCACGCCGTCCTTGCCCCGGAGCGTCACGGGGTCCACGGCCACACCGCCGCCGTCGTTCCTGGTGGCCAACCCCTTGCTCACCGTCTCGAGCGTCACCGGCGGGTTCGCCGCCAGCGCCGCGGAGCCATGCGCCAGCTTGTAGGCGTAGGTGCCGGGCGGCAGCCGCAGCGTGACCGCGTAGACGGGCGCGCCGTCCTGCTCCTCGCCATTGGGCACGAGCTCGAAGCCGTCGACGCCCGCGACGTCGGTGCGGCCGGCCACGCGCAGGTCGCCGCCGTCCTCGGCGCGCGCCTCGAGCATGACGGTGCCGGTGAGGAACAGCCCCTCGCCCGGCGGTAGCCCGCGCTCGGCGCCGTCGACCGAGCGCCACGCGAAGTCGACCACCGCCGCGAACGTCACGAGGGACAACGACAGGCCGGCGAACGGCACCGCGTCGTCGACGCGGGCCACGTTGCCCGCGACGTCGAACACGGTGCCAATGGCGATCTCGTAGGGCGCGCCCTTCTGTTGCTGCGAGGTGACCACCAGCACCTCCGTGCCGCGCGCGAAGGCCGCGTGCACGTCGAGGCCGGGCACCTGGTAGTTGGCGGCGTTCTCGGCCGCGATGCGGTCGAGCGCCTCGGAGAAGGTGAGGATCACCACCTCGCCGGTCTCCGGGTTGCCGGGGCGCGCCGCGGGGTTGACGTCGACGATGCTGCCGGGGCGCACCTGCACGAGCGTGGGCGGCGTGCGATCGGGGCCCACGGGAAGCTGCGCGCCGCCCTCGATGACGTTCTGCTGCAGCGACGCGTCCGCCACGTTCTTCACCGCCACCGTGTGCGGCGCGCGCGGGTCCACCTGCGCGTGCGTGAGCACCACCTCGCTGCCGACGACGCGCGCGCCCTTCACCTGGACGGGCCGGTTCTCGGCGTCGACGAGCAGGTAGTTGCCTGCCAGACCCGCGCTCTGCACGTCGACGTCCTCGGAGAACATCACCCGCGTCTCGTCGGTCGACACGAAGGCCGCCGCCACCAGGCGCGGCGCCTCGCGGTCGTCGGCGCTGACGGTGAGCGGCGCCGGGCACGTGGTGCACACGCCGTTCTCGCGCGCCTCGGGGACGCCGTCGGGCGTGAGCGGCGCGCTCGCGAGCACGTCGCCGAGCGCGAGCCCGCCCACGCGCAGCAAGCCCTCCTCGGCGGGCACCGGCAGCGCCGCGCCGCCGAGGTCGTCGTCGTAGCCGAGGTCGCCGCCGCCCAAGCGCGCGTGCAGGTTCACGTAGTTCTTGTTGGTCGACTCGTCGCCGAAGCTGTCGCGGCGGATCACCAGGCAGTCGGGCTGCCCGCTGGCCGACCCCGTGAGCACGTCGTCGACTTGGAGGATGCGTGCGTTGCCTGGCCACTCCTCGGTGCCGGTGAAGCCCTCGTTGGGCGAGCCGTCGGTGTATTTGTAGAGGACCCGCATGCCGCGCGGCAGCCCGAGCGTGGTGGTGAAGACCAGGTCGCCGGCCACCTCGTCGCCGCGGGTGCCGTCGTCCACCAGCTCGGTCGCGGGATCGTTGGGCGTGAGGCGCGGGCGCAGCGCGCCCGCGCTGTCGGGCACGGGCGAGAGCGGGTCGAGCGTGATGCCGAGGAAGACGCGGCCCTCCTTGGGTGCCTGGCGGATGAACTGCGGCGTGCCGTTGCCGTCTTTGGCGGCGCCGCTGACGTCGACGGCGAACATGACGAGCACCTGGCTCGGGTCGCACACGATGGGCACGAGCGAGGCGTCGACCGCCGCCTCGAGGGCGGCGTCGTACTCGGCCTGCGACAGGCCCGCGAGACCGAGCGCGTCGGCGCCGGCGGCCGATGACGTGGCCTCGAGCGCCGGATCCTCACCCTGCGGATCGGTGACCGCCAAGAGCTCGGCGACGACGGCGCGGAAGGCCGCCACGCGCTCGTCGTCGCCGCGGGCCAGCGCTAGCACGCTCGCCAGTGTCGTGGGCGGCGTCGACGACAAGCTGGCGCGCTCGCGCACCGCGTAGCGCTCCACCACCTGGGCGGCGGCGCTCGAGGCCGTGCCCAGGGGTCCGTGCGTGGCCTCGAGATCGACGACGCTGCCGGCGGCCGCCTCGCTGACGAAGTCCTTGAACACCATCGAGCCCGCGGTCACCACGACGCGCACGTTGACGTGCGACTGCCCGGGCCCGAGCTTCAGGCGGAACTGCGCGCCGATGGCCGTGTCGGTCTCGGCGAGCACGGCGCCGTCGACGGAGACCGCCTGGGCGCGCAGCGCGGCGCCGCCGGCGCGGGCGCGCAGCGCGTCGGGGACGTCGTCGACACGACCGACGATCTCGGCCTCGGGCGGCGGCGTGGCGACGAAGTCGCCAAGACAGGCGGCGAGCGGCAGCAACGCGAGGGCGACCGCGAGCGCGTGCCTCATGGCACCACCACCAGCACCGTGCGCAGGGCGCCGGTGTCGTCGACGGCGAAGGCGCGCGACAGCGCGATCTCGCGAGGCGCCGCGTCCGTGTCGACGTGCGCCACGGCGCCGCTCGGCAGGTTGAGCCGGCGCGTGTCGGCCACCACTACGGTGAAGTCGTTCTTCGGCGCCGCCAGCCCGGCCTCGATCACGTCGCTGCCCCCGAGGGCGCGCGCCGCCGTGGCCGACGCGTCGGTGAGCTTGACGTCGACTTGCAGGGAGCGCACGGGCCGCTCGAGGCCCGAGAGCACCAGCTCGAAGCCGCCCTCGACGGGGGTGGCGCTCACCTGCCCCACGGCGCCGTCGGGGTCGGGCGGCGGCGGCGCGCCGCAGGTGCAGCTGGCGATCGTGCCGGCGAGCGCGGCGGCCGCGAGCAGGAGCGTCGTGCGGGTCATTGGTGAGCCTCCGCGATGGCCAGCTCGAGATCGGCCACGTCGACGTCGCCGTCGCCGTCGAGGTCGGTGGTGGCGTCGGCCGTCTCGCGGTTCGCGATGGCGCGCGCCACCGCGAGGATCGCGGCGCGCTCGTCGTCGCTCACGGGGCGGCAGCCGGTGGCGTCGACCGGTTCGCCCTCGATGGAGCCCTCGAGCACGCACAGGTCGCAGGCGTCGCCCACGCCGTCCTCGTCGAAGTCGGCCTGGTCCGCGTTGCGATCCTCCACGCAGTTGTCCTCGGCGTTCTTGACGCCGTCGCCGTCGTCGTCGCCGTCGGGGGTGTAGCCGGCGTCGGGGTCGCCCTCGCCCTCACCCTCACCCTCACCCTCGCCTTCGCCTTCGCCTTCGCCCTCACCCTCGCCCTCCTGCGGGCCCGCGTCGGGCGGCGTCACGCCGGGCGGGAAGAGCTTGGTGAAGCGATCGAGGAAGCGCTCGCCCGTGCTCACCAGGTGGAAGCCCGGGACCAGCTCGGGATCGTCGTCGATGCGGATGGCGACGTCGTCCACGGGCAGGCTCGCGGCCGTGCGCACCACCACGTCGAGCGTGTCGCCGTCGACCACCACGTGGTAGGCGCGCGCCGCGCTCACGGAGCGGCCGTCGGGCAAGGAGCGCGCGGGTGCGGTCTCCACCGCGCGACGCGTGGGCGCTGCGCCGTCGACCAACAGCTCCACCAGGCCGCTCTCGAGGGGATCGGTGCTGGGCGGGCTGCCGCTCGACGCGGCGCCGCACACCGACGCGCCGCCGCCGTCGGGGACGCACAGCGGGATGATGACCTCGTCCTGCGCGTCGGCGGCGCCGGCGACCTCGCGGCGGAAGCGCACGTGCAGCGCATGCATGCCGGGGCTCAGGGTCGCCGTGGGGATGTCCCGCAGCTCGACCTCGTCGGCGCCGCCGCCGCCCACCGCGTAGGCGCGCGGCGCGTAGATGGCGTACGACGAGCCGCTGTTGGGCACGCCCGCGTAGAACACGCCCGCGGAGGCGGGCGGCGCGGCGCCGGTGCCGTTTTGGAAGGCCGCGCGCGCGGCGTCGATCTCCGCCTGCTCGCCCGCGCCGAGCGCCGCCGGATCGAGCACGGCGTAGCAGCCCTGCGCCCACGACAGCGCGTTGCCCGTGAGCTCGCACAGCTCGGTGCCGGGCGAAAACGTCGTGAAGATGAACGAGCCCGTCGTCGAGCCGTCGCCGAAGCCGAGCTCGTAGCCCGCGTCCGACAGCACCACCAGGCCCGCGGCCTTGCCGCCGACCTGGCGCTCGTACACGTAGGCGTCTTGGTTCGACGTCGACACCCAGACGTTGAGCGTGCTGCCGCGCGCCACGCGCCGCGCGGCGGTCACCAACGTGGGCACGGCGTCGAGCGTGGCGCCGCCCGCCACCTCTACGAGCCCGTCGGGCCGGCCCGAGCGCACGAAGCTCTGCGACGTCCAGCGGTTGCCGTCATAGAAGACGGCCGCGTCGGCGTCGCGCGTGAGGATGTAGGCGTACACCAGGTCGGGCCGGCCGGGCTCCGTGGTGAAACAGCGCGAGAAGGTGCCGGAGGCGCTGTTCTCGTCGGGGTGCTCGTTGGTCTGGCATTGGTCGTGGCTCTGCGCGAAGGCCACGCCGCTCCTGCGGTTCAAGCCCATGAACGCGCCAACGCTACCGCCGCCGTCGCAGCCGCCACCGCCCTTGGGCCCCGAGAAGTGTCTGATGTCGCCACCAGTCATCAGCTCGTGCAGCGAGGCGCGCAGCGGAAAATCGAGCGCGCGCATGCCGGTGTTGATGTAGGGCGCGAGCGCGTCGCAGGAGTCCGTGAAGTCCTCGCCGAACACGGCGGCGTCGTCGACCAGGTCGGTGTCATCGGCGTCGGTGAAGCCGTGCAGCTCGTCGTAGGTGTCTTGGATGACCTTGACGAAGGCGATGTCGTCGCCCGCGAAGTCCGCGCGGTAGAAGTTCGGCCACACGTGCTTGATGGCGTCGAGGCGGAAGCCGTCGGCGCCGGTCTCCAGCATCAGCCAGCGGATCCAGCGCATCAGGTACTGGCGGATGTCCTCGGCCTGGGGATTGGCCGGGGCCTCGTACTGGTAGGTCTCGGGGCGCGCGGCGTCGCGCACGTAGCTCGGCAGCTCGGTGCCCGTGATGCTGCACGTGCCGTCGATGGCGCGAGCGCCCGCGCTGGTCTCGTATTGGTCGGTGCAGAAGTCGTGCAGTCCGACCAGCGTCCAGTTCGACACCTGGAATTCGAAGTCGTCCCACACACCGATGCGCGGCGCGCGCACCACGTGCGTCATGCCCGAGAGGATGGGGTTGCCCGACGACGGCGCGCCCGGCTCGCTCAGCGCGTCCGTCATGGTCATGGTGGCGACGCGGTCTTCACCGCTGTCGCCGTTGCGCACGCACACCTCGCCGCCCGCGGCGTTCACGTAGCTGCCGTCGTCGTTGAGCGCCGTCCACTGCTTGCCGCCGAACGCCGCGCCGTCATAGTCGTCGGTGGCCCGCATGCCCGGCTGGCGCGCGCAGTAGGCGCAGCCCGAGCTGCCGTCGGCGCAGCTGCCCCCCGGGGCCACGCGCGCGGGCAGCACGTGGTAGTCCCACAGCGACGTGCCGGGGAAGCCACCAAGCTCCACGGGCGCGAGCGACACGCCCTCGTTCTCGATGCCGTTGGGGTTGCCGTTGTGGTTCATGACGACGTCGAAATACACGCGCACGCCGAAGCGGTGCGCGGTCTCGACGAGCGACAAGAGCTCGGCCTTGTTGCCGTAGCGCGTGGGCACGGTGCCGCGCTGCGGCGCGCCGTCGGCGTCACCGTCGCCGAGATCGAAGCGGTCATAGACCGCGAAGCCCACGTCGCGCGTGCCCTCGCTGCCCTTGGTGGGCGGCGGCAGCCACAGGGCGTCGTAGCCGGCGCTCGCGATCTCGGGCATGCGCGCCTCGATCTCGGTCCACGGCGTCTCGAAGTACTGCAGGATCGTCTCGGCGCCGGCGCGGGGGCTCGCGAGGAGCGTGACGAGCGCGAGGAGGGAGGCGGCTTTGCGGAGGGCGGCGGTGGCGGGTTCGGGCGATGGAGGTGAGATCGCGGTCCCCCTCCTCCTCGATCCTCCCCCGTCCCGGGGGAGGCCGTGCCGAGGAGTGCGACGTGACCTGCGAGCGCCCTCGATGGTGACGTCGTCATTCGATGCCAGGCCGATCAAGCGAGCCTGCTGACCTGGTCCGCCGCTCGGCGGGATCGCGAGACCGCCGAGCGCCACACCTCGGCCCGGCACGGCCTCCCCCGGGACGGGGGAGGATCTAGGAGGGGGACCGCGTCCGACGCTCCACGCTCCGAACCCGCCGCCTACGCCGTCCTTCATGAAGGCACCGCGCCGTGCTCTCGCGAGAGCAGCGACCGACCCAAACGGAGCGGCGATAAGCCCCATCCTCTCCGAAAGCCCCATGCTCTCCTTGGCCTCGTCACTCACCTTCAGCTCCGCGCCACACCGAAGCGTGCCAGCCAAGCGCACCGTCGCAATAGGGCAAGTGCGCGTCGGATCAGGAGAATCAGCGGTGCGTTTCTCCTCGCGGCTGGCGCACGCTGCACCGGCTGCGCTCACGGGCACGCGCGCTCCCGCACGGCGCTCGCGTGCTCCTCGAAGCGGACCTGCCACGCGCCGGCGGCGGGCGCGAGCGGCGCGCCGTTGACCGTGAACGACAGCTCGAGCGTGGCGCGCACGCGGTCGCCGTCGGGCGCCGGGACGGTCTCCAGCGGCACGCCCTCGAGGCACTGGTAGGGCGCGAACGGATCGAGCGCGCCCAAGCCGAACGCGTAGCGCGCGTTGTTGCCCACGTGATCCACGCCGTTGACCCAGGTGCTCTGCCACGCACCCGAGGGCGCGAAGCGGTAGTGGGCCTGCACGTCGAGCGCGCGCCACTGGTCGGGGTTGTCCCAGTCGGTGACGCCGGGCTCCCACACCTCGAAGCACACGTTGCGCACCGCCGCGCGCTGGCGCGCCCAGCCGTCGTAGGTGACGGTGTCGACGAGGGGCGTGCCGCCGGCGCACGGGTGGCTCGAGTCGCGGCTGATGCGCGCCACCACGTTGCCCATCCAGTCGGGCGTGGCGCGCGCCGGACACACCGCGGCGTCGTCCTGGATGCTCCAGCCGTTGTCGATGGTGAGCACGTAGTTGTCGAACGGGCTGCCGTTGCGGTTGTGGTCGAACCAGCGGTTGCCCGCGGCGTCGCGCACGAAGGGCACGAGCTCGATGCGCGTGCGGTTGAGCGACGAGTAGCTCATGCCCGGCGAGGGCGTGTGCTCGTCGATGCGGAAGGAGAAGCGCTGAAAGCCCGCGCCCGCGCCGTCCACCGCCACGGCGTCGACCTCCCACCACGCGCGCTCGCCCATGCTCGTCTGGTAGAGCACGTGCGGCGTGGCGCCGGCGGCGAGCTGCTCCACCGCGACGTCGAGGGTGCCGGCCCACACGTAGAAGCAGCCGGTGTCGCGGCAGATCGACTCGTAGCCGCCGTACTGCCCCGGCGGTCGGCCCACGGTGCGCAGCACCACGCCGCACTGGTTCTCGGCGGCGTCGGCGCCCTGCGCGTCGCCCTCGAGCGGCGCGGTGGCCGCGCGCGCGTGCGCGGGCGCGCCGTCGAGCGCTGCGCCGTCGCTGACGTCGACGGCACAGGCGGTGGCGGTGGTGAGGGCAAGGGCGAGCGCGGCGGTGGAGCGATGCAGCATGGCCGCCACGGTGGCAGCGCCGCGCCCGCGCACAAGAGGGTAAGTGTGCGTCAGATCAGAAGAATTGCCGGTGCGAATTGCGCCGGCGCCGGTGCATCGTGCGCCGCCTGCGCGTGCGCTCTCGTCAGCGGCGCGCGCGGCTCAGGAGCGTGATCAGGTTCCACAGGAGCACCAAGACGCCCATGGTGATCTCGTACGCGCCCTCCACGTGCTGCTCGGTGCCAAGCGCGTGCACCACGTAGTTCAAGCGATAGAGCAGCCCGGCGGCGCTCACGATCACGAACGCCGCCGAGATGATGAGCCCGATGGTGCCGCCGAACGGGAAGAACACGCCGATGGCCATCAGGATCAGCATGGGCACGAAGGCCATGGTGAGGAACGCGCCCACGAGCTTGAGCTCGCCCTTGCTGAACCACACGTAGATCAGCATGCCAAGGGCCGTGGCGGCGACGAGCGCGAGCGCCTGCACCGTGATCTCGGTGGCGCCGCGCACGCCGGCGATGGCCGCGGTGGTGAGCAGGAGGCAGCCGAGCGCCACGCCCTCGGCGAGCACGGCGATGACGAAGCCCGGCACCTTGGCGCTCGAGTACACCATGCGCCGGCACACGAAGTGCGCGAGGAAGAAGGTGCCGAGCACCACGATGGTGCCGCCCCAGCGTCCGGCGGAGAAGATCGCGGGCGCGACGGTGAACATCGACGCGCTCCCCACCACGCCGGCGGCGACGAGGCCGCCGAGCGTCCACAGCGCCGTGCGCTTCAAGAACGCGTGGCGCTCGGCGGCGGGGCCGGAGATGGTGGGGGCGGGGGCGGCGTACACGCTCATGGTGACCTCGGTGGGCGCAGGGTAGCAGGGTGCCCGCGCGCGGCACGAGCGCGGGGTCACGGGCGCGCGGTCACGGGCGCGTCGCGGCGACGAACCGCGCGGTCGAGGACGCGGCGCGCAGGCCTGTCAGGGCGCTCCCCAGTCGACGAGCAGCCC
>CAZONM010000020.1:0-27632 GCA_964580865.1 uncultured Myxococcales bacterium | reverse complement strand
CTTCTTCTTCTTCTTCTTCTTCTTCTTCTTCTTCTTCTTCTTCTTCTTCTTCGCCGTCGTCGTCGTCGTCGTCCTCTTCGTCCCCGCCTCCTCCTCCTCCGCAAACCAAGGTCGTTCCATTCTCCCGCCCGCTCGTGGAACGGCCGCACGACCTATCCTGATCGCATGAACGGTCCCGACGACATCCGCCGTGCCCTCGGTCGCGTCGCCCTGGTCTTCGCCGTGCTCGGCCTCGGCAGCGTAGCGCTCGGCATCGGCCTCGCGGTGCTTGGCGTCGCGGGCAGCGCCGCGCTCCTGTTCGGCTCCGGCGGCGCGGGCGGCGCCGTGGGGTTGAGCGCCGTCTGTCTCGTCGTGGGCGCCGTGCTCGCGCTCGGCGGCATCCCCGAGCTACTTGCTTGGTACGGCATCTCGAAGCGCGCGCCGTGGGGCCGCTGGCTCGGCATCGTCTTGTGCACCACCATGCTGGCGGCCTTTCCCGTCGGCACGGCGTTCGGCGCCTGGGGCCTGTGGGTGCTCCTGAGCACCGCCGGTCTGCGCGCGTTCTCGTTGCAGCGCTCGTGGCTCGGCGACGGCGCCGCGCTCGCGGTGGGCTGGTTCTTCATGCCCGACGGCGACGACGCGCGCGCCTACCGCGTCGACCGCCGCGGCCGCCGTCGTCGTCGCGGGCGCCACGGCGGCTTCGGGGCGCTCGTGTTCGTCCTCGTGATGCTCGGGCTGCTCGCGTTCGGTACCTGCGGCAGCTGCCTGTCGAGCTTCGCCGGCGGCGTGTCGTCGGGAGCGAGCGGCGGGGCCGGTACCTGGCCGACGGGCGGCGCGCCCCCGGCCATGGGCCCGAGCGGCGGCGGATGGAATGCCGACGGACGCTCGGGCATGAGCATGGGCGCGCCGGCGGCCTTCGGCGCGCAGGCCGGGTCGTTCCTGCGCGACGTCGGTGTGCTCGACGCGGCCGCGCGCGGCGACGCCACGGCGCCCGGCGCCGGGGCCGTGCCCGGCGGCGGGTCGCTCGGTGGAGGCGGTGTGGAGGTTCCGAGCGGGGCCGGCGCTCCGTCGACGAGGGCCGCCGCGCCGCCCGCCGAGGCGTCGCCGCCCGCACCGCCCCCGGCGCCGGCGAGCCGCCGCGGCACGGGCCAGCTCTGGGTCTTCGAGGACCAGGACGGCTCCACCCACATCGTCGACGACCCCGAGCTCATCCCCGAGGATCGCCGCGCGCAGGCGCGGCCCTTCAAGTAGCGCGCGCCCTTACCCCGGCAGGCGCTCGGCGAGCAGCTCGGCGATGTCCTTCACCCTGATCTTCTCTTCGGCGTCGAGCGCCTTGGTGCCGTCGACGAGCATGGACTTGCAGAAGGGGCAGCCGGTGGCGATGGTGGTGGCGCCGGTGGCCATGGCCTGCTTGGTGCGCTCGACGTTGACGCGCTCGCCGATGTGCTCCTCGAGGAAGATGCGCCCGCCGCCCGCGCCGCAGCAGAACGACGCGCCCTTGGTGCGCTCCATCTCACGCAGCTTGCTCTTGCCGCCGATGGCGTGCAGCACCTCGCGCGGCGCCTCGGTCTCGCGGTTGTAACGGCCGAGGTAGCAGGGATCGTGGAAGGTGACGTTGCCCTCGAGCGCCTTGGCGGCGTCGATAGGGAGGCGCTTGTCCTTCACCAGCTCGGCGATGAGCTGCGAGTGGTGCAGCACCTCAAAGGACTCGCCGAATTCGGCGTACTCCTTTTTCAGCGACGTCAGGCAGTGCGGGCACGCGGTGAACATCTTCTTGAACTTGTACTGGCCGAAGGTGGCGATGTTCTCCTGCGCGAGCTGGCTGAACACGGCCTCGTTGCCCAGGCGCCGCGCGGGATCGCCGCAGCACTTCTCCTCGGCGCCGAGGATGGCGAAGTCGACCTTGGCGGCCTTGAGCACCTTCACCAAGGCCTGCTGCACCTTCTTGGCGTTGTCGTCGGTGGCGCCGGCGCACCCCACGAAGAACAGGTAGTCGACCACGCGCTCGCCGCCGATCGATGAGAAGGTGGGCACGTCGAGCCCCTCGGCCCACTCCTCGCGCTTGTCTTGCCCCACGCCCCAGGGGTTGCCCTGGCGCTCGAGGCCCTTGAAGGCCGCCGTGAGCTCGCCCGGGAAGTCCGACTCCATCATCACGAGGCTCTGGCGCACGCCGATGAGCGTGCCAGGCACCGAGTCGATCAGCACGGGGCACGCCTCGATGCATGCGGCGCACGTGGTGCACGCCCAGGCCTCGTCGACGTGGATCTGGCCGTCGACGTGCACGTAGCTGCCGTCGGGCGCCACGGCGGTCTTGTCGTCGTGCTTGACCTCGTCCTTGGTGATGAGCGCCAAGGGAGGCGTCCATGCGGCCTCGGCCTCCTTGGTCGCCTCCTGCGCGCGGCCCCACTCGTCCTTCAGCGCGTACAGGCTCGGGCCGTTCTTCTTGAGCAGGCTCACCTTGATGTCGTGCAGCACCTTCTTCGGCTTGAGCGGCTTGTGCGTCAGGTGCGCGGGGCAGACGTTGTTGCAGCGGCCGCACTCGGTGCAGGCGAAGCCGTCGAGCAGGGTCTTCCACGGCAGCTCGTCGATACGGTCGATGCCGTACTTCTCGGCGGTCTCGAAGTCGATGCGCGGTGGCAGGCCCATGGGGCGCGCGCGCTCCTTGGGGGGCAGCGTGCCCTCGGCGGCGGCGACGTCGGGCTGGCGCCAGGCGTGCGCGCCCTTGTTGAAGAACCAGGTGTTCGGTCCTGCGAAGATCAGGTGCATGTGCTTCGACGTCGGGATGTACGCGCCGAAGCCGAGGAACGTCAGCACGTGGCCCCACCAGAAGATCCAGTACATGGCGTCGACGGCGCCGTGCGGGACCTTGGCCATCCACATCGACATCATCGAGGTGAACGGCTTCCACTGGGAGTAGTGGTACTCGTAGTGGTGCTCGCGCAGGTGGTGCGCGCCCTGGAAGAAGTAGAAGGTCACGTAGAGCACGAGGATGAAGTACAGGATGCGCTCGGCGTCGGCCGAGCGCGGCTGCAGGCGCGGCGGCGCGAACGCCATGCGCCGCACCAGCGCCACCACGACGGCCGTGAGCACCAGGAACGCCGCGAAGTCTTGGCTGAGCCAGTAGATCCAGATGAGCGGGTGCTCGGGGGACAGCAGCGGCAGGCGGTCCCACGTCAGCGGCTTCTCGCCGAAGGTGCGCAGGAACATGGTCAAGCCCTCGACCACGATCTCGCTGTGCCCGGCGCCCAAGATGCAGAAGCCGTAGATGAAGGCCATGTGCGTGAGGCCCGAGGTCTTGTCCTCGAGCGTCTTCTTGTGGCCGAACACGATGGACGCCACCATGCGCCAGCGCGCGCCCTTGTGGTCGGTGCGCACCGCCTCGTGGCGGCCCATGTTCACCATCGACGCGATCTGCAGCAGGCGCTGGCCCATGAAGGCGAAGGCGCCCATGACCAGGCCGAGGGTGATGACGGAGTGGAGGACCGGGTAGAGCGCGCTCATGACGCGCTGCATAGCGCCGGCATCGACCGTCGGGAAGGCCGCAAAACGGTCGTTCTCCCGCCGTTTCTCGCGGTGATCAGCCGCGCGCCCGCTCCCACCAGTACAGCCCCACCAACCCGAGCGCCGTCGACAGCTCGCCGGCCGCCACGCGCGCGGGCAGCTCGTCGAGCGGCACGGTCGCGATCTCGATCTCCTCCGACGGGTCGAGCTCTTGCTCGCCCACCAGCACGCAGTCGGTCGCGAGCACCGTCGTGCACACGTTGCTCATGAACGCCGGGTTCGGGTGCACCACGCCGATGACGCGCGCCTGCGCCTGGTCGCGCGGCGCATAGCCCGTCTCCTCGCGCAGCTCGCGCAGGCCGGCGAGCAGCGGGTCCTCGCCGCGCTCCACCAGCCCCGCGGGCAGCTCCCAGGTGAACGAGCGCGTACCGAAGCGCCACTGGCGTACCAGCACGATGCGCCGCTCGGCGGTGATGGCGACGACGTTCACCCAGTCGGGCCCGATCAGGCGATCGACCGTGAACGCGCGCCCGGTGAGCTGGCTCTTCACCTGATCCGAGCGGATGGTGAAGACGCGCCGGTGGTCGGGCTCGCCCTGGCTCACCTCGAGGAACGGCTTAAGCTTGCTCGCCATGGCAGCGCTCGTCACGGGGCCGCGGTCACGATCTCGCACCCGTGCTCGGTGACCACGATGGTGTGCTCGAACTGCGCCGACAGCTTGCGATCCCGCGTCACCGCGGTCCACCCGTCGTCGAGCACCTCGATCTCCCAGGTGCCCGCGTTGATCATGGGCTCGATGGTGAAGCACATGCCCTTCTCGAGGCGCGCGCCCTTGCCGCGCTTGCCGTAGTGCGGCACCTGCGGCGCGCTATGGAACGTGCGGCCGATGCCGTGGCCCACGAAGTCCTTCACCACCGAGTAGCCGTTGGCCTCGGCGTACTCCTGGATGGCGGCGCCGATGTCGCCCAAGCGCGCGCCCGGCCTCACCACCGCGATGGCGCGGCGCAGGCACTCGGCGGTCACGTCGACGAGCTTCTTGGCCTGCGGGCGCGCGCTGCCCACGTGGTAGGTGCACGAGGTGTCGCCGTACCAGCCGTCGACGATGGGCGTGACATCAATGTTGATGATGTCGCCGTCCTTCAGCACCGCCTTCTTGCTCGGGATGCCGTGGCACACCACCTCGTTGACGCTGGTGCAGATGCTCCTCGGATAGCCGTGGTAGTTGAGCGGGCCGTTCTGGTAGCCGCGCGCCGAGGTCCAGGCCACGGCGGCGTCGTCGAGGTCGGCGGTGCTGATGCCGGGCTTCAGCAGGGCCGCCAGGTGCGCGATCATCTCGGCGGCGGCGCGGCCCGCGCGCCGCATGGCCTCCACCTCCGATGACGAGAGCAGCGTGACCGACTCGCGGCGTGCGTCCATGCCAAATGGTTAGCGGCTCCGGCGCCGCTGCGCAAAGGTCCTCCATGGGCTACGGTGGGGGTCATGCCGCACTGGGACCGCACCCTCGTCGTCGCCGCGCTCGCCGTCGTCGCCGGATGCCCCACGCCGCCCACCGAGGGCTTCTTGCCGGCCGCGTTCCCCGAGGGGTTCGGCTGGGGCACCGCCATCGCGCAATGGCAGGCCGAGGGCGACGAGGGCGAGGCCGGCGCCGTCGACTCCAACTGGTCGCGCTGGGCGGCTATGGACAAGGTCAAGGGCGCGCAACGCAACGCGCGCGGCAACGGCTTTCACACCGACTACCAGGCCGACATCGATCGCGCCGCTGCGCTCGGCCTCACGCACTTCCGCTTGTCGCTCGACTGGGCGCGCGTCGAGCCGCAGCCCGGCGCCTACGACGACGACGAGCTCACGCACTTCGAGGCCGTGCTCGACGCCATCCGCGCCGCCGGCATGGAGCCGGTGCTGACCCTCTACCACTGGACGGTGCCGCCGTGGGTGCAAAACCCCGACGCCGACGCCCCCGAGGGCTTCATCGACCGCATCGCCGACAAGGACGACGCCGTGGTCGACGACTTCGAGGGCTTCGTGCGCGAGGTGATCCCGCGCGTGAAGGACCGCGTCGACACGTACACGGTGCTCAACGAGCCGCTCACCATGGTGATCGTGGGCTACATCGACGGCCGCTTCCCGCCCGGCGGCGTGCTCGCCATCGAGCGCGCCACCGACTTCGGCATCAACCTGATGCGCATGCACGCGCGCGCGTTCGGCGTCATCAAGGAGCTCGACGACGTCGACGCCGATGGTGACGGCGCGCCCTCGTTCGTGGGCCTCACCATGACGGCCAACGACGTGTACCCCGAGAACCCCGAGAGCGCGCAGCAGCAGCTCGCCGCCGAGAGCATGAACTATGTGTACAACGACTGGGTGCTGCAGACGTTGACGCGCGGCGTGCTCGACGTCGATCTCGACGGCGACGTGGAGCCCGCGTCGGTGACCGATCCGCTCGAGGGCGACTACCCCGAGCTGGCCAACACCCTCGAGTTCATCGGCGTGCAGTACTACGGCCCCGTCAAGGTCAAGGAGTCGCCGCTGCTCAACAACGTGGCGCCGCTCTTCGGCATGCCGCTCACCGACGTGGCCCTCTACAGCAACGAGGACGACCAGGCGCTGCCGCACAACGCCATGGGCCGCGAGATCTCGGGCGCCGGTTTCGCCGACACGATCGACCGCTACGCGCGCTGGGGGTTGCCGCTCATCATCACCGAGAACGGCACCACCACCAACCTGCGCCCCGCGTTCGGCGAGCACGACCCGCCGCCCATCCCGGCGCCGGAGTTCGACGAGGATCAGGCCGCCATGTACCTCACCGTGCACCTGTGGGAGGTGGCGCGCGCCATCGCCCGTGGCGTCGACGTGCGCGGCTATTACCACTGGACCCTCGCCGACAACTTCGAGTGGGTCGAGGGCTCGCTGCAGCGCTTCGGCGCCTATCGCGTGGACTTCGACGACGCGGCCATGCCGCGCACGCTCACGAAGATGGGCCAGGCGTACCAGGAGATCATCGCCGCGGGCGCCGTCACCCAAGACCTGTGGGGCCGCTACGTGCTGCCGCGCTTCCCCACCGACGGCACGGCGGCTGGCGTGGGCTCCACGGCGAGCGGGCCCCAGGTGGGAGCGATCCCCACCCGCTGATCGCGCGGCGTATCGCCGCTGCCTCAAGCCGACCATGTGGTGGACCGATAGCTAGACTGGGGGGGACAAGGCGCCGTCCTCGTGTCGCTCACCCTCCCCGCCGCCGTCTCCATCGCCTGCTGCGCCGTGAACCTGGTGTTCGCGGCGCTGGCCGCTGGCATCGGTTGGAGCGGCGGCTGGCGCGCCATGCGCTGGTTCGCGCTCGTGTGCCTGAGCGCCGCCGCGTTCAACGCCGCGAACACCGTGACCTCGCTCGAGGTGTCCACGTCCATCGTGCGGACCGCTTCGATGGCGAGCCTGGCCGTCGCGGGTGCGCACGCTTGCGCGTGGACCATGTACGTGAGCGCCGAGCGCGGCCGTCCGCTGCGCGGGCGGCACAGGCTCATCCCGCCGATGGTCCTCGCGGCCGCGGCGCTCGCGCTCGTGCCGGGCGCGGTGGTCTCGCCGGTGGTGCAGTACCACGAGGTGGCGTGGCTCGGCGTCACCTACGCCGACGCGATCCCCACCACGCTCGGCGCCGTCGTGTACGCCGTCCTTGTCATGTCGCTTCTCTTCCCTTTCGTTCACTACCTTCGCGAGTGGCGGCGCGGCGCGCGCCACGCGAGCACGTTCTCGGCGGGGCTCCTGGTGCTGATCGGCACTGGCGCCTGCGACGCCCTCACCGGCGCCGGTGTGCTCAACTTGCCGTACTTCCTCGACCTCGGCTTCGTGACGCTGGTGGTGGCCTCGGGCGGCGCCGTGGTGCGCCACTTCGTGACGTCGTCGCGGGAGCTCGACGCCATCAAGGGTAAGCTCGAGCAGCTCGTGGCCGAGCGCAGCGAGCAACTCGCCCAGGCGCAGACCGCGCTGGCGCACTCCGAGAAGCTCGCCGCCGTGGGCAACCTGGCGGCAGGCGTGGCGCACGAGATCAACAACCCCACGGCCGCGGTGCTGGCCAACCTGGCGTACCTCCTCGAGCCGCTCACCCAGGGCGAGCCGTTGCCCTCCGACGCCCGCGAGTGCCTCGAGGAGTCGTTCGCCTCCACCAAGCGCATCGGCCGCATCGTGCGCCAGCTGCTCGACGCCGGGCGCGTCGCCGGCGGCCAGCACGCGCGCATCGGGCCCTTTCCGGTAGGGCGCGCGGTCAGGGCCGCCGTGGCCAACACGCGCGTGCAGCAGCAGCACGTCGAGGTCCACGTCGACGTCGCCGAGGAGTGCTGGGTGCGCGGCGATGAAGATCTGGTGACCCAGGTCGTGACCAACCTGGTGGTGAACGCCGCGCAGGCCATCGCCGAGGCGCGCCCACGCGGTCGCATCGACATCACCGCGCGCGCCGAGGGTGAGCGCGTGCTGCTCGCCGTCGCCGACGATGGCCCCGGCGTCCCCGCGGCGGCGCAGAGCCGCCTGTTCGAGCCCTTCTTCACCACCAAACCGCAGGGGCGTGGCACCGGCCTCGGCCTCGCGGTCTCGCTCGGGCTCATGCGCGCGCAAGGCGGCGACCTGCGCCTGGCAACGTCCACATCGAGCGGCAGCACCTTCGTCATCGAGCTGCCGGCATGCGAGGCCCCGGCGGCGCACGAGCCGGCCGCGCCCGCGCCCGCGACGCCGCGCGCGGCCATGCGCCTGTTGCTGGTCGACGACGACCCCGTGGTGCTCGACGCGCTCCGTCGCAGCCTGGGCGCGTGGTTTCAGGTGCGCGCCGTTGACAACGTGGATGGCGCGCTCGAGCTGCTCCGCGAGCCCGAGGCCTTCGACCTGGCGCTGTGCGACGTCATCATGCCCGACGGCGGCGCCGCGCGGCTGCAGTCGATGCTCGCCGAGCACGGCTCTCCGTTCGCCGCCAAGACGCTGTTCATGACCGCCGGCGCCGTCACGCCGGCCGCGCGCACCTTCGTCGACGCCAACCGCAGCCGCGTGCTGCAGAAGCCCATCGAGCCCACGCAGCTGTTGGCGCTCGCCGCCAGCCTCACGCGCGCCGGCCTCGCGCCCGGGGCGTGACGTCAGGGCTGCGCGATCGTCGACAGGCGCGGGTCCTTCGGCCCCTCCACGGTCTGCACGCCCACGCCGTGGGCGGCCAGGTACCCAAGCCCGTTCTCGCCGGCGTAGCCGCCGCCCACCACGATGACGCGCGTGAGGCCCGCGTGGTGGATGAGCTTGGCGCACATCAGGCACGGCTCACCCGTGACGACGAGCCACGCGCCCTTGGTGGCCACGCCCGAGGCCGCGCAGTTGCAGATGACGTTCATCTCGGCGTGGTGGCAGCCGATCTCCATGCGCGTGCCCGACGTGATGTGCAGCGTGTCGCGCAGACAGCTCTCGCCGCCGCACAGCTCGCCGCCGCCGCGGGGCCCGCCGTTGTAGCCGTCCATCAGCACCACGTTGCGCTCGGGGTCGAGCAAGAGCGCGCCGAACTTGCGCCGCGGACAGTTGGAGGCGTTGGCCAACGCCAGGCACTGCTCGATGCGGATGCGGATGTGCTTTTCCTTCATGGCCTCTCCGGGTGGTCGCTATGCCACGCCGCCCGGCGATCGCACAGCCTCGTCGTCAGTGCGCCAGCGCGACGCCATTGACCGTGCTGGGCACGCGCGGCGCGTCGTCGGCGAGGGCGCCGAGCTTGTGCAGGTCCGACGGCAAGGTCACGCCCTGCACCTTCCACGTGAACGCGCCGGTGCGCCCCATGCGGATCTTGATGGGCTCGTCGGCGACGTCGGGCAGCACGACGCGGATGGTGAAGGAGCCGAAGCCGTCGTAGCCCACGCGCGCCCGCTCGAGCGCGCGCTCGACGCGCGCCCGCACGACGTCGTCCACGGGGAGGGTCGGGAGCTTCGCCACCATCTCCGGCTGGACGGCCGCGTCGATGGTCGCGTTGATGAGCGCGGCGCCCGCCAGGCGCAGGCCGGCGCCGGCCTCGTCGTCGCCCGCGCCGAGGGACGCCACCGCTTGGCGTTTGAGGTCGTCGCGCAGCGTGGGGAAGTCGATGACGTCCTCGAGGCGCTCGGCGTTGCCCGAGGCCAGCGCGCGCCCGAGCTTGTCGGCGCTGCGGTAGGGCGCCGCCACGAACAGCCCGAGAACGGCCACGAGCGCGATCGCCACGGTCGCCACCAGCCACGTGCGGCCGCCGCCAGCGCCCTCGTCGGCCGGCGCGGGCCGCCACGCGCGGGCGCGGGTGCCGACGGCGCGGACCTCGTGGCTGAGCGGGCGAGGCGGGGTCAGGTTCGGCGTGTGCATGGTTCCCTCCGAGCGCGAGTGGCGCGTGGAGGGGAACTGTCGCAGCGCGCGGCTTACCAGGGGCCGCGCGGATCGTAGCCTGCGCGCCGAGGCGCGCTACGCGTCGTCGGCGTCGACGTCGGCGCTGGCGGAGAACACCTCGTCGACCTCGTTGCCGCAGATGGTGCCCGTGTAGGTGGCGTCGACCTGCGCGTGGAACTCCTCGCCGGGCAGCTCGTAGGCCGCCGCGTCGAGCGTTCCCACCACGTCGATCTCGCAGGTGCCGTTGGCCTCGCCCGTGGAGGTCACCACGCCCTGGTAGGTGGTGCGCACGGTGAGGAGCCCGCCGTTGTCGGTGTGGTCCGCCACCACGGTGGCGTCGTAATTGAGCTCGCCGTCGAGCGTGTTGTCGTCGGGCTGACACTCGTCGTAGCGGATCTGGTAGCCGAAGACGGCGGCCAGGTGCCCCGCGGTCTCGTCGTCGAGATCGAACAGGGCCTCGAGCTCGGCCTCGCCGCCGTTCTCGCAGTCCACCTCGAACGTGAACGAGGCCGACAGCGCCTGCTGGTTGCCGCTGTCCGCGCCGAGGGTGCGGGTAACGCTGCGCCACACCTTGCCGCTGTCGGCCGGGTTGACGCCGCACGCGGCGAGCGCGCTGAGCGCGAGAATGGTCAAGGCCAGGTGACGAAGGGGAGTCATGGTGCGTTCCTCCACCGCTCGCATAGGCGCGTTTGCGTCGACACAGGCTCGGTCGTTCGTCCGATGTGACACGGCTGTCGCGATCGCGGCGCGGCGCACGAGCGTGCGCCGCGCCGCGATGCGGCCGCCACGTGTACTGAGGTCGGCTCAGATGTCGGCGCAGGTGACGTCGCACATGTCGTCGGCGCCGTCGCCGGCGCTCCAGCACGAGGCGCTACCGCCCGACTCGGCCATCTCACCCTCGCCGGTCTCGCGATCCCAGTGCGCAGCCAGGGAGTCGGCGCCATCGGTGATGGCCAGCTCCACGGTGCTGTCGTCGATGTCGACGGCGGCGGCGACGTCGCCCTCGTTGCGCGCGATCTGCAGCTGGCCGTCCTCGGTGTGCCAGGCCGACGCGATGGTGCCGTCGGCGCCCTCGAGCGAGATGGCGCCCTCGGAGCCGTCGGACTTGTAGGCGCCCGAGATGAGCGCGTCGTCCTCGCCCTCCACGGTGCCGGTGATGGCGACCTCCTCGCCGCTGTCGACGAGGCGCACCTCGAGCGTGCGCCCGTCCGCCTCCACGGTGTAGATGCTGATGCCGGCCTGGGCGTCGGGCGACGCGTCGTAGAGCGCGCGCAACAGCGCCAGGTCGTCTTGCACGCTGGCGTTGAGCTCGTCGATGCGCGCCTCGAGCGCCACGATGGCGTCGTTGCCGTCGGCGCACGCTGCCTGGCTGGCGGTGTTCGAGCGCCCGTCGGAGGGCTTGGGCAAGAACAGCGCCTCCACGGGCGGCAAAGGCGCGGCATCGCCGTTTGGCAGGAAGTCACCGAGCTCGCAGGCGCTCAGGGCAGCGGGGCCGACCAGCGCGGACACCAGGGTAAGGGGCAGGGCACGTCGCATCGTCATGGAACCTCCTTGGTTCGTACGGCAGGCTTGGGCGCGCCACGACAGATCCGTGGCGCGCCGGCATGATGCACGGCACAGCGTGCGCGCCGCCACCACGGCCCGCGGCCACGGCGCACCGCGTCTGCCAACGATTGCTCAGAACGCGAAGTACTCGCGCTCGTCGACCTCGAGCATGTAGGCGCGCTCGGCCGCCAGCAGAAACGCGTCGGACAGCGGCCCCGCGAGCTCCGAGAGCGCCTTGCCCGCGCCGCCCGCCTTGAGCGCCGCGTACTGGCCGCGCGCGCCCTTGCCCACGAAGCGCGCCGCCGCTTGGTTCAGGTCGACGGGCGCGCCGCCGTCGGGCGCGCGCACGGCCACCGCCAGGATGCGGATGTCCTTGTCGATGGCGAACGCGGCCTCGTACTTGCCGCCGCGAAAGCCGGGGATGGGCTGGAACACCACGTAGCCCACCTTGGTGTCCTTCTTGAGCTTGTCGCGCTTCTTGTTCTCCTTGGGGCCCACGAACGACATCCCGCCCGCGCCGGTCTTGTACAGGCCGAACACCGTGCCGCTCTCGTCGATGGCCGACGACGGGATCTTGGCCTGATCCTTGAGCCGCCCCACGGCGTGCTCGTCGAGGGTCGTGGGCATCACCAGCACCGCGTCGGCACCGCTGAGCAGGTCCTTGAGGTCGGTGTTCTTGGCGCGCAGCGCGGCCAGCGCGTCCCAACGATCGAGCACGTTGTCGCTGTCGATCTGCGGGAAGCCGCTGTCACCCCGCACCATCTTCTCGATGATGACGTCGTCGGGGAACTGGTTGAGCCAGGTGCCGTCCACCTTCGCGTCGAAGCCGGCGGCGCTCAAGAGCTTGTCGCCGTTCTTGGCGTCGCCGATGAGGGGCCGGTCGGCGGCGAGCGCGGCCAGCGAGAAGAGCACGGGCGCGATGACGATGAAGCTACGCATGACGATCTCCCTCACTCGCCGAGCACGCGGCGGCCGGCGCGCGCCGCGTCGCTGCTGGCGGCGTTGTTCTTCTCTTCGTCGTCGAAGTCGGGCGGCGGCCACACGCCCACGTGCAGCGGGATGGTGAGCGCGATGGACTTGCCCTTGGCGTCGCCCTCGATGGCGACCTGGATCTGCCCGCTCTTCGGCACCGTGACGTGGAAGCCGTAGCGCCCCGGCGCGCCCAGAGGGTGCAGCACGTAGCGCTGCGGCGGCCCGCCCTTGCCGCTCGGCTGGCTCACCACGGCGACGAGGTCGAGGCCCTTGAGTGGCAGCAGGTTGCCGTACTTCGGGTCGGCGGTCGTGAGCTTCTGCTCGACGGCCACGCGCACCTCGATGACCTCGCCGGCCTTGACCTCGCCGGGCGCCACCGCGAACGACAGCGCGAGGTCGCCGCTGGATCGCGTGAACTGCCGGATCTTGCGCGCGCTCGCCAGCCGCTGGTCGCGGTTCTCGAGCTTCTTCTTCTCCTCGGCGGCCTTCTTCTCCTCGCGCAGCTTCTTCTCGTCCTCTTCCTTCTTCTTCTTGGCGGCCTCGGCGGCGGCTTCGGCGGCGGCCTCGGCGGCCTTGCGCGCCTCGTCGTCCTTCTTGCGCTTCTCGATCTCCGCTGCGGAGTCGTCGAGCACGTCCTTCTTGCCGTCGTCCTTCTTGCCCTTGTCGCCGGGCTTCGCCTTGTCGTCGGGCTTCGCCTTGTCGTCGGGCTTCGCCTTGTCGTCGGGCTTCGCCTTGCCGTCGGGCTTCGCCTTGTCGTCGGGCTTCGCCTTGCCGTCGGGCTTCGCCTGGTCGTCGGGCTTCGCCTTGTCGTCGGGCTTCGCCTTGTCGTCGGGCTTCGGCTCCTCGGCCTTCTTCTTGTCGTCCTTCTTCTTCTTGTCGTCCTTCTTGGCGTCGGGCGGCGGCGGGCCCGCGTCGACGGGCGGCGCCTCCTCGTCATCGCCGCCGATAATGCGGCGCTGCGCGCCGGCGCTCGAGACCAAGCCGAAGATCAGCGCGGCGATCACCAAGGACGAGAGCGCGGTCAGCGTGCGCATCGAGAGCTCCTAGGGACAAGACGACGTAGCGCGCGCTCGCTCCATCTCGAGCCGGAGCTCGAAGCCGTCGAGCGAGCGCGCCAGGTGGTAGGGCCTGCCGTTCACCAGGAACGACGGCGTCGAGTCGAAGCCGAAGGCCACGGCCTCGGCGCGGCTGGCCTCCACCCGCCGCGCCAGCTCGGCGTCGTCGAGGTCGCGCTTGAAGCGCGCCACGTCGAGCCCGAGGGCGGTGGCGTGGCCTACCAGCAGCTCGTCGGAGAGCAGGTCCTGCGTCGAGAACACGGCGTCGTGCATCTGCCAGAACTTGCCCTGGCGACCCGCGGCCTCGACGGCCACGGCGGCGCGCCGCGCCATGGCGTGGAATTGGAGCGGGTAGTGCTTGTACACGACGCGCACCTCGGGGTGCCGCTTGACGAGCTCGTTGATCACGGGCCCGACCACGCGACAGTGCATGCACTCGAAGTCCGCGTACTCGACGATGGTGATGGGAGCGCCATTCGCGCCCTTGCTGGCGAAGCCACGCAGATCCGGCGCGCGCGGCGCCACCGAGAAGCCGTTGGTCAGCTCCCGCGTCACCGCCTCGTGCACGACCTTCGGATCCACGCCCTCGGCGAGCAGGTCCACGATCCACGCGCCGAGCAGCTGGGCCGGCTTGCACTTGTCGTTCTGCAGGCAGGCGCCGAACGACGTCGCGCACCCGCACGGGCACAGCTCCTCGTTGGCGATGGCGGCGAACGAGCGCCGCCCCGCGTCGTCGAGCTTGCCGAGGTCGACCACCGGGAACGTCGTGAGCGCCGCGGGCGCGGCGGGCGCGCCGACCGTCCCCGGCGGTGCCGCCTGCCCCGCGGTGGCGACCAACGCCGACATCGTGGCCACGAACGCTCGGTAGACGACGCGCATGCCGGCCCCTTACCACGCCGTCGGCGCGCCGCCATCCGGCCCCACCCGCGCCAAGCTGAGCCACCGACGGGCGCCCGCTTGCCAGCCCACGGCACTTTCCCTAATGTCGATCGGGGTTTGGGCCCGCCCTTGGGCGCGGCCCGGTCGGGGTGCGCGTGGCGAAGAGCGAGTTCGGGGACGACTACGAGAAGACGACGGTCCTCTCCGGTAAGGACCTCGAGATCTTCACGCCCGGCAAACAGGCCGGGGCCCGCTCGGCGTACCTCATCGTCATCAACGGTCGCTCCGTGGGCAAGATGTTCAAGCTCACGGGTGAGCGCGTGGTCATCGGGCGCCAGGCGTCGAACGAGATCATGATCGACGACGAGGGCGTGTCGCGGCGGCACGCGCACGTCGAGCGCGCCGCCGCGGGCCTGGTGCTGGTCGACGGCGAGCGCATGCCCGACGGCCAGATCAAGATGTCGACCAACGGCGTGTTCGTGAACGGCAATCGCGTGCAGCGGCACCTGCTCGCCGACGGCGACAAGGTGCAGCTCGGCAGCTCGACCATCCTCAAGTTCTCGTTCCAAGACGAGATCGAGGAGAAGTTCCAGGCCGATCAGTACAAGAAGGCCACCATCGACGACCTGACGCAGGCCTTCAACAAGAAGTACTTCGCCGATCAGCTCAAGACCGACTTCGCCTTCTACTCACGCCACGGCAGCCCGCTGTCGCTCGTGCTGTTCGACATCGACTTCTTCAAGAAGCTCAACGACGGCTTCGGCCACCCCGCGGGCGACTACGTGCTCAAGACGCTGGCGACGCTCGTGCAGAAGGCCCTGCGCACCGAGGACATCTTCGCGCGCTACGGCGGCGAGGAGTTCGGCATCATCCTGCGCGACACCGACGGCGAGCGCGCCTTCCTCATCTGCGAGCGGGTGCGGCGCGGCATCGAGAACCACCAGTTCGTGTACGACGGCAAGAAGCTGCCGGTGACCATCTCCATGGGCATCGCCACGCTCGAGGGGCAGAACTACCCCACGCCGAAGTCGCTGGTGAAGGCGGCCGACGAGTACCTGTACCAGGCGAAGCACAAGGGCAGGAACCGCACCGAGTCGGGGCTGATGGGGTCGTGAGCGCCGCGGCGCGACGTCAGCGCCGCCCGCCCACGCGGCGCTCGGCGATCTCCGGCGCGCGCTGCTGCCCGAGGAATTCGGTCTCGAGCTCTTGCGTCGACTGACGCGTGCGCTCGGCCAGCTCGCCGATCTCCCGCGCCACCACCGCGAAGCCGCGCCCGTGCTCGCCCGCCTGCGCCGACAGGATGCTCGCGTTGAGCGCCAGGAGGTGGATGCGCTTGGCGATGCTGCGGATGATCTTGAGGAAGTCCGAGACCGCGCGCTGGCGCTCGGCCTGGATCTGATCCGCGAGCCCGATGATGTCGGCCTCGATGGACGACAGCCCGAGCACCGCGGCGTTGCCCTCGGCGGCCGGCATGCCGCACACGATGGCCCCCACGGGGTCGTCGCCGAGGCGCACGGGCTTGCACGCGAGCAGGTAGCGTCGATCGCCCAGGTCGGCGGCGCCGCCGAAGGTCTCGCCGCGCACCAGACAGACGGTGGCGACGTCTCGCGGCAGCGCCGTAGCGGCGAGGTCGGCGGCGAACGAGCTGCTGGCGGCGACGGCGCGCTCAGCCTCGAACAGGATCGCCACTAGGCCCGCGCTGTCGGCGCACAGGTTCAAGAGCTCGCGCCCGAGCGGCCCACCGAGCGCGCGCCCGCCGGCGCTCAGGCCCGCGCCGTCCTTCGTGAGCACGCCCTCGCGCCGCAGGAGCGCGAGGAAGAGATCGCAGGTGCGATCGCCGCGCTCGATGAGCTGGTCGCGCGCGAACGCCTCGAGCCGTGTGGTCAGGTGGTCGTGGAGCTGGACGTCGGGCACGCGGGGACTCGAAGGCCGGGCAGGTTGGCGGACCGAGCATGGCGCAGCCTCGTGGCCGAGGGCAAGGAGCCCCGCAGCCAGGTAGCAGCGCTACCTGGCGAGGACGCGACGCCGCCATCGGCCACGAGGCTGCGCCAGGCGACGGGAGCCAACCTGTTCGGCCTTCGAGCGCAGGTCCGGCGGGCGCGGCGCGACCGCTGCCGGCTTCGTGCACATCCGCGCCCACGCGCTGCAGCGGGCGTGACGCGCCGCTCGCGCGGTCATCGGTCTCGAGCGTCATGCGAACCCGTGCGCGCGTGGTCGGCGTTCGGCGGTCGGGCGATCGGGCGCCGGCTCCCTCGGCCCGCGGGCCGCGCCCCGCGGATCATCGTCGCGCCGCCGTGCTCGCTCAGCTACACCGGGGGCGCATCGCGCATCGGCGATCGCAGCGCCCATGGCAGCGTCACCGATGTCTCCGGTCCGCCCCTTCACCCATGTGCCCGGATTGCACCCCTCCGATGCACTGCCGCCTGGGGCCCGCAGCGCGATCATCCGCTGGCCGAGCGCCGAGGGCCGAGGTGACGTCGGCGCTTTCGCAGGCCCGCGGCCCGCTCCTGCAATCGAGGTGGCCGCCGCGAGCACCGAGCGTCCGTGAAAAACAGCAAGGCGCCCACGAGGGGCGCCTTGCTCGCACGACGAACGCGCGGCTCAGGCCGGCGTCGCCTCGCCACCAGCGGCGGGCACGGCCTCGGGCTTGGCCTCGGCGGCGGCCTCCTCCTCGGGCGCGGGCGCGGGCTCCACCTCGACGATGGGCGCCACGATCACCTTGATCTTCGACGCCACGTCGGCCTCGAGGCGCACGTCGACGTCGAAGCTGCCGACGGCGCGGATGGGATCGGCCAGCTTGATGTCCTTGTGGTGGATGGTCTGGCCGATGGCGGCCAGCGCCTTCGAGATGTCGCGGTTGGTCACCGAGCCGAACAGCTTGCCGCCCTCGCCGGCCTTGGCCGACACGGTCACCGTCAGGCCCTTGATCTGATCGGCGCGCTTCTCGCTCTCGGCGCGCACCAGGCGCCGCTTGTGCTCGACGATCTTCTTCTGGTGCTCGAAGAACGCTACGCGCTTGGGCGAGGCGGGCAGGGCCAGGCCGTTCGGGATGAGGTAGTTGCGGGCGTAGCCGGGGCGCACGTTGACGAGCTCGCCGATGCGGCCGAGGTTGCCGACGTCGCGGGCGAGGATCACGGGGACATTCTGGGCCATGGTCTGCTCCTGCCTCTCTCGAGGTGAGGGTGGTTCACCGGTAATCGGCGGGCGCCCTGACCGCGGGCGCGCCCGATCGTTGACCGCCCGGACACCCCGCGGCGCGGGGGCCGGCGGCCGGAGTGCAATGCGCTAGTCGCGGCTCTCTTCGTCGTCGCGGCTGCCGCCGCGGGGCTCGTTGTCGAAGTCGCCGCGGAAGTCGCGGAAGTCGCGGTCGTAGCCGCCGTAGCCGAAGTCGCCGCCGTCGTCGTCGAAGCGGCGCTCGCGGCGCTCGTCCTTCTCCTTGACGATGGGCGGGTTGACCACGTCTTCCTCGGGCTGGCGCGCCGCCGGATCCACCGCGGGATCGAGCAGCTTGGTCAGGCGCAGGATGATGTTCTCGTCGATGGCGAGGGTGCGCTCGTACTCGGCCACCAGCCCCGGCTTCCCGAGGTAGCGGTGGTGCACGAACATGCCCTTCTGCTGCTTCTTACGCTCCCACGCGAGCTTGCGCCGACCCCAGTTGGTGATCTTGAGGTGCTTGCCGCCCTCGCGCTCCACCACGCCCTTCATCTTCTGGATGAAGGTGATGGCGGCGGCGTCCTCGACGTCGGGCTTGATGACATAGATGGTTTCGTATTCGCGCAGGTGCGCAGCGGACATGGACACGAGGAGACCTCGGGATGGGGGGAAAGCCTGGCCGACCCTCATAGCAGGGCGGCTTGGCGGATCAAGGGGCCGGCTGCGCCTCGGATCCAGCGCGCGGGCGCCAGGGGGGTGCGACGCCGGTCATCGAGGTTGGGCGCTCGAAGCGCTACAAGACCGCTCAGATGATGGCACCCCTCCTCGTGGCCGCGCTGGCCCTGCCGGCCGCCGAGCCCGCCTACCGCCTCGGCAGCGCCACCAGCCGCATCGCCGTGCTGCCCGTGCAGTGCGAGCGCGACCTCGAGCCGGCCCTGTGCCGGGCCGTGGGCGAGTCCGTGGCCGTCGACATCGCGCACGAGCCCCGCCTGGAGGTGGTCACGCCCCAAGACCTCGACGTGCTCTTGGGCGCCCAGGCCATCGCCGAGCTGTCGAGCTGCGACAAGGACGACTGCTTCTCCGCCCACGACTTCACCCGCGTCGACGCCGCGTACCTGGTGGCGCTCGGGATCAACCGCATCGGGCACGAGGCGCGCCTCATCGCGCGCATCGTGGACCTCAAGCGCGGCGTGGTCATCGACCGCGACGACGCGGCCGCGCCGGCGCGCGACGAGCGCGCCATCGAGCGCGCGGCGCGCGCGCTGGTCATGGGGTTGCTGGTGCGCCGGGGCTTGGCGCGCGCCCCCGCCGTCGACGAGGACGAGCGCGGCGTGTCGCCGGTGTTCTGGGCCGGCGCGGCCACCGGGGGCGCAGGCGTGATCGCGGCGGCCGGCGCCGGCGCCCTCGGGCTCCACGTGCTGGTGCAGACCCAGGCGCTGCGCACCGACGCCGCGCACCTCGACGCGAGCGCCTTCGACGCCCGCGCCCGCGACATTCGCACCGAGGCCTACGGCGCCGACTTGCTGCTGGTCGGCGCCGCCGCGTTGGCGGTGGCCGGCGGCGCCATGATGGTGGTGGGTGCTCTATGACGACGAGAATCACGCTGCGACGCCTCGCCTTGGCGCTGTGCGCGCTGGCGCTCCCTTCGTGCACGCTCTTCCTCGAGGGCGAGCTGGCGGCCATCCGCGCCGAGCTGGCCGACGAGGGCGAGGGCGAAGGGGAGGGCGAGGGGGAGGGCGAGGGCGAGGGCGAGCTCCCCGACAGCGATCCGCGCTGCGAGGAGCAAGAGCGCCTCATCGTCATCCGCGACGACCCCGACGACGCGGTGCAGGTCTATCGGTTCACGCCCGGCGCGCTCCTGCGCATCTTCCCCGAGGGCACCACCGACAACGTCGCCATCGCCAACGACGACCCGAACGCCATCTCGAACGGCTACTCCATCGGCGGTGGCGCCCTCGACGACGGCGGCAACCTCTGGCTGGTGGGCGATCGCTTCCTCTACCGCTTGGAGGCGAGCACGCTCACGCAGGGGCAGGTCGCCGGCCGTCAGCAGCTCACGCTCTCGGCCTTCGGCAGCTACTCCTCGGTGGTGCTGACGCCGGGTCACGTGGTGGCCGTGGGCGGCGACGTGGTGGCGCTGGCCAACGACGCGCAGCCCGGCGACAACGGCGCCGTGGTCGAGGACACGAACGACTACCACCGCGGCGTCGGCTTCGCCGTCGACGGGCTCACCTTCGTCGCGGGCGTGGCCACCGACGGCTTCGGCGTGTGGCAGACCGCGGGCCTCGCCCTGCCCGCGGCCTACTCCGTGATCGGCAACCGCGAAGATCGCTTCGACTACTTCGGGGGCCCGCAGGTCTCCCGCGGCATCGCCTTCGACGCCGTCACGCGCAAGCTCCTGCTCGGCAACACCACGGGCATCGTGGTCACGCCCTACGACCAGGGCTTCGGCGTGCCCGACGTCGCCACCGACTGGAGCTTCCCCGACGACGCACAGGCGGAGGCCGCGGCCATCGGCGCGCGCGCCGGCAAGGCGTACGTGGCGGCGGCCTACCGCAGCACCGACAACATCTTCCAGCTCGACCTGTCGTTCACGCCGCCCCGCGCCCTCGACGTGGGCTCGGTGGGCGACGGCGGCCGCGCCACGTCGCTCGCGGTGGGCTGCCGCCGCATGATCCTCGGCAGCGCTGGCGTGGGCGGCGGCATCTGGGGCCTCACCACCGACGGGCTCGAGGCCGCCGGCGCCATCGCCGACTCGGCGGTGGAGCAGGTCTTCATCGTGCGCCGGGACGCGCTCGGCCTGCTCGGCGACGAGTGATCACGGCGACCGCTCGCCGCCGTCAGTTGACCCCGTGGTCGTCGTCGTCGACGCCGGGGCGCAGCACGATGCCCGTGGCCTTGAGCGCCTCGAGCGCGCGGGGATCGCCGGTGCGCTCGAAGCGCTCCACCAGCTCGAGCACGCGCACGTCGTCGAGGCCCTTGGTCTGGTCGCCCTGCATGCTCATGGCGATGAGCAGCTCCACCAGCTCGCGGAAGCGGTCGGACAGCTCCGCGAACAGCGCCGACGACGACGCCGCGGTGGGGCGCATGAGGCCCGCCACGTTGGCGTAGGCGCCGCCGCCCATGGACACGTAGTACTCGACGCCCACGGTGTCCTCGACGGACTCGCGGAAGAAGCCCGTGAGCACCAGCGAGCTGTCGCCCATGTGCTTGTAGATGCGCAGCGCCTCGTGGGGCTCGGCGTCTTGCGCGCGCGCCAGCAGGTCCACCAGGGCCGGGCGCTCGCCGTGCTCGGTGCCGGCGAACAGGTTCTCGGCTCGCGACAGCTCCGCGCACAGGTTCACCACGTAGGCCTGCGCCGTTTCGCTCAGGCGCACCGACCGCTTGCGCATGGCCAGGGTGAGGGTCTCGCGGAAGTAGTCGCGCATCGACGCAGAGGCCACCAACATCCCAAGGTCCTTTCGCGTTCCGTCCGCGTGCCGTTTCGCGTGTCCTTTCGGCATTCTAGCCGGAACGACACGGTCACTTCCGCTAAACGGCCGGATCCGGGTTGACCAAAGCCCGTCCACGTCTACCTTCCGTTGGCACTCGACCCGTGCGAGTGCCAGATCTCGTCCGAATCCGTTTCTTTTTCCGGCCACTGAGCAAGCTCACCGCGACCTCGTGGCCCACCACCGGAGACCCGCCATGGCCACCGCAACCCTGCGCCCCCTCTACGACCGCGTCCTCGTCAAGCGCATCGAGTCCGAGCAGAAGACCAAGGGCGGCATCATCATCCCCGAGACCGCCAAGGAGAAGCCGCTCGAGGGCGAGGTGGTCGCCGTGGGCAACGGCAAGGTGCTCGAGGACGGCTCGCTGCGCCCCTGCCAGGTGAAGAAGGGCGATCGCGTGCTCTTCGCCAAGTACGCCGAGACCGAGGTCAAGGTCGGCGGCGAGAACATGCTGCTGCTGCGCGAGGACGACCTCCTCGGCGTCATCGAGCGCTGAGTCGCTGTACTTGATTGGAGAGGGCTGACGCCCTCTCCCCCGCCGCCGAACAAGTCGGACGGCGGGACGCGGGTCTCACGGAGGGGGCTGACGCCCCCTCCCCCGCCGCCGAGCAAGTCGGACGGCGGGTCCCCCTCCCCCGAGGTTTCGCCTCACTTCGCTCGCGGCTTCACTGGGTCCGTCCATACGCGCCTCGGCTGACGTCGCTGTTTCCGTTTCTTGTTCCCCTTCTCTGCGTCTCCATTTCGCTCGCGACCTCACTGGGTCCGTCCACACGCACCTCGGCTGACGTCGCTGTTTCTGTCCCCAACACATCACCGTGATTGTTTGCACGGTGTTTCCTGGAGCTGACCAATGACCGCGAAGTCCATCATTTTCGACACCAAGGCCCGTGAGAAGATCCTGAAGGGCGTCGACACCCTCGCCAACGCCGTGAAGGTCACGCTCGGGCCCAAGGGTCGCAACGTCGTCATCGAGAAGTCGTTCGGCGCGCCCACCATCACCAAGGATGGCGTCACGGTCGCCAAGGAGATCGAGCTCGACGACAAGTTCGAGAACATGGGCGCGCAGATGGTGAAGGAGGTCGCCTCCAAGACCTCCGACACCGCCGGCGACGGCACCACCACCGCCACCGTGCTGGCGCAGGCGCTGTTCCGCGAGGGCAGCAAGCTCGTGGCCGCCGGCCACAACCCCATGGAGATCAAGCGCGGCATCGACAAGGGCGTCACCGTCCTCGTCGAGGAGCTGAAGAAGCTCTCGAAGCCCACCAAGGACCGCAAGGAGATCGCGCAGGTTGGCACCATCTCCGCCAACGGCGACGACGAGATCGGCAACATCATCGCCGAGGCGATGGAGAAGGTCGGCAAGGAGGGCGTCATCACCGTCGAGGAGGCCAAGAGCCTCGAGACCACGCTCGAGTGCGTCGACGGCATGCAGTTCGACCGCGGCTACCTCTCGCCCTACTTCGTCACCAACGCCGACCGCATGGAGTGCGTGCTCGAGGCCCCCTACGTCTTCATCTACGAGAAGAAGATCTCGTCGATGAAGGACTTCCTGCCGCTGCTCGAGGCCGTGGCCCAGACGCGCAAGCCGCTCTTGGTCATCGCCGAGGAGGTCGACGGTGAGGCTCTGGCCACGCTGGTGGTCAACAAGCTGCGCGGCGGCCTGCAGGTGTGCGCGGTCAAGGCGCCGGGCTTCGGCGACCGCAGGAAGGCCATGCTCGAGGACCTCGCCATCCTCACGGGCGGCAAGATGATCTCCGAGGACCTGGGCCAGAAGCTCGAGGCCGCCACCCTGGCGGATCTCGGCACCTGCAAGTCCATCCGCGTCGACAAGGACAACACCACCATCGTCGACGGCGCCGGCGACAACAAGGCCATCCAGGCTCGCATCAAGCAGATCCGCGCGCAGATCGAGGAGACCACCTCGGACTACGACAAGGAGAAGCTGCAGGAGCGCCTGGCCAAGCTGGCCGGTGGCGTGGCCGTCATCAAGGTGGGCGCGGCCACCGAGGTAGAGATGAAGGAGAAGAAGGCGCGCGTGGAAGACGCGCTGCACGCGACGCGCGCGGCCGTGGAGGAGGGCATCGTCCCCGGCGGCGGCGTCGCGCTGATCCGCTGCGCCCACGTCCTCGAGGGGCTCAAGCTCACCGAGGAGGAGAAGTTCGGCGCCAAGCTGCTCCGTCGCGCCATCGAGGAGCCCGTGCGCCAGATCGCGCAGAACGCGGGCTGGGAGGGCTCGGTCGTCGTCAACAAGCTGATGGGCGAGAAGGGCAACTACGGCTTCAACGCGGCCACCGAGGAGTTCGGCGACATGATCAAGTGGGGCGTCATGGATCCCACCAAGGTCACGCGCTCGGCCCTGCAGAACGCCGCCAGCGTGGCGAGCCTCCTGCTCACCACCGAGGCCATGATCGCCGACGAGCCCGAGGACAAGAAGGCCAAGCCCGCGGCCGGCGCCGGCATGGGCGGCATGGGCGGCATGGGCGGCATGGGCGGCATGGGCGGGTTCTGATCTTGGTCGAAAACAGCGGCAACGAGGCCGCTGTTTTCGACTCGCGCCGGCCGGACCTGGCCTTTGACGTCGTGGTCGTCGCGACGTCATCGGGGCCAGGATCCGGCCGTCGCCCTTCTGCTGGGGTTCGGGCGTCTCTCCGTCGTAGGCGCCGCGACGTGTGGCGGCTTGCTGCTCGCTGCGCGGGCGTCGCCCGCTTCGCTCGCCTTGGGTTGCGGGCTCGCCTCGCGGGTTGCCTCGCTCCAGATTGCTTGCTGACCTGCGCCGGGCACCCTGCTAGCCTCGGTTGTCCTTGACCCCGAGGGGCTATGGCTGCGACCAAAGCGAGTGAGCGCCGCGACGGACCGCGCATCGACTTGCGCCTTCGGGTGCGCTTCGAGGCCGGCGGCCACGAGGGCGAGGCCGAGGCGAGCGACGTCTCGCCCAAGGGGCTGCGCCTGGAGAGCGACAAGCCGGTGCCCAAGGGCACGCAGCTCAAGCTCAGCGTCGACGCCGGCGAGGTGGAAGAGCTGCAGGCCGTGGGCGAGGTCACCTGGTGCCGCGAGCGCCCGAGCCCCACCGGCAAGATGGTCTATGACGTGGGCGTGGCCTTCGAGAGCGACTGGCTGGCCAAGGACCGCGGCCCGCTCGGCAGCGCGCTGGCGCGCATCTTCGCCATGAATTCGTACGAGCCCGCGCGCAACTTCGAGCGCACGCCCGTGTCGCTGCGCGCCTCGTCGTCGGCGCCCAAGGTCGAGCTCGAGATCGCGAACCTGTCGGCGGGCGGCATGCAGGTGCGCTCCAAGGGGCCCCTGGCCGACGCACTGCGCGCCGGCCTCGGCGTCACCGTCGACGTCGACGTGCCCGAGGGCCGCCGCGCCCTCCCGGGCCGCGTGGCGTGGGTGGCCGGGCAGCGCCCCGGCGAGGGGCCGCGCGTTGCCGACAGCTTCGGCATCGAGTTCGACGCGGCGCTGCCCGCGGCCGACCGCCAGCTGCTCGAGCAGATCCGCCAGGGCCAGGTCGAGCCCAAGAGCATCGTCATCTCGCTCGAGAGCTGAGGGCTCGCGAACGGGTAACCCGCTCGCCCGCGCGGCCGATCCACCGCAGTTGGCGTTGTCGCGTCCTCGACCGTGGCGACGGCCGCGGGTCTGCGGGCTTCGCACTATCGGCGCGGCTCGGCCGCGATCATCGACCAAGGTACCCGCTCGCGGGCTCGGACGCCGGCGCGGCTGGTGCGACGTGGCGCGCCGCGCGCGGTATTTCGCACCGCCGCGGTCATCGTTCCCCCTCGTCGCGCTCGTGCTGGCCCTTGCTGCGACCGCAGCGCCGGGGAAGAAGGGCGCATGGCACTTCGCGCGCGCATCACCGGCACCGGCGCCTTCGCCCCCCCTCGTGTCGTCACCAACGACGAGATGGCCAAGATCGTCGACACCAACGATCAGTGGATCCAGGAGCGCTCGGGCATCAAGACGCGCCGGCTGGTCGACTTCGAGGGCGCCATGTCCACGGCCGACATGGCCGAGCATGCGGCGCGCGGCGCCCTCGAGCGCGCCGGCATCACGGCCCTGGACCTCGACCTCATCATCGTGGGCACCGTCACGCCCGACATGCGCGTGCCGTCGTGCGCCTGCATCCTGCAAGACAAGCTCGGCGCCAAGAACGCCGCCGCCTTCGACGTGCTCGCGGCGTGCGCGGGCTCCATGTTCGCGCTGTCGGTGGCCGAGAAGTTCCTGCGCGCGGGCACCGTCAAGCGCATCCTGGTGGTGGGCGCCGAGACGCTCTCCGTCATCACCAACTGGACCGACCGCTCCACGTGCGTGCTGTTCGGCGACGCCGCCGGCGCCTTCGTGGTGGAGGCAGGGCCCGAGGACGGCCCGGGCCTCATCGACACGGCCGTCTACTCCGACGGCAGCACCTGGCAGCACCTCTACATCCCCGCCGGCGGCTCGAAGAAGCCGCTCACGCCCGAGCTGTTGGCGGCGCGCCAAGACCGGCTCATCATGAACGGGCGCGAGGTCTACAAGATCGCCGTGCGCTCCCTGGTCGACGCCGCGCACAAGATCCTCGCGAAGAACGGGCTCACGGCCGCCGACGTCGACCTGGTGGTGGCGCACCAGGCGAACCTGCGCATCATCGAGGCGGTGGCCCAGCGCGTAGAGATCCCGCTCGACCGCTTCGTCATCAACATCGACCGCTACGGCAACACCTCGTCGGCGTCGGCCTTCATCACCTTCGACGAGGCCGTGCGCGACGGGCGCATGAAGCCGGGCAGCAAGGTGCTGATGCTGGCCATCGGCGCCGGCATGTGCTGGGCGGCCGCCCTCTACCGCGCCTGATCCGCGCCGGGGCACGCAGCCCCCGGGGCGCGTCGACGCACGGGACGAGCTGCTACGCTCGTGGCCGTGGAGCACGCGTTCGATCCCACCCTGCGCGCGTCGCTGGCCACGCTGGCCGCGCTGTCGGTGCTCGGCGGCCTGGTCGCCGTGCTGCGCAAGAGCGCGGGCCCGCGGGTGGAGCGCGTGGGGCTGCTCCTGCACCACGGCGTCGCGCTCGGCGTGGCGGTGGCCGCCGCGCTCGGCGCCATGCTCGGCGGCGGCGACGGGCGGCCGCTGCTCTTGTGCGCCGTGGGCCCGCTCTTGGTCTTGTGCATGCAGGAGGTCATGGCGGGCCGGCTCGCGCTCCTGTCGGTGCCGCCCGTCGTCATCGGCCTGGTCACGCAGGGACTCACGCTGCTCGGCGTGCTGCCGGCGGAGCTGGCGGGCGCCACGGCAGCGGGCCTCGCCATGGGGGCCGCGCTGGCGGGCGCCGTGGTGTGCCTGTGGCGTCGCCGCGAGGCCACGGTGCCGCGGGCGCGCGTGCTGGGCGTCCCGTTCACGGCAGCGGTCACCCGGCCGATTCGGGCCGGTTGGGGGGCGCCCGGCCGAAGCCGCCGCGGCGCGCCCCCCCGCACCATGGCGCATTCCTTCGGCTTCAGGCCGGGAGTAGACCTCGACAAGCTCGGACAGCTCGCCGACGAGCTCGAGGCCGAATCCTATGCGTCGTCCATGGAGCAATCGAGTGATCCTGCCCGACGTCAACGTCCTGGTTCACGCGCACAACGCTGACTCGGCGGTGCATGTCGCCGCGCGGCGCTGGTGGGACGAGTGCCTGGCGGGTTCCGAGGGTATCGGTCTCGCCTGGGCAGCGGTCCTGGGTTTCATCCGGATCACGACGAACCGCAGAGTCGTGGCCCGGCCCTGGCCCGTGAGCGAAGTGATGGCGCGTATTCATAGTTGGCTCGAGCTGCCGCACGTCCACGTCGCTCAGCCGTCCGACCGGCATTTCGCGCGGCTTCGGACCGAGCTCGAACGCCTCGGGGCCGCCGGAAATCTCACCACCGACGCTCATCTGGCCGTGCTCGCGATGGAGCGTGGCTACATCCTCTACTCAACGGATGCCGACTTCGCCCGCTTCAGCGGCCTGCGTTGGGTGAATCCGTGCAAGCCTGTGCGCTGATCGCGTGGCAAAGATGCTCCAGCACCGCAACGTGCCCGATGCCCTTCACCGGCAGCTGAAAGCGCGCACTCTGCCTCGCGGTCGCAGCCAATCGACTCATCTGTCAATATCGCGCCCCTCGCAACCCGCCCCGACGAGCCCATGCCCAGCCTCCCGATCCGTCAGGACGATTTCATCGCCAGCGTCGCCGACGCTTTCCAGTTCATCTCCTGCTATCACCCCGTAGACTACATCCGTAACCTCCACGAAGCCTGGAGGCGCGAGCAGTCCCCGGCGGCGAAGGACGCGATTGCGCAGATCCTGGTCAACTCGCGCATGGCCGCCGAGGGCCATCGCCCGATGTGCCAGGACACAGGTATCGCGCTCGCCTTCGTGAAGGTCGGCATGAATGCGCGCTGGGACGCGCGGCTCACGCTCGAGGAGATGGTGAACGAGGGCGTGCGCCGCGCCTACACCGATCCGCACAACAAGCTGCGCGCCTCCGTGCTCGCAGACCCTGACGGCAAGCGCATCAGCACGCGCGACAACACCCCGGCCGTCACCCACGTGCAGCTCGTGCCGGGCGACGAGGTGGAAGTAATCGTCGCCGCCAAGGGCGGCGGTTCGGAGAACAAGTCGAAATTCGCCATGCTTCTCCCCAACGACAGCGTCGTGGACTGGGTGCTCGCGCAGCTGCCAGCGATGGGGGCGGACTGGTGCCCTCCGGGAATTCTTTCC
>CAZONM010000019.1:0-27906 GCA_964580865.1 uncultured Myxococcales bacterium | reverse complement strand
CGCGGCGCAGGGGGTGATCGGCGTGGCCCTCGACGCCGGCGCGGTGGCCGACGCCGGCGCGGTTGCCGCACCGCTCGACGCTGGGGCCGCGGCCCCGACGAGCGACGCCAGGGTCGCGCTGCCCGCCGGCCGCGAGCTCACCTTGATCGGCCCCGAGCACGTCGAGTGGCTCGGGCCCACCGCCGAGCCGCTCGGCGTCGCGCGCGTCACCGTCCACATCGCGAACGACGCCAAGGTCATCTTCGCCAAGGACGCGCGCCGCGGCTGCACCACCCGCATCGCGCTGGCGCCCGACCAGCGCACCGTCGAGTACGCGCGCCTGCCCAAGGGGAAGCTGACGGTGAAGACGCGCCCACCCGCGGAGGTGTTCTTGGGCGCCGAGCGCTTGGGGCGCACGCCGCTCGCACCCAAGGAGCTGGTGGCCGGCCGCTACGAGGTGCGCTTGGTCGTCAAGAAGAAGACCAAGGTGGTGCCCGTGGACGTGCGCGCGGGCAAGACCACCACGCTGTCGCACGACCTGCGGTGAAGCCCCGGTCCGATCGGACCACCGGCCGCCGTTGACCCGCGTGCGAAAACGCTCGATCTGCGGGCCCCACGAGGTCCTCATGTCGCGCACCGTCGTTTCGTCCGTACGTCGCACCCTCACCGCCATCGCCGCGTCGGCGCTCGTGGCGAGCGCGTGCGGTGAGCCGCCGAAGGCCAGCGCCCCGAAGCCATCCGGCACGCCGCTGCCCGCGGCGCCCGCCCTCGACAAGGTCGCGCGCAGCGACTTCAACCGCCGCGCCGCCGAGCTGTTCCTGCCGCTGTTTTGGATCGAGGACAAGAACGGCAACAGCGCCCTCGACGTCGACGAGCTCGCCGTCTTGTGGGGCATCGGCCCGGCGGCTGCGGCGGACGCGTGGGTGAAGGGCGGCGCGTTCACGCCCGCGTTCCTGGACGCGTACGCCGCCATGCAGAAGCCCGCCGACGCGGGCGCCGACACCGCCATCGACCCTGCCGAGCGGGCGCGCCGCCAAGCGGTGCTCGACGAGCTGGCGCAGGGGCGCCCCACGCTCCTGCTCACCGACACCACGACCTTCAGCGACAACGACAAGGCCATCGTCAAGGCCGTCGTCGAGGCGGCGCAGCTCATCGAGCAGATCTACGCGAAGCAGGTGGGCGTGGCCGAGCTGCGCGCGCGTGTGCCGGCCGACGACAAGGCGTCGCAGATGCTCGTCTATCGCAACCAGACCACGGCGTGCGCGGCGCCGAAGACGGAGAAGAACCCCGACTGCTCGGCGTTGGCGTCGAAGGACAAGCCGCTCTCGGGGCTGTACCCGGCGAACCTGCAGGGCAAGGACGGCGCGTTCTGCGAAGAGCTCGAGAAGCGCAAAGACGCCGACAAGCTCTTGCACCAGTTCGTCACCGTGGCGGCGCGCGCCGGCGGCGCCAGCGACGGCAAGGCCGCCACCGACGACCTCGAGCCTGTGCCCTACCACGTGGCCTACCAAGCCGAGATGGCGGCGGTGAGCGCCAAGCTCAAGCAGGCGGCAACGCACACGGGCGCCAGCGAGGCGCCGTTCGCCGCCTACCTGTTCGCCGCCGCCCAGGCCTTCCTCGACGACAAGTGGGGCCCGGCCGACGAGGCGTGGGCCAAGATGAACGCGGAGAACAGCAAGTGGTACCTGCGCATCGGCCCCGACGAGACCTACTTCGAGCCGTGCTCACGGAAGGCCGGCTTCCACGTGTCGTTCGCGCGCATCAACCAAGACTCGCTGGCGTGGCAGAAGAAGCTCGAGCCCTTCAAGGCCGACATGGAGGCCGCCTTGGCCGAGCTGGCGGGCCGGCCCTACAAGGCGCGCGAGGTCAGCTTCCACCTGCCCGACTTCATCGACGTCGTGCTGAACGCCGGCGACTCGCGCGACGCGCTCGGCGGCACCATCGGCCAGTCGTTGCCCAATTGGGGCGCCGTGGCCAACGAGGGCCGGGGCCGCACCGTGGCCATGGTCAACCTCTACACCGACAAGGACAGCGAGGGGGCCTGGACCAGCCAAGCGTCGTCCCTGTTCTGCAAGGACACCATGGCCGCCGCCAGCTTCGACCCCAAGCTCGCGGTGATGTCGACGGTGCTGCACGAGGCGGCGCACAACCTGGGCCCGGCCCACGAGTACAAGGTGGCGGGCAAGACCGACGATCAGATCTTCGGCGGCCCGCTCGCCTCCATGCTCGAGGAGCTGAAGGCGCAGACCGCGGCCCTCTACTTCTCCGAGTGGCTCGTGGGTAAGGGCGCCGTCGACGCCAAGGCCGCCGCGGGCTCGCACCTGCGCGACGTCACCTGGGCGTTCGGCCACATCGCCGCCGGCATGTACAACGCCGAGGGCAAGATCAAGGCGTACAGCCAGCTCGCCGCCATCCAGATGGGCACGCTTTATCGCCAGGGCGCGCTCACCTGGAACCCCGACGAGCCGGCCGCCAACGGCACCGACAAGGGCTGCGTGCGCGTGGACCTGGCCAAGTGGAAGCCCGCCGTCGACGAGCTCGCCAAGCTCGTGCTCGGCATCAAGGGACGGGGTGACAAGGCGCTGGCGGAGAAGACGCGCACCAGCATCGTCGACGACGACAAGGAGTTCGCCGCGCTGCGCGAGGTCATCACCGAGCGCTGGCTCCGCACGCCCAAGGCGTCGTTCGTCTACGCCATCCGCTGACGGCGCGACCCCTCACGGCAGGGGCACGCGCCACACGCCGCGGTCCTCGTCGGCGACATAGAGCGCGTCGCCCGCGAACACCGGACGCCAGATCATGCGGCCCGTGGGCCGCAGCGGGCCGAAGGCGACGGCGAAGGGCTCGGCGGGCGCCTCGTTGATGCACGTCGTGTCGCTGGGGTCTTTCACGAAGCGGCCGAGGCGCCCGTGCTCGGCGCCCACCAGCACGGAGTCGTCGAAGAGCGTGAGGAGCGCGCGCGGCTCGAGCTGCCGCGAAAGCGGCGGCAGCGCCGTCACCGGGGTCGCCGTGCCGATGGCCAGCGCGAAGGGCTGGACCACGCGCCCGCCGGCGCCCACGTAGAGGCAGTCGAGCGAGCGCGCGATGGCGGTGACGCCCAGGGCGAAGGGATCGAGGCCGTTGACCACCGGGACGGTCTGGGTGTGGACAGCTCCGACGCCGTCGCGCGTGGGCGTGAGCTCCACCAGCGCCACGCCACCGCTGCCGGCGAAGAACAGCCAGTCTCCCTCGATCACCATGGCGCCGGCGCTCGGGGTGCCGCGCACCTCGACGTCGACGGTGGCGGGCGGCGCCGTGCATGCCAGCGCAGGAGTACCGCTGGACGCCACGGCCCGGCACACCTGCAGGTTCAGGCGCATGGCCGTGGTACTGCCGTAATCTTCAAGGCCTCCGAGCCAGAGCGACACGGTGCCGCTCGCGGCGTCGTGATCGACGGTCGCAAACTCGGGCACCAGCGCCGTGGGAGCCTGGATGGCCGCGCCGAGCAGGTCGCCGTTGTCGTTCACGGCGGCGGCCGACACGGTCATGCGGCCTCGCTCCGCCCACGCCACCACCCCGGCGCCGGGGAAGCCACCCGCGCCGAGCGCCAAGGCGTCGATCGAGAGCGGGACCGCGGAGACCGTGGGTGGGCCGCTATCGGGCATGTGGATCACCGCCGAGCGCAGGGGTGACCCGAGCAAGATGCGGCGGTCGGCGAGCGGCGCGCCCACCACGCGCTCGCCGGCGCCCAGGTTCGCGACCACGTCGGTCCGAAGGGCGACGGGCGCCGCGGGCACGCTCAGCGAGGTGCGCGCGACGAAGTCGTTGCCGAAGACCCACGCGTCATCGCCGAGGGACGCGGCGCCGGTGGCGTCGCCGTGGCGCGGCACCGAGCGCGGCAGCGCCACCGGGCGAGCGGCGTCGTCGTGCACGTCGGTGACGAGGAGGCCGCGGGAGCCCGTGCACGCGTAGCGCCCGTCGCCGCGCGTGGCGCAGCTGCCCGTGAGGAAGTCGTCGTAGCCGGCCGCGTCGCCGCGCAGGAACAGGCCCCGCTCGAGCGATCCGCTCAGGAGCCCGCCGCGCTGCGCCTCGAGATCGAGGGCGGGCGTCACGCGCGCCGACAGGAGCTGCACTGGCGTGCCGGGCGCGGTGCCCACCGGGGCGGCGACGACGCCCACGGCCTCGTCCTGGGCGAGGGCCGGCAGCTCCACGACCGTGAGGCCTCCCGCGGGCGAGCGCCGCTCGGCGGTGAACAGGCGGTTGCTGGTCGCGAAGTGCACGGCCGCGGCAAAGGTGGCGGGATCGGCACACGGGCGCGCCAGGCGCGTGAGCATGGGCAGGTCGTTGGACGTCGGCGCGTCGACGAGCGAGACGGCGCCCACCACCGCCTCGGGGTCGTCGAGGCGGCGCTCTTTCAGCACCGGGGCGGGCGCCCCGTCGTCGTCGCCGAATTGCACGAGGAGCGCGAAGGTCTCGGCGGTGACCACCGCCACGGCGCCGAGCGCGCCCGGCTCGTCGAGGTGCGCACAGACGCAGGTGCCGTCGCGGATCACGCACGCGCCCGCCGTGGTGCCCATCACCAGCGAGCCGTCGGGCGCCACGTCGGAGGAGAGCAACGGGCCCGACGGGCAGGTCACGGGCGAGTCGGCGGCCTCCTCGGCGCCGCAGAAGAAGCGCAGCTCGGCGCCCTGGGCGACGATGAGCTGATCGACGCGGGCGCCGAGCAAGGGCTCGGTGCCGTCGGCGACCGGAAAGGGGACGCGTTGCCAATCCTCACCTTCTAAGGGCTGCACCGAACCACACCGCGCTGCCGGCAGCGCGGGTGCGTCGGGAGGGGGGTCGCCGCAGCCGTCGGGGCCGCCATCCACGGGCGCGCCGGCGTCGGCGAGCGTGCCGGCGTCGGCCGGGGGTGCCGTGAGCTGCTCCCAGTCGACGCAGGCAAGCGGCAGCAGCAAAAGGCCCGCGGCGGCGAGGGCGATGCCGGCGACGACGGCGCAGGGGAGCGTGTGACGCGTCACTCGAGGCCCAGGCTCCACAAGACGCCGCCGAGCACGACCGCGGCGCCGCCCGCGCCGACCAGCGCGTAGCCCACGTAATAGAGCGGCTCGCCGAGCGCGCGCTTGGCGGCCGCGCCCTCCAGGTCGCCCTGGTCGTGGAGCGCCAGGCCATCGGCGTGGAGCACGAGCGCAGCGCCCACCAGGGTCCCACCGGTGGCCAGGCCGAGGGCGCCGGCGGCCAGCGTGCCCACGCCGGCCACGCCCAGCGCCGACAAGGCGCGTGGCGGCACCAAGAGCGCGTCCACGGCGCGCGGCAGGTCCTGCAGGATGACGTCGGCGCGCTCGCCGGCGCGCTGGATCTGCTCGCGGGCCAGCACCTGCATGGTGCGGCGCTCGAGGCGGGTGAGCGTGACCACCCAGGTGCCGCCCACGCGGCCGATCTGCGTGGTCACGAGCTGCTCGGCCGAGATGGCGTCCGCGATCTCGCTCGCGCACTCGCTGGCGTCACAGCCGAGCGCGGCGCGCGCGGCCTCGGCGTCGAGGATGCCCTGGACGTCGCCCATGCCCACGCAGTCGTACCGGGTCGCATGCACGCGCGCGGCGGTCAGCACGGCGCTCTCGATGAGGCGCGCCTCCTCGGGGGTGACGGCGCTCGACTGCGCGCGCGCGAAGAACACGCGGCTCGGGGCGACGGGTGCGGCAGCAGAAAGAGCGAGCCCGAGGATGACCAGCGCCGGCGCCACGCCACAGCCTACCGCGGGCCCGCGCCTGCGCGCGCGCCCGGCCCCGCCGGTTTCGCGCGCGGCGCCGCGGTGCTAGTCCGGCGCCATGGCGAAGCAGGCGGCGAAGCGAACGACGAAGCGGACGACGAAGCGATCGGCCAAGCCGACCACGGCGAAGCGAGCGGCGCCCACGCGCCCGGCGCGCGCCGCCACGGGCGCGGTCAAGCAGGGCCGCATCGACGCGCTCACGCAGGTCTTCGCCGCGCTGGGCGCGCAGAACCCCGCGGCGTGGGCGCGCTCGCACGTCGACCAGGGCCACGACGAGCTCGGCCGCTTCGTGCTCCTGCGCGCGCTCTGGCTCAAGGCCGTGGAGCCCGGGCGCCTCCTCGGCATCGCGCGGAACGAGCCCGCGGTGGCGGCGGCCGCCGAGCGCCTCATCGAAGTGGCGGGCCTCGCGGATCTGGCCGAGGTGCTGCGCTTCGCGCAGAAGCAGGCGCTCCTCGACGTGTGCACGGTGCTCGACGATCCGTCGGCGTCCGACGAGGGCATCGGCTGGGCCGTCTATCGCACCGACGGGCGCGGGCTGCCCTTGTGGCCGCTCGATCGCCTGGGCGCCGGCCTCACGGACTCCGAGCCCCGCTGACCTCTCGCCCACGGCGTCGCCATGATCCCGCTGCCGCTCGCCCTGGTGCTCGCTGCCGGCAACCCGGCGCCCCCGGGTACGTCACTGGCCGACGAGCTGCGGCGCGCCCGCGACGACGAGGCCGCGCTCGACGATCGCCTGGCGGCGGCGCGCCGCGCCTACGGCAAGGCCGCCACCGCCGAGACCACGGCGCTGTTCAAGGCCGCCTTCCTCGACGTCGAGCGCGACCTGTTGGCGCACACCACCAGCTTCGAGCGCCTGCGCGCCACGTGTCCATCGCCCGACGCTGCGCCCACGGGCGTGGAGGCATGCGTGCGCGAGCTGGTGGCGCGCACGTCGGCCACGGCGGCGCTCATCGACGTGCAGGGCGACGAGATCGTGAGCGTGGTCCGCGGGGTCGACGACGGCGCGCTCTTCGTGGTGCACGCGGTGGTGCGCCGCGCGCTGCAGCAGCGGGGCGCGCTCGCCCTCGATCTCGAGGTGTCGCGCCAGCGCATGCCACGCGACGCGGCCCTCGAGCGCGCGCTCTTGACCAAGCTGCCCGCCGCGCGCGCCGACGCGTTCACGGGCCCGGTCTTGTCGCGCCCGTCGCGCGAGGTGCTGGCGGCGCTGCCCGATCGCTACCTCGAGCTCGCGGGCGCCGCCGGGCACCGCGCGCTCCCCGAGGCGTGCCCGGGCGGTCCCGCCGTCCGCGCGCTCGAGCACAGCTGGCTCGGTCAGGCGCAGCTCGCGTCGACCATGGGCGGCGCCACAACGCGGCAGGTGGTGTTCGACGCGTGGCGGGTCGAGCGCGGCGCCGAGCTCGCGCTCCTCGGGCGCCGCGCCCCGCTGCGCGTCACCTGGCCCACGGTGGAGCGCGACGTCGCCGAGCTCGACGGCGTGGCCTGGGGCACCAGCGACGCGTTCCCGCGCGCGCCGGGGCTCAGCTGTCCTCGCTGATGTCCACGCTGGCGTCCCTCGTGCCGTCGTGGGCGCGGGCGCGCAGGAGCGCATGCAGGGCGCGAAAGAGCGCGCGGCTCGCGTGCGGCGGCTTGCCCTTGGCGCGCTCCTGTACCGCCTGGCGCGCCAGCTGCCGCAGCGCCGTGCGATCGGCGTTCGGCTGCTCGGCCACCAGCGCCGCCAGCGCGGCGTCGCCCTCGGCGATGAGCCGATCGCGCCAGCGCTCGGCGGCGCGGAAGGCGGCCGACGAGGGCGCGTCCTCCTGCAGGAGCGCCTCGAGCTGCGCGGCGATGGGCCGCGCGTCGATGGTGCGCATGATGCGGCCGATGAACTGGATCTGGCGTCGGTAGCCGCCGTGCGCCGTGATGCGCCGCGCCTCGTCGACGGCGGCCTTGAGGTCGTCGGGCAGCGCCAGCCGCGCCAGCTTGCCCGCCGGCAGCTTCACCAGCGCCTCGCCGAGCTTCTCCAGGCGCCAGGCGCGCTCCTTCTTGGCCGCGCGCGTCTCGCGCGCCTCCTCCGCGTCGACGAGCTCGCGGTTGGCGGCGGCGTTGGCGTCGGCGAAGGGATCGGCGGCGGGCGCGCCCGCGTCACGTCGTCGTCGGCTCACGGTGCGTCCTCCTCGGCCCGCCGGCGGCGGCGCGCTCGATGAGCGCCATCAGGTGCGCGGCCAAGGTGGCCTGGTCGGCGGTGGCGGCCGCGGGCTTCACGATCACGATGAGATCGCGCGCGGCCAGCCACTGCTTGGAGCGCCGCACCAGATCGCGCAGGCGCCGCCGCACCCGGTTGCGCACGACGGCGTTGCCCACCTTCTTCGAGACCGTGAAGCCGACGCGCCCGGACTTGCCGTCGTGGCGTACCCGCGCCAGCACCACCAAGAGCTCGTCGGCCGCGCGCGTGCCCTGACGCTCGATGCGCGTGAAGTCGCCGGACCGCAGCACGCGACGCTGCGGCGGCAGGCCGTGGGGCTTCTCGGGCTTGGTGCGCGCCGGGCGCCGCGCCGTCACTTCTGGTAGATGGTGGGCGTCAGGCGCTTGCGCCCGTGCGCGCGGCGGCGCTTGATGACGTTCTTGCCGCCGGGGGTAGCCATGCGCGCGCGGAACCCGTGGGTGCGGGCGCGCTTCACGCGGGACGGCTGGTAGGTACGAAGGGGCTTGGCCATACGGGCTCCACGTCTCGCGACGGAAGAGAGATCGGCGCGAAGGTGGTGGCTGGCGCCGCGCTTGTCAACGGGTGGCCGTGCTGCGCCGATCGGCGCTGATGCATTGTCCGCCCCGCATGCCGTGGGTCCCCGCAGATCTCGCCGTCGTGCGACGGCGCCGCGGCGTAACGGCGCGGCCGTCGCCGTCGATCCATCACCGGCGATCGCGCGGTGGCGCCCTCGACGGGCGCGCGCCGGCCGAGATCCGAGCGAGAACGGCAGTGAAGATCGCCGTGCAATGCCGCGGAAGATCGTGCCCGAACGCGCGCTCGTGCGGCTTCTTTCGTGGAAGGGCTTGCGAGTGCTACGAACCGTCTGGTACAGGAACGCTCCCCGTCGACGGAACGGTCGACGTCACAACCACCCTTCGGTCCCGGGCGGGCCACGACGAGTCACGCGCCGCGCGACTCGGAGGGGTCAGCGTCGCTTCGGAGAGGCACTGCAGGCATGACGCCGCGGAAGAGCACGCCATCGTCGGACCAGCCGCGCGCGGCCACGCCCGCGCGCGCGCCCGCCGCCGACGGGGCCGCGGCCGCCCGCGTGCTCTCCGCCGTGCTCGAGCGCCTGTCGCAGCGGGTGAGCCTCTTCACCTTCCGCGGCTTCCTCGAGCCGCTGCGGCCCGTGGCGCTCGCGCCCGACGGCAGCGGCGCCCCCGAGCTGGTGGTGTCTGCCCCCACGGCGTTCCTACGCGACTGGGCCCACGACCACTACCTCGAGGCCACGGGCGTGCTGGGCGCGCCCGTGAGCGTGCGCGTGGTGGTGCGGTCGGGCGCGCCCACGCCGGAGACCGTGGTCGAGCCCGCGGTCGAGCCCACGGTCGAGGCAGGCGTGCCGGCCGCGCCGCGCGCCACCACGCCGCCCGCCATGGCCTCGGCCGCGCTGGTGCCGTTCCGCGGCGCGCGCGAGCGGCCCGCGCGCCTCTCGCCCCGCTACACCTTCGAGTCGTTCGTCACGGGCCCGTCGAACCGCATGGCCTACGCCGCGTGCACGGCCGTGGCCGAGCAGCCGGGCGCGCGCTTCTCGCCGCTGTTCCTGTTCGGCGGCACCGGGCTTGGCAAGACGCACCTGTTGCAGGCCATCGGCAACGAGGCGCTGGCCCAGCACCCCACCTTGCGCGTGGTGTACCTGAGCGCCGAGCAGTGGGTGAACGAGTACATCACCGAGATCCAGCACAAGCGCTTCGACGACTTCCGTCGTCGCTACCGCGACGGCTGCGACCTGTTGCTCATCGACGACATCCAATTCCTCGCGGGCAAGAACGCGTCGCAAGACGAGTTCTTCCACACCTTCAACGCGCTCTACGAGGCGCACAAGCAGATCGTCGTCACCTCCGACCGCTACCCGCACGAGATCGCGGGCCTCGAGGATCGCCTCAAGACGCGTCTGCAGTGGGGCCTGGTGGCCGACGTGCAGCCGCCCGAGATCGAGACGCGCCTGGCCATCCTCGAGCAGAAGGCGCACGGCATCGGCTGCGCCCTGCCCGTCGACGTAGCCGAGTTCCTGGCCACCACGGTCACCTCGAGCGTGCGCGAGCTCGAGGGCGCGCTGGTGCGCCTGTTGGCCTTCGCGCAGATCACGCGCGAGCCCATCACCTTGGCGGGCGCGCGCGAGCAGCTGCGCCCGGTCTTGGCGCTCAAGGCCACCGAGGTGCCCATGAGCCGCGTCATCGAGGTGGTGGCGACGTACTACGGCCTGCGCGCCAAGGACCTGGTGGGCCCGTCGCGCCAGCGCCAGGTGACGCGCGCGCGCCAGGTGGCCATGTTCCTCGTGCGCCATCACCTGGCGCGCAGCCTGCCAGAGATTGGCCGCGCGTTCGGCGACCGCGACCACACCACGGTGCTCGCCAGCGTGAACAAGATCGCGGGCCTCAAGGACGCCGACGCCGGCATCCAGGCGGTGCTGTCGCGGCTGGCCACGAGCCTGTTTGGCGGCTGACCGGCGGCGGACCGGCGCCCAAGCGCCGGAATTCTCACGATAAATAAATTCTGTTCCGTGGGGCATTGATCCGCACGGATTTACGCTAAAACTCCGGCCATCAAGCGTTCCCTGGGCTGTTTCTTGACGAGGAGGACCCGATGACCGTGCCCGCGCTCCGCGACTTCTTGGAGATCCCCTACGACCGCCTCGAGGAGATGAACCTCGAGCTCAAGGCCGCGCGCCTGTCGCGCACCAGCCCCGAGAAGCTGCGCGAGGCGCGGCTCAAGTACCTGACCGACGAGAAGCGCATCAAGGCCGTCACCGTCTGCTTCACCGACCTCGAGGGCCGGCTGCAGATGCTCGACTACGACAAGAAGTTCCTGCTCAAGAGCGCCGACAACCTCACCTTCGACGGCAGCTCGGTGCGCGGCTTCTCTGCCCAGCACGAGAGCGACCTGCGCCTGAACGTCGACTGGTCGTCGTTTTTCTGGCTGCCGGCCGACGTGTTCGGCCCCGGCAAGGTGCTGGTCTTCTCCGAGGTGCTCGACCGCGACGGCAACCTGTACGCCTCGGACATGCGCGGCCGCCTCAAGCGCTGGGCCGACGAGATGTTCACCAAGGACCAGGTGCTGTGCCACGTGGCGCCCGAGATCGAGGGCTTCCTCTTCGAGGGGCGCGACGCCGAGCGCCGCTACCACGAGACCGGCAAGTTCGACTACGTGTCGACGGGCGGCTACTACCACTCGCTGCCGGGCGACAAGCTGCGCGCCTTCATCGACGCCGCCGCCGAGGTGCAGCGCGCCATGGGCTTTGGCAACGAGAAGGACCACCCCGAGGTGGCGCCCTCGCAGTTCGAGATGAACTTCGCCTACAGCGACGTGGTGGTCACCGCCGACCAGGTGCAGCTCTACAAGCTGTTGTGCCGCCAGGTGGCGTCGAACCTGGGCATGACGGCGAGCTTCCTGCCGAAGCCCGTCACCGGCATCAACGGCAGCGGCATGCACACCAACATGTCGTTCAACAAGGCGGGCAAGAACCTGTTCTGGGAGAAGGGCGGCAAGGACAACCTGGCGCAGGCGGGCTGGGACGCGATCGATCGCATCCTCACCTCCGCCGACGACATCTGCTTGATCCTGAACTCGTCGGTCAACGCCTACCGCCGGCTCGACCCGCACTTCGAGGCGCCGAACCAGATCAAGTCGTCGGCCAACGACCGCGGCTCCATGGTGCGCATCCCCACGGGCAACGAGAAGAGCGCGCGCATCGAGGTGCGCAGCGTGGGCCCCGACGCGAACCCGTACCTGACCTTCTACACCATCGCCAAGACGGCCCTCGAGGGTCCGCGCCCGGTGGCCGACGAGGCCAAGCGCGCGCGCACGCGCTACCTGCCCGACAACATCAACGACGCCATTCGGCTCTTCAAGGGCAGCAAGTGGGTGGCCGACTTCTTGGGCGAGACGGTGCAGACCAAGTTCGCCGACCTCAAGCAGATGCAGGCGGATCGGTGCAGCAAGGCGCTCGGCTCGCTCATCAAGGTGCCCGAGATCCAGTTCCACCACGAGGTCACGAACCAGTACCTGTGGTCGAAGTTCTGAGGCGATCCCTCACATCCCCCGGGCGCGCTTGCTGCCCGGGGCCTTGCTGAGCCACGCGGTCAGGCCCTTCACCTCGGGGAAGGGCGGACCGGGCTTGGCGAAGTAGTAGCCCTGCAACAGCGGCACGCCGAGGTCGGACACCACGCGCCGCTCGTCGGCGGTCTCGATGCCCTCGGCCACCACCTGCAGCCCCTCGCCGCGCGCGTACTCGAGCAGGTGCTTGATCAGGCGCGCGGCGGCGCCGTCGCGCTGGATGCCGCGCACCAGCGCCATGTCGAGCTTGACGATGTCGGGCTTGAGCAGCGCCACCGAGTTGAGACCTGCGTAGCCGGCGCCGAGGTCGTCGATGGCCACGCGGAACCTGGCGCTCTGTAGCGACGCGATCAGGTCGCGCATGCGGCCGTAGTCGTGGATCTGGCACGACTCCGTGACCTCGAAGACGATGCGCTCGGCGTGTGCGCCGTAGCGCTCGAGCGCCTCCTCCACGAGCTCGTCGGCGAGCTCGAGCGGGTGCAGGTTCAAGAACAGGACGCTGTCGCCGGGCAGGCGCAACAGCGGCTCCAGCGCCACGGGGCGCAGCGCGCGTCCGAGGTCGACGATGCGCCCGGCGTGCTCGGCGGTCTGAAAGAGCGTGCCCGGGTGCGGGAAGCTCGGGTGCGTGGGTCGGCACAGCGCCTCGTACGCGAACACGGCGCCGGTCTCGGCCGACAGGATCGGCTGATAGACGAACCCGGCCAGGCGCCGGTTGACCACGTCGTTGATGGCCAAGAGGCGCTCGATCTCGGCGCCGCTCTCGGTGGCGGGCAGCTCGTCGGGCGCGCCCAGGTCGCTCGAGTACGCCACCACGCGGTTCCTGCCGATGCGCTTGGCGGCGTAGAGCGCGCGATCGGCGGCCGCCAACAGCTGCGTGCGATCGGCGCCGTCGTCGGGATAGCTGGCCACGCCCACCGACAGCGTGACGTCGGGCAGGCGCCGCTCGGAGCCGCGGTGCTGCATGGCGGCGCGCAGCGCCTCGGCGCGGGCGGCCGCGCCCGCGCGGCCGGTGTCGGGCAGGAGGATGGCGAACTCGTCGCCGCCGTAGCGCGCCACGGCGTCCGATCGTCGTCCGCTCGAGGCGAACAGCTCTGCGGCGGTGCGCAGGCAGTAGTCACCCACCTGGTGGCCGTGCTGGTCGTTCACCTGCTTGAAGTGATCGAGGTCGATGAGCAGGAGCGAGCACGGGTTGCCCGTGCGCGCCGCGCGCCCGATCTCGCGCTCGACGACCTCGTGCAGATAGGCGTGGTTGAACAGCCCCGTCATGGGGTCGCGCTGCACCAGGTCGCGCAGGAAGTGGTTCTTCTCGCGCAGCTCCATCACCAGCTGGAACACGTTGAGCTGCGCGTGCACGTGCGCGAGCAAGAGCTCCCCCGACGGCAGCGACGGCAGCACCTGCGACACGCCGGCCTGGAGCGCGCGCACCACGAAGCGATCGTCAGGCACGCGCGTGCACACGAGCAGGACCGAGACGTGGCTGGTCTCGGGCTCGCTCTTGATGAGCCGGCACGCCTCGAGCCCGTCGGTGTCGGGGAGCTGGTGGCGCGCCACGACCACCCAGGGCTTGAAGGTCTGCGCCAGCCACGCCGCGGCGCCGCCGCTGGCCGCCGACACCTCCACCTTGAAGCCCTCGCTCTCGAGGTGCGCGCGCGCCGCCGACGCCGTGACCTCGTCGTTGTCGATGATGAGGATGCGCGGCGCGCGGTCGTCCACGGGCCGAGGTTGAAAGAACTCCGACCCGACCGCAACCCCGCCCGCGGGTGGCACCACCAGCGGCGCCGCGCGGCGTGAGCGGGTAGGCTCGCGTGCGATGCTCGAGCCCCACGACTTCCGCGCCATCTACGCCCTCCTCGACGTGGGGCAGACGATCGACGCCGCCGGCCGCGCGGTCGACTGCGGCGTACGCTGCGACAAGTTCTGCTGCCGGCCCGACAACACCACCAAGTACCTCCTGCCGGGCGAGCGGCGGTTCCTCGAGGACGCCATGGCCGCGCGCGGCGACGCGCCGCTGGCGTTCAAGGACCTCTACTTCTTCGAGAGCCTGGACGAGCCGCCCGATCGCGCGTGTGCCTGCGAGCCGCTGCGCGAGCTGCGTCCCTTCAACTGTCGCGTGTTCCCCTACTCGCCGGCGCTCGAGGGTACCCGCGTGGTGGGCGTGAAGAAGAGCAAGCTCGCGTACCTCGCGCCCTGCTGGATCGAAGCGCCCGCACCGCGCTGGCGCGACGGCGCCGTGGCCGCCTGGCAGCGCGTGCTCGACGACGTCGACTGTCGGCAGTTGTTCTGCCGGCTGGGCGCCTTGTGGGAGTGGCACCAGTTGAGCGAGCGCGGCCAGGCCACGGGACACGCCATGCAGGCGGTGGCGGCCATCGACGCCCACGACGAGGCCGACAGCTGGGCGCGGGTGACGCGCTTCTTCTCGCGCACCGATTGACGCTCGTGACGTCGACGGGCACGGTGGCTCCGTGACCGAGGCGACCAAGCCGAGCCCGTTGTTGGCCGCGCTGTGCGGGCTGTTCGCGCCGGGCGCGGGCCTCTGCTACGCCGGGCGCTGGCGCCTGGCGGTGGGCGTGGCCATCGCCTACGTCGCGGTCGCGGTGGCGGTGCCGCTGGTCGTGGTGGCTCAGGGCCTCGACCTGGCGCGCCTGCCGGCGCTCATCAAGGCGGCCGCGCTCTCGCTCTGGGTGCCGGCGCTGGTCTTCGGCGTGCTCGCCGCCGTGCTGGCGCCACCCACCACCGGGAAGCGCCCCGCGTGGCGGCACCCCTGGTGGCTCTTCGGGTTCGTGCTCGTGACCCACGCGGGCGCCTCCATCGCCCGCGGGCAGGTGGCCGAGCACGTCGTCACCGTGGTGGTGGTGCCGGCGCAGCTGCCGCGCCTGCAGCTCGAGCCCGGCGAGGCCTTCGTGGTGCTGCGCGGCGCTGTCGAGCCGGGGACCATCACGCCCGGAGAGCTCGTGGCGGTCCGGCGCGCGGACGTGGACCAGATCGCGCAGGTGGTGTCGGTCGAGGGGCCGTCGGTCAGCCTCGACCTCGGCGCCGGTCCCTTGGCGGTCGTTTCTGCCGGCGACCTGTTGGGGCGTGCCGTCCGCGCGGTCCGCTGAGGTAGAGTGCTGCCACGATCGGGCATGCGGCCCATCGGAGGCAGGAGCCCGCAGGCGATGAGCATGATGGAACCCACGAGCATGCGCCGCGCGGAGCGCCCATGGCGGCGGCGCTCGTCGACGAGCGCCACCGTGGCGCGCGCGCTGGCGTGGTCGGTCGCGCGGCTCGCCGGCCTTGGCCTCCTCTTGTCGGCGATGAGCGCGTGCGCCACGCCGCTCGAGGCCATCAAGGATCAGGTGCGGCAGCAGGCCACCGGCGACCTCGTGTGCGACCACGCGAGCCTGCACGTGGTGCAGCTGCGCCCCCTCAAGAAGGTGCAGGGGCAGAAGCAGACGATCGAGCGCGGCTCGTTCTCGGCCAAGGGCTGTGGCGGGTACGCCACCTACGCCGTCGAGTGCATCCGCGGCGCCTGCATGGTGCAGCGCGAGATCGACGAGACGCTCGGCACGAGCAAGCCGAAGACGTCGCCGGCGCCCGAGGCAGACGCGCCATGAAGATCGGCCCCCTCGTCGCGCTGGCCATGACGTGCGCGTGCGCCACCGTCGGGAGCACCACGGTCGACGCCCATCAAGCCATCATGGGGAAGGCCGTGTTCGACCTCGCGTGCTCGAAGCACGAGATCCGCCTGACCCGGTTGCCGCAGGAGCGCGTGCTGGTCGACGTCGCGAGCGGCGCGCCGGTGACGCGAGCCGCCTACGAGGCCACGGGCTGCGGCGAGCGCGCCGCCTACGTCGTCGACTGCGCCGATCACGAGGGCGAGCAGCGCTGCACGGCCGCGCTCACCCACGACCTCTCGGCGGCGTTCCCGCCGGCCGCGCGCTGAGGGCCTGATGTCACCGCAGCGCAAGCGCTTGTTGGCGACCGCGATGGTGATCGTGCTGGCGACGCCCGCCATCTTGCTCGCGCTCGACGTGCTGCGCCGCACCGGCGCCGGCGGCCCGGCGACGGCGCCATCCTTCGAGGCGGTGGTGTTCGTCGACGCGCCGGACTGGGCGCGCCACGGCGGCCCCTGCACCGAGGTGCGCCCCGAGGACGGCTGCGTCGGCGAGTGGCGCCACGAGAGCGGTCAGGCGGCGCGCGTGTTCGCCATCGCGGTGCCCGATCGCCCCGCCCTCGACGGCTTCGTGCAGCGGCTCGAGCAGCAGGTGACGAAGAACGGCGGCGTGGTGGAGCGCATCGCGCAGGGCGAGGCGACGCTGGTGCGGTTCCTCCAGCCCGCGCCCGGCGGCCTCGCCACCATCAACTACGCGCTGCCCGGCCGCGACGGGCGCGCCCTGCACCTGATCACCTCGGTGGTGCCCTTCGACGACCAGCAAGCGGCCGACCAGCGCCTGCGCGCGCTGCTCGAGCACGCGTCGTGGGCGCGGGAGCCGGGGCCGGCGGCGCGCTAGCTGCGCGCCGGACCACCGGCGGCCGTACCGCCACACCCGCGGCGCGCGCTACTTGACGAACGGTCCCCACGACGGCGACGAGTGCTCGCCGCCGCTCGTGATGATGGTCTGCTTGGTGCCGTCGAGGTTCGACACCACCAGCTGCCGCGCGCCGCTGCGCGTGGTGGCGAACACCAGCATGCGACCGTTGGGCGAGAAGCTCGGCTCCTCGTTGGTGCCCTGATCTTGCGTCACGCGCGCGATCTGGCTGGTGCGCAGGTCGATGACGAAGATGTCGAACATGTTGCGCTCGTCGCGCGCCGTGAACGCGATGTGCGTGCCGCGCGGCGAGTAGGCCGGCGTCTGGTTGTAGTTGCCTTGGAAGGTCACGCGCTTGGGCTCGCCGCCCGACGCGCCCATCACGTACAGCTGCGGGTTGCCGGCGCGCGACGACACGAAGGCGATGTTGGCGCCGTCGGGCGACCACGCGGGCGACGTGTCGATGCCCCACGACGACGTCAGTCGCTTCACGAGCCCGCCGCCGCGGTCGAGCAGGTAGATCTCGGAGTTGCCGTCTTGCGAGAGCGTGAGCGCGATCTTGCTGCCATCGGGGCTGATACGCCCGCCGGTGTTGAGGCCCGGTCGCGACGACAACCGCTTGAGCGCGCCGTCGCCGAGCGAGATCTCATACAGGTCGGGGTTGTCCAAGCGATAGCTCGTGAACAGCAGGCTGCGCCCATCAGGCGCGAAGCTCGGCAAGAGGTTGAGGCCGCCGCCCTTGGTCACCTGGCCGCCGCCTTGACCGTCCATGTCGGTGACGAAGACGTGCTTCTCGCCCTGCACCTTCTTCACGAACGCGATCTTGGTGCGGAACGCGCCGGGCTCGCCGGTGAAGTAGCGGTACACCTCGTCGGCGATGAGGTGCGCGAGCCCGCGCACGTCGTCCTTGCTGCCGCTGAGACCCTTGGTGAGGCCCTCCTTGGCCGACGCCACCTCGAAGCCGTGCAGCTCCACCGCGAGCTTGCCGCCGTCGTCCTTGAGCTGCCCCTTGATGAGCCCGGCGGCGCCCACGTTGAGCCAGTCGGGGAAGCGCACCGTCGACTGCGTGACGCCGTCGGTGTCGATGAAGCTCTTCGGGTCGAGCACCTTGAACGCGCCGGTCAGCTCGAGGTCGGCGCGCACGATCTTCATGAGCTGCTGCGCCGCGCCCTTGTGTCCCTCGGCGCCCGGCGCCAGGCGCAGCTCGGTGACGGCGATGGGGAACGGCCGGAACTCCTTGCCCTCGATGTCGCCCACGATGGGCGCCTGCGCGAGCACGGGAGCGGCGACGAGCGACGACCAGAGCGCCGCGAGCACGAAGATGCGTGGCATGAGAGCCTTATGGCACAAGTTCAGTGGTCACTGGCAGCGCACCGGGCAGACGTTGAACGCGAAGCCGGCGGCGGCCAATGCCTGCACGGGCGGCGGCGGCGCCGGCAGCGGGCTCGAGCGCTTGGCGGCGGCGAGCACGTCGTTGTCGAAGGTGGCGTTGCCCGAGCTCTTCTGGATCTTCGCCGCCACCAACGTACCCGCGTCGTCGAGCGTGAGGGCCAGCTCGCAGCGCAGGCGCACGCGATCGTCGTCGCTCAGGGTGGAGCTGACCTCGAGGTTCTTCTGCACGGCCAGGGCCACACGCATGAAGTAGCTGGCCTTGATCTCGCCCGTGAGGTCGGTGCCCTCGCGGTCGCCGTCTTCGCGGCCTTCGTCGGTCTGCTCGCCGATGCGGTTGCGGATCAGATCGCGCACGTCGCTCGGCTTGGCGTTGTCCTTCTGGAACTGGTCGAGGATGTCGGTGGCCGACGGCTTCTTCGACGAGTCGGGCGCGGGCTTGTCGGGCGAGAGCTCCTGGTTCGGCGGCGCGCGCTTGTCGGCGGTGGGCGGCGGCGGGCTCGTGGGCAAGCGCGGCAAGAGCTTCTCGTCGCGCGGCTTGCCCAGGCGCACCAGGCGCGTCTTGACGAGGGCGTCGTCGAGGTTGAGCGCGGGCGTGCTCGGCGCCGGCCACAGCGCGTAGGCCGCGAACGCGGCCGTGTGTACCAGGGCCGACACCACGATGAAGATCCCGAGGAGGCGCTGCTGGCGCGCGTGGCGCCAGCGCAGCGACGCCGCCATGGCGGGCGGCACGGTGGGCGCGGGCGCCGGCGGCCGCGTCATGGACGGCTCGGTGGGCGCGGGGGTGGCGGGCCCGTCGCTCACCGCGCGCCTCCGGTGGGCATCGGGATGGCGCCTCGGGGCGCCGGCGCCTCGGGGTCGGTGACCATGGCGAGGGTCTCGGCGCCGCCCTCCTTGGCGGCCGCCATCACGCGCACCACGACGCCGTAGGGCAGCTCCTGGTCGGCGTGCAGGTAGAGCTCCTTGTCGACCTTGAGCTTCTCGTTGGCGGACAGGAGCTCCGTGATGCGCTCCATCGGGATCTCGGTCTTGCCCAGGTACGCCTTGCCGTCCTTGGCCAGGGTGAGCACCAGGCGCTCCTCGGTGGAGGTCTTCATGGGCTCGGCCTGCGCGTCGGGCAGGTCGACCTTGACGCCCTGCTGAAGCAGGGGCGCGGTCACCATGAAGATGATGAGCAACACGAGCATCACGTCGACCAGCGGGGTCACGTTGATCTCGCTCATGGGGACGTTGCCGCCGCTACGCGACGAGAAGGCCATGGTGCATCCTCAAACGGCCGAGCGCGCCGAAGGATTCACCTTGTAGCGAACGTGGCCAGCGCTGTCACCGCGCTCCGCCGGTGCGGAAACGACCGCGCCCCGCCGGTGGCCGAAGCCACGGGCAGGGCGCTCGCGGTCGCCTGCAGAGCGCTACCCGCGCGGCGCGCAGTGGCCCTCGAGGAAGCAGGGCATCAAGCAGTCGCGGCCATCGCTGCCATCGCAACCGCCGCAGTTGCTCTCGAGCACGCAGATCTCATCGGCCGAGCACTCGGCGTCCTCGGTGCACGAGCGCGCCTCGCAGAAGCCCGTGCACACGTCGGTGCAGGGCTGGGTCGGGTCGGTGCACTCGGGCGGCGGCAGGCAGATGTCCACCGCGTTGCAGTGCTCACCGTTCGCGCAGTCGTCGTCGGAGTAGCAGCGCGGCTCCACGGGCACGCAGCCCACGGTGCCGTCGTCGTTGATGACGCACTCGGAGCCGGGGCCGCACAGGGCCGGGCAGCCGTTGTCGACGCAGATGCCGACCATCATGCACACGTCGCACATGGGGCAGTTCGGGTCGGGCGCGCAGATCTGCTCGCAGTGCTGGTTGGTGCCGCAGTCGGAGTCGACCTCGCACTGGCTCTCGTCGCCCACGCACACGGGTCCGTACGAGCTCTCCTCGCAGTGGGTGCCGGGCGCGCACAGCACGTTCTCGCAGGTCAGCGGCTGGCCGGGCACGCAGGTGCCGGGGCACGCCACCAGGCCGTCGGGGCCCGCGTAGCAGCCATCGTCGAACTGGCAGATCTCGCCTTCGGCGCAGTCCCAATCCGACCAGCAGCCGGGCTCGCCCACGCACTGCGCCCAGCCATCCCACGCCTCGCACCACATGCCCGGCGGGCAGTCGAGGTTGGCGCACGGGTCGGTGATGCGGTCGGTGCAGACGCCGCGTACCTCGCACGCGATCTCGCACGCGGGGTCGCCGTTGACGCACGGGGGGCAGCCCTCGAGGAAGGCGCAGTACTGGTCGTCACGGCAGTCGGCGTCCGACGTGCACTCGGTGGGGTCGGTGGGGTCGGCGCACTCGCACAGCTCGCAGCCGTCGTCGTTGACGGCGTACTCGTCGCACACCAGGTCCGGGCAGAACTCCTCCCGAGAAACGCAATCATCGGGCTCGGGCCCGATGATGCGGATGGTGCACTCGTCTTCAGCGGCGATGAGGAAGAGGCAACAACAGAGGGGCGCGGACTTGAGAGCGGACTTCACGGTGAGCATGGCGTTCCTCGGGAGGGTGTGCGCCCTCCCTGTCCAAGCCCCATGCCATCGGTTCCGCCGCGTTCGGACGCGCCCGAGCCGCGGCGCGCGCACCTCGTGCGACCTCGAGATCGCAGCAACCGCGCGCTCGACCTCGCGATCGCACGGCGCCGTGCCTGCGTCACGGCGACGGGACGGTCAGCGCGGCTTGAGCTCGATGGTGAACGCGCCGTTGTTCTCCGTCAGCACCGCCGAGTGAAACAGCGCCTGGTCGAGCCGCTTTTGGATGAGCGTGGCGACGTCCTTGGTGCTCTCGCTGCCGGTGAGCGCGATCTTGAACGGGAAGCCGTCCCAGCTGAGCGCCAGCGTGCAGGGCTTCGCCACCGTGCCGCCGGCGGGGCCGCTGGTGCCGTAGCTGGAGGTCTGCACCGTGAGCCGGTGCGGGTTTTGGTAGTCGACCGCCACCGACACGTTGCGCCCGTCGATCCACGGCAGCGACGCCGTGAGCGCGGGCGGCTTCGCCTGCACGTGCCCGCTCAGCTCGAGCGCCTGGGCCGCCTTCTGGCGCGCCGCCACCACGCCGCCTGGGAACATGGCTCGGCGGAACGCACCCACGGCGTCGGAGAGCTGCAGGTAGTTCTTCTCTTGGTACAGCTTGCTGTCCTTGAGGTCTTCCCACAGGTGCGTGGTGGGCGGCCCGCCCATCGAGACCCCGTCGGATACGCCCTGCAGAAACGCGTCTTGGTCGGCGTCGTTCGCGAGGTTCTTGGTCTCGGTGGGGTTGGCGTACGCCGCCTGCGCGGGCCCGGTGGTGCGCGCCTGCACGTGGTCCATCTCGATCTCGACCTGCGGGAAGCGCACCGCCGGGTGCTCGGTGCAGTGCTTGGCGCCCTGCGCGTCGACCCAGAAGCTCGCCAAGACGAGCTCGGGCGCGCCGCTCGCCCCCGGCACCTCGAAGACCACGGTGTTGAGCTCGCCGGCCTTGCCCTTGAGCGTCCCCGAGACGCAGCGCACGCTGGCGTCGGGCTGCGCCAACAGCGCGGCGTAGCGATCGTACTTCTCGCCCTCGGACAGCGCCTTGGTGGCCTCGACGGCCTTCTGCTCGAACATCAGGCCCGCATGCACGAAGTCGAGCGAGACCTCGAGCTCCATGCCGTTGTCGTGCTCGAGCGTGAACTTGTAGCGGTTCGCGAGGTTGTTGACCGCCGAGGCGAGCACGTCGCTGCCCGCGAGGTCGTAGGCCACCTTCTTCTGCTCGCGCAGCGGGTTGTAGGGCGCCGGCGCCTGGTCGAGGAAGCCGGCGAGCTGCTTCATGGCATCGGCGCTCTTGGAGATGCCGGGCCGCGTGTCGAGCGAGAGCTCGAGCCCCGTCTGGATGGCCGTGAAGGGATCGGTCACCCGCGGGGTCTTCATGTTGAGCTTGCCCATGGTGCCAAGCGTGGCGCCGGCGTGGATCTCGCCGTCGCGGAAGCGCACCGCCATGTTGTTCCGCGCGAACGGGAAGCGGTCGTCGCCGTAGCTGTTCTTCTTGGCGGCGCGGTCTTGGTACACGTCGAACATGGGGGCCACGATGGGCAGGCCGTCGGCGTCCTTCTTGATGCGCCCCTGCTCGTCCTTGGCGTAGTAGCGATCGGTGGTGTGCAGCTTCCACCCCGAGACGGGGGCGCCGCGCAGCTTCGAGAGCTCGGGGTCGGCGCCGAAGATCTGCAAGAGCTCCTTCTCGGCGTCTCTCGGGTCGGCGGCGGCCAGCGCGAGCAGGCGGCGGGTCACGCCCTTCAGCTCGTCCAAGGTCTTCGGGCAGAACTTGGTCTCGTGCTCTCTGCGCGAGACGAACTTGGCGCCGTCGTCGAGCACCAGCGGGTACTGCTGCACCAGCGCGTCGGGCAGCTTGAGCGTGATGTCGATGGGCTTGACGGCGTCGTGCACCGACACGGTCTCGGGCGCCGCCACCACCGGGCCCGTGCGCACGCCGACGGCGTTGGTGCGCCCGAGCGGCGCCGGCGTGTCGAACGATCCCTCGCGGCAGAAGCCGCCCCACTGGTGCCCGGCGCCCTTCCAGATGGCGTAGACCGCCAAGGGGTCGCCGGGCACGAGCTCGAGGCGCGGGTTCTTCGCCTTGAGCCAGCGGTTGACCTCGTCGTAGTCCACGTGGAAGCGGCGCACCGCCGTGGAGGTCTTGTCGGTGTTCATGATGCCGTCGAACATGACGGCCAAGGTGACGATGCGCTCGACGCCGCCGTCGCGCACGCGCGCCTGCAGCGTCAGCAGCATGTCGTCGCCGGCGTAGGTGGCCGGGTTGGCGGGCCGCGAGTGGCGCGACTCCACCTCGATGTCGACGCCGCCCAAGGCGGGCCGGTAGCGCACGTCGATGAAGCCGCGCTGTACCCAGCCGCCCTCCTCCACCTCGGCGCGCGCCTCGCCGAAGCCCGCCTGGCCCGGCTGTGGCGTGAGCGCGATGTTGACCGTGGGCAGGGGCTTGCCGCCGAAGCCGTTGATCACGACCGGCACGGGCCCGGCCGCGGCGGCCCCGCTCGGGACCGGCGCCTCGACGGTGGTTGGCTCGGCGGCGCCGGTGGCGGAGCCCGCGCCGGTCACGGTGCTGGTGCCGGTGGCGCCGGTGACGCCGGGCGTGGTGGAGGGGCGGTTGGTGACGATGGGCATGGTGCTCCAGGGCGCGGCGCGGGTGGCTACCGACCGAGTATCGGCCCACAAGAGCATTTGGCTCCCGGCAAAAAAAGATGCTACGTCACGGTCACCAACCCGGACCCCACCACATGCCCTACGTCGTCACCTCCAACTGTCAGAAGTGCCGTTTCACCGATTGCGTCACCGTGTGCCCGGTGGACTGCTTCCACGGCGATGCCGAGATGCTCTACATCGACGCCGGCGCCTGCATCGACTGCGGCGCCTGCGAGCCGCAGTGCCCCGTGCACGCGATCTACGAGGAGCGGCAGGTGCCCGCCAACGAGTCGGCGTGGGTGGGGATCAACGCCGAGCGCGCCGCCGGCTTGCCGGCGGTCTCGTCCAAGCAAGACCCGCTGCCCACGGCCGACGCCCGCAAGAAGGAGCTCGGCTTCTAGGGCGCCGAGCAGGCTGGCCCCGTCGGCGGGCGCCACCTGATCGGCGCGCTGGGCGCCGAACGCCTCCGCCGTGGCCCGGCGCGCTCCGCCCCGGCTCCTCGCGCGCAGAGCAGGTTGGCTCCCGTCGCCTGGCGCTCTCGCTGCGGTGCTCGTCGGCCTGCTCTACGGGGCGGCCACACCCGCGCGCACGCAGGAGCCCACCGCCCCCGCCCCTGTCGACGACGTCGACGAGGGGTTCGCGCGCGATCCGCAAGACCCGAGCTCCGACGCGCCCGACCACGCGGCGCTGCCGACCGCCGGCCGCCACGATCCGCGCAAGCACGAGCTCTTGTTCGTGCCGGTGCCCATCGGCGTCGCCAACAGCGACGAGGGCATCGGCGGCGGCATGGTGTTGGCGCTGCACCACCACCACGGCGGCGTCGAGCCGTTGCGCGACGACCTGAGCCTGCGCGTGTACCTCACCTCGAAGCTCGTGCAGCGCCACGAGCTGCGCTGGGAGGGCATCCAGGTCTTCGATCTGCCCCTGCGCATGTGGGCGCGCGTTGGCCTCTTCTCCACGGTGTCGCAGACCTTCTGCGGCTACGGCAACGGCGTCACCTGTGACGAGAGCGTGCCCCGCGCCATCGCCCGCGACGCGGGGCTCGACGACGGTGAGCCCGCCTTCGACGACTTCGTGCGCCGCTACTACCAGATGCGCTACGTGCGCCCGCACGCCGACACGGTGATGCGCTGGCGCCTGCGCGACAAGCCGCACCGGCTGGAGCTGCTCACGGGCTGGCGCCTGGGTTGGTACGTGCCCGGCACGTTCCTGGAGGCAGGGCCGTGGCCGGGCTCGCTGTACGCGGCCCAGTACCCGAGCGGCGAGCCCGGCATCTCGAGCGTCGGTCAGCTCGGGCTCACGCTCGACGACCGCGACTTCGAGCCGGCGCCCTCGCGCGGCTACTTCCTCGAGGCCTCGGTGCGCGGCGCCCACCCCTACGTCGGCAGCACGTGGACGTGGGCGGGCGTGAACGTGAGCGCGCACGGCTACGAGCAGCTGTCGGCGGCGCCGCACCTGGTGTACGCCGGGCGCCTCCTGGTGGACCTGGCGGCGGGCGCCATGCCCACCGAGGAGATCGCGGAGATCGGCGGCACCAAGGACTACGGCGCGTTCGGCGGCCAGTGGATCGGGCGCGGCGTGCGCGACCGCCGGTACCTCGGCAAGCTGCGCGTCATCCATCAAAGCGAGCTGCGCGTCGACGTGGCCAGCGTCGACGTCTTCGGCTGGCACTTGGACAACGGCCTCGTGGCCTTCGCCGACCTCGGCTGGATTGGCTACGACTGGGACAACCTGACCGGTCAGGTCCCGGGCGAGCCCTGGCGCGCCGGCAACCCCCTCGGCGTGGTTGTCGGCGCCGGCCTCGGCCTGCGCATCCTCGTCAACCGCGCCATCGTGGCCCGCGCCGAGGTGGCGGCAAGCCCTACGGAGCAGCGCTCGCCGTCGTTCTACACGCCCGTGGGCAACTCCCTGTAAGGACCATCCCTTTCAAGGTCGTCTCATCCCTCCGTCACGCTCTGCCTTGTCGGAATTCGGCGATCGGGTGGTCGGGCGGCGGAACGGTCGGGCGGCGGGCCGCGGCCTGCCGGTCATCGGCCGCGAGCCCCGTAGGGCCCGCGCCGACGTCGCTCAGCGGAACCGGTAGAGCATGGCGCAGAGGTGATCGCAGCGGTCCTTGGCCACCACGCGCTCGTCCTCCCCCACGCCCTTGAGCCGGTGCGCCACCTCGACAATCGCGCTCACCTCGCGCGCGCTGCACGCCGCGGTCTCGAACTAGCGGGCGCGCTCGCGCTCCGAGCGCTTGCGACAGCCCTCCGCGAAGTTCAGCGGCACCGACGCGCTCGCGCGCCTCAGCTGGTCCGCGAGGAAGCCCAGGCCGGGCGGAAAGCGCTCGATGAGCGCCGCACACTGGCCGACAAGCTCGAGCGAGGTCTGGTAGGGCCGAGTGTCTTCGTGGTTCATCTCTCGTTCACCTCCGAAGGCCCAAGGTCGAGGCCCTCAAGCGAAGCGGGGCCTCGACCGCAGAGGCCGAGGAGGTGAACGAGCGATGACCAAAGCGAAGGCTCGCGACCGCGTCCGATGCCACGCTGGCAGGAGCCCGCAGCGCGATCTTCCGCTGGCCGAGTCCCGAGGGCCGAACCCCACACGCGCGCTACCGTCTGCCCGAGACCGGTTGCGCGTGCGGAGAGGGCTCCTGCCGCAAGAAACCGATCTCAAATCAGCGGCTTACGATCTTGAGAGGGATGCCGGTAAGGACCCGGCGCGCCCGCCGCGGGCCCCGATCCACCGCTGGCCCGGGGCCCCGCGGTGGCTATCTTATGGGGATACCCCCAGGTCGGAGGGCTCGGATGTCTCGACGCGATCACCACCACGGCGTTCGGCACTCCCGGCGCGGCTTCTTGCGCCTGTCGGCCGCCGCCGCCGCGGGCGTGATGGTGGCGTCGCGCCGCTCCCGTGGCAGCGACGCGCGCGAGCCGCACCCGGCCGACCTTCCGGAGGACGCCGCGTCCTTCCCGCTCGGCGTGGCCGCCGGCGCCATCAGCGTCGACGGCGCCGCCCTGTGGACGCGCTTTCGGGGCGCCGGCACCCTGCGGCTGGTCGTGTGGCGCGGCGATGGCGCCCGCTGGCGTCAGGTGCTGCGCCAAGACCACGCGACGCCGGCCGACGGGCCTCTCTTGGTGCCCGTGGACGGCCTCGCCGCCCACGCCGAGCACCGCTACGCGTTCTACGTGATCCAAGGCGGCGTGCCCCTGCGCAGGAGCCGCGTGGGGCGCTTCAAGACCGCCGCGCCGCAGGACGCGCTCGTGCCCGTCACGCTCGGCGCTACCTGCTGCACCATGAACGGCATGGACCAGCGCGTGCTCTCGGCCGCCGGCGCGCGCCGCGACCTCGACGCGCTCATCCAGCTCGGCGACACCGTGTACGCCGACGGCAGCACCACGCTCGCCGACTACCGCGCGCGCTGGGCCGACAACCTCGGCAAGTCCGGCTACCAGGCGCTGCGCGCGTCCACGGGGCTGTTCGCCACCTGGGACGATCACGAGGTGGACAACGACTGGGACCCGGAGACCGTGGCGCCCGCCAAGCTTCTGGCCGCGCGCGATGCGTTCTTCGAGCACATGCCCATCTGCCGCCAAGACGGCTGCCCCGAGCGCATCTGGCGCAAGCAGCGCTTCGGTCGCACCGTGGAGCTGTTCATGCTCGACTCGCGCAGCGAGCGCGCGCGCTCGGCGAGCCCGAAGAAGTACCTGGGCGACGAGCAGATGGCGTGGCTCAAGCAGGGGCTCAAGGAGAGCGACGCGCACTTCAAGGTCATCGCCAACAGCGTGCCCATCGCGAGCTTCCCCACCATGTTCGCCACGTCGGTGAAAGACCGCTGGGAGACGTTCCCCGAGGCGCGCACCGAGATCCTGTCGTTCATCGAGGGCGAGAGCATCCCCGGCGTCTTGTGGTTGGCGGGCGACTTCCACATGGCCATGATCGGCCGCGTCAGCGCCCACGGGCCGGGCAGCCGCAGCCTGGAGGTGCTGGCGGGCCCGGGCGCGCAGGTCGGGCACCCCTTCGTGGCGTGGCTCAACGGCAACAAGCAGTACGACTGGTGGAGCACCACCAACAACGTCACCGCCCTGCACTTCGATCCGGCGAAGAACGCCGTCGACATCCGCTTCCACGACGAGAACGACCGCGTCTTTCACCGCGCGTCCTATCGGCGGCGCGCGAGCACGGGCTTCGAGAAGGCCTGACGAGCGGGCGCGCTCAGCCGGTGCGCTCAGCCGGTGCGCTCGCCGAACAGGTCGGGCGGGCGCGGCATGGGGTCGAGCGCCAGCGGCGCGCCCTCGAGCACCGTGGCCCAGCACGGCACCAGGAGCTGCACCAGCAGGAGCTCGCCGTGCGTCGACGAGCGCACGCCGCCCGTGGCCACCAGGAGCCCGTCGAGGCGCAGCTCGAGCCCGTGCCAGCCCTGCCGCGCGCTCGGCTTCGTGCTCGCGCGCGCGCCCGGCGCGAGCGTGGTGGCCAGGGCGCGCACCAGCTCCTCTACCTCGACGAGCTGGTAGGGCCGCGCGTCGCGCCGCCACAGCTGCAGGGCGTCGCACGTGCGCAGCATGGTGATGCCGGTGAAGAAGGCCGCCGCCGTGGCCGCCTCGTGCACCATCGAGGCCGGGTCGGCCACGCCGCCGTCCACCTCGAGCACGGTGGCGCGCGTGCGCAGCGACCAGGCGGCGGGCGTAGCGACGCTCGGCGGCAGCACCATGCCGTCGCCGCCCATGAGGCGCGAGGCGCCCACCACGGCCGCCGGCGGCGGCTCCCACAGTGGGAACGCCGGCGCGGCGCCGGCCAGGGCGGCGGCGGCCCGGCCCTGGGGGTGACGCACGTCCAGTGACGGCGGCGTCCAGCGCGCGG
>CAZONM010000018.1:0-28009 GCA_964580865.1 uncultured Myxococcales bacterium | reverse complement strand
CGCCACGAGGCCGACGGCGGCCGGCCCCGCCAACGCCCGCGCGACGGCGTCGCGATTGGGCGATGCACCCTCGAGCGCCGCCAGCGCGGCCTCCAGCAGCGGGCCGCGCGCCGCGTCGGCGATGTGCCCCATGGTGCGGTGAAAGGCGTCGTCACGGATGACGTTGTCGCGCGTGAGCGTGTGCTCGAGCGCGCCGTCCCGCGCGCGGAAGCACACCCACGGCGGCAACCCCGGGAACGGGCCGCTCCCCTCGAGGAGCGTCAGGCCCTTGTTGTAGAAGCCCCACGGGGCGTCGGTGGCGGCGGTCAAACCGACCACGAGCTCATCGCGGGCGGCCGCCAGCGGCACTCGCACCGACACGGCGGCGTCGACGTCGAAGGGCGCGCGGATGGTGGCGCCGTCGAACCGGATGTCGGCGTCGGCGAAGCGGCACCAGCGGCGCACGGTGGCGCGCGCATCAACGGCGAACCGCGCGCGCGCCCCTGGGTCGGGCTCGCGCTTGAGCACGCGCACGCGGGTGCCCTCGATGGCCTCGTCGAGCGTGAACAGTTGCCACGCGCCGTTGGGGGCGATGACCACGCGCCAGCGCTCGCCGCCACGCGCGGTGTCGACGATGACCGTCTCGGGGCGTACGGCGAACACCGACTTGAAGCCAATGCCGAACTTCCCGATCTTGGTGGCGTCGCCCTCTTTGTCGGACGCGAACATGCGCAGCAGCCGTCCCTCGATGACAGCACGGTCCATGCCGTCGCCGGCGTCTTGCACCTCGAAGGTCACGAGGTCGCCGTCGACACGCACGGCCACGTCGATGACGGTGCTGCCAGCGTCGAGCGAGTTCTGCACGAGCTCGCGCAGGAACGCCAACGGGTCCTTGAATTGGTCGACCACGGTCTGGAACGCGTCTTCCACCAGCGTCACGGTGTCTCCACGGTGTAGATGACGGTGCGCGTGCCGCGGGCGCGGGCGCGCGCCACGAGCAGGGGGGCCGCCACGGCGTTCGCCACCAACTTCCGGTCACGGTAGAGCCGATGGGGGAGCAGTGACGTGCCCAGGCGCGCGCGCACCGCCGCGGCGTCGGCGCTCGGCTGGTCGGGCACGAGGTCGTTGTCGCCCGGGGTGAGGTCGGTGGCGCACACCTGGGTGGCCAGGCTGAGGGCCACGGCGCCCGGAGCGGCGAGGTCGAGGACGCTCGGCATCAGCGAGGGCTCAGGAGATGGTTCGACATCGGCAAAAGCATCGACGGCACAGATCCCGACGCGCTCCACCTCGCGGACGCCGCGGCTCGCCGCCACCCGGACCAAGAGCAGCTCGGCGGCGAGGTCGGCGGCGGGGAACAGCACGTCGAACAGCTCGTCGTCGTCGAGGCCCTTGGCGAGGGTGAGATCGGCGCGCAGCCGCACGAGGCGGCCGTCGGTCGCGACCTTGTCGAGCGTGGCGTGCACGCGCCGGCCGCGCTTGTCGGCGCTGCGCACGGCCACGTCGAGCTCGCCGAGCCGCGGCGCGGCCAACGCGCGCAGCGCCTGCCATCGCGAGCCTGGTGCGGCCTCGCGCGCGAGCTGCCAGTCGGCGCGCAGGCGTGCCCAGGTCTCGTAGGTCGGTAGCCCCGTCGCCCGATCGAACGCGAGCTCGCCGGTGGCGTGGGCCAGGTGCGCCGCCGCGGTCCTGACGTCGATGAACGAGGTGTTGGCGCGCGAGGCCGCGAGCGCCGCCGCTAGGCGCCGCGCGGCGCGCGCGGCGCGCGCGGCGCCGAGGACCACCACGGCGTCCGTCATGGCGCGGGCTCGGTGTCACGCACTCGCCGCGCGGCGGCGTCGAGCGCGCCGAAGAGGTCGGTCAAGGCGCGCTCGAGGTCGGCCAGCACCCGTTCGGTGTCGTCGCGCGTCGCCAAGGCGCGAAGCGTGGTCGCGACGTCGTCGAGGCGCTCGGCGGCGTGGCGCGCCGTCTGCTCCACATCGACGCGCAGGGCCTCGACGCGGACGGCGAGCATGCGCTCGCTCTCCACGAGCTTGAGCAGCCGGTCCTCCGTGGCGCGGGTGGCGTCGCGTAGGCCCTCGACCTCGGCGGCGCGGTGGCGCGCGCGGTCGTGCGGGTCATCGCAGGCGCGCAGGCGGCCCAGCAGCTCGTCGAGCAGCGCGTCGTCGCGCTCGAGCTCGAGGAGGAGCTGGCGCAGGCGTGCGTCTTCCTGATGGAGCTCGCGCGCGAGGTCGGCGAGGGTCTCGGCGAAGGCGTAGGCGCGCCGAGCGCCGAGCTGCGCGTCCTCGTAACGCGCGCGCAGCGCGCGCTCGGTGGTGGGGCCGCGGGCACGACGCTGGCGCAGCAGCGCGCGCAGCCGGGCACCCACCCCGACCATGCGCGGCTGGCCGACGGGCGCGAGCAGCACGCGATCCGCCTCGTCGCGCAGGCGCCGCAGCACCGCAAGACGCGCGTCCTGGCGGGTGCGCTCGTGGGCCACGAGCTCGTCGAGCGCGCGGGCGCTGGCGGCGCGCGAGAGGTGCGGGCGCTCCGCGAGCAGCGCGTCCAGCGACGTCGGTGCGGTGGGATCGGCCACTGAGCGAGACTACTGCGGAACCGGTCGAGTTGACCGGCAGGCGAGTGGGCGGCGCCGTTCGGTTGGGCCGCGAAATTGGGTGGCGCCCGAGCAGGTCCCCACCCAGCGGTAGGCGAGCGTCAGGGCAGCGGGATGGCGAGCACGTCCACGGGGAGGTTGCTGCCGCCGGCGGGGATGAGCTCGACGACGCCGCCCTGGTCTGCGGGCAGCCGCCCGAGCAACACGCCGCGGTCGTTGACGGACAGGAGCGGCATGGCCACTACGGCGCTCCCGCCGCCGTCGATGGTCACGCGCGCCGCTCCGGCATAGGCGCCGGCGCGCGGCACCACCACCAGCGCCCTTGGAGCCGCGCTCGGAGGCAGCTCGAGCCGCACGAGGCTGCCGTAGTGGCCTGCCAGGCGCTCGGCGCTGCCCGTGAGCTCGTCGGTGCCGCGGGGATCGGGCAAGAGCGCGGTGTCGGCGCCAACGCGCACCCGCTGCGTGCCTGCAGGCCAGGGGCAGCCCGCGCTGCGCAGCGTGCGATCACCGCCGTCGAAGGTACCGCGATCGTGGACGTCGCGGGGTAGGGCAGTCAGGCTCGGCCACGACGCCAAGGTGTCGGCGCCGTGGTCGAGGACCACCACCCGAACGGTGGCGGGGGCCGAGAACGTGACGTCGACGAGCGCGTGGATCAGCTCCCCCGGCGCCACGGCGACGTCGTCGAGGTGGTCGACCAGCAGGAGCGCGGCGCCGTGGGCCGGCACGCTCTTGTCGGCGGCGTTGTCGGCATCGAGGAAGCTCCGCACGGCGGCCTGGCCTTGCGCCACGTACTGCGTCGACGGCGGCGGGACCGCGAAGCGCTCGAGGTGAGCGGTGAGGGCAGCATCGCCGGCATTCTCGACGACGACGCTGGCCTTCTTGGGCACGGCGGCGCCGTTTACGTGGTAGAGCACGACGCGCGCCGGCCCAGCGGGGACGGCGGCCGCGAGCACGAGCCCGCTGGAGGCGGGCGCCTCGGGGCTGTCGGAGAACAACAGGAGGCGCGCGCCGTCGTCGCGCACCAGCGGGGCCTCGGGCGCCGAGGGACTCTGGAAGCTGCCGAGCAGCACGACGTCACCAGCGGTGCCGTCGCAGGCCGGGCATGCGACGTCGGGGCCCACGCTACCGCACCCGCCATCCGGCGCGCCCGCGTCGCCGGCTCCGGCATCCTCGTGGCCGGCGTCGGCGCCAGCGTCGGTGCCCGCGTCGCGGGAGCCGCCGTCGCCCGCGCCCCCGTCGTCCCCGCCGTCGCCGAGCGCGCCCGCGTCGAGCGCCGCCGCGTCCGCGGGACCGGCGTCGTCGAGGGGCAAGGGCACGGGGCAGGCCGCGGCACCGATGCACACGAGGACGACGAGCCGTCGCATAACCCCATGATCACACCGGCGCCGTGCGCGGCAACCGGGGCGTCACCAGCGCGCGTTCACCAGCGTGACGCGCAGCCGCTTGAGGGCGAGCACCCCGCTTTGTGGATCGACGCGGATGGCCTGCACCGGCTCGCCGGGTACCAAGCAGTCGCCGAGGTCGAAGGTCTTGGTGTGGCGCCCGACGCCGTCGGTGGTGACGCTGTCGTCGAAGAAGAGGCCGCAATTGAATCGGGGGTTGAACAGATTGTAGCGGCAGACCCCGGAGTGCGCTTCCTCGTCGCCGTCCACCTCGATGAGCGCGCGCTCGTAGCTCACCGACGACGGCAAGCCGAGCATCAGCTGGAGCTCTTGGTTGCCGGTGCCGATGGTCAGCACGCGCCCGAGGCGGAAGTCATTGATGACCTCGAGCGTGCCGTAGCGATCCCAGGCGTCGGGCGTGGTCATGCCGCCGCCGAAGGGATCGTCGTACGCCCACTGGGCCGGGCCGAACCCGGGCGTGTCCGAGTAGTGGAACGTCGGCTGCTCAGGGGACGTGGCGCTCGAGTAGTCGATCTCGACCCACACGGCGCCCGTGCCGTGCTCCCCCTCACCCTCACCCTCGCCTTCACCCTCTCCTTCACCCTCTCCTTCACCCTCTCCTTCACCCTCTCCCTCGCCTTCCCCTTCTCCCTCGCCTTCCCCTTCTCCCTCGCCTTCCCCTTCTCCCTCTCCCTCTCCCTCGCCCTCGCCTTCACCCTCCCCTTCACCCTCTCCCTCTCCCTCGCCCTCGCCTTCACCCTCCCCTTCACCCTCACCCTCGCCTTCCCCTTCCCCTTCCCCTTCCCCTTCCCCTTCACCCTCACCCTCTCCCTCTCCCTCTCCCTCTCCTTCCCCTTCACCTTCACCTTCTCCCTCGCCTTCTCCCTCACCTTCTCCCTCACCTTCTCCCTCGCCTTCTCCCTCGCCTTCTCCCTCGCCTTCTCCCACCGGCGCTCCATCGCACCCGTCGCAGGCGATGGACCACACCAAGGTGATGACGAGCAAGCCGAGGACGCGCACCATGGCGCGCATGACGTCACGCGCGACGCGGGCGGGCAATCGCGCGGCGCGTGCGCGGCGTCACCGAGGGCCGCAGGCGTCCGCGAGGCGCTCGCGCGCCGCGCCGGTCGTCTCGGCCAACGCGCGCGCACACACCTCCGCGTGGTGGGCTGCGTCGGAGAGGCGGCCATGGAGCGCGAGCGCGGTCGGCTTCTGCGCGGCCGCGTCGCGCGCCAAGAGCGCGTCCACGGCCGCATGCGCGTCGCTGCGTCGCACGAGCTCGTCGACGACCCAGCTGTCCGCGGGGGTCGCGTGCAGCGGGTAGGTCGCGACCCGCAGGAGGTGCTCGGTGCTCTGCTGCGACGGCAGGCGGGGGACCGAGAGCAGCAGCCACGTCGCGGCGACGCCCGCGGGCCGAAGCCAGCGCGCCAGGGCGCTGCCCGGCAGCTCTCGTCGCAGCGAGAGGAGGAAGGCCGGTAGCAGCACGACGAGCAGGCCGAGCCCCAGGGCGAGGGCGCTGCCGCCGATGAGCAGGCTGAACGCGAGCGAAAGCACGAGCGCCGCGAGCGCCACCCAGCGTCGACGCAGCGCGGGTCGATAGCGCAGGCGTCGCCACACGACCGCGGTCACCGGCACCTCGAGCAAGAGAACGGCGCCGAGCCCGGCCACGGCGGGCCAGCCCCACCACGCGAGCGTGAGTGAGTTGTCGAAGCAGAACCCGCACGCCAGCGCCGGCTCGGCGGCAGCGAGGGCGGCGAGCGCGGCGGCGGTGGGTGCGAGGGCGCGCATGCGTCGATCGTGGCGCGCCGCGAGCGCCGCGCGCAACCACGCGCGCATGGGGCGCACAGCGCTACCCGGTGGCCTCGACGAGCCAGGCCACCGCGGGCAGCGTGAGCACGCAGGCGAGCGTGGAGAGCGCGGCGACGCCCGCGGCGGTGTCTGCGTCGCAGCCCTCGTCGACGGAGACGAGGACGCTCACCATCGCCGACGGCATGGCGCACTGCAGCACCGCGACCGTGGCGACCACTGGCGGCAGGTGGGCAAGGCGCGCGAATGCCAGGACGAGCGCCGGCATCGCGACGAGCTTGAGCGCGCTCAGCGCGGCGAGCGGCGGTAGGCGCGCGCGCAGGGACGCGGGATCGAGCGCCAACCCGAGCGACAGGAACACCAGCACGCTCACGATCACGCCAAGGGCTGTGACGACGGTGTCGGTGGCCGCCGGCCACGGCACGTCGACGTGCGACAGCGCGAGCCCGACGACCACGCACACCGTCAGCGGGCGCACCAGCGCCCGCAGCAGGCCGACGGCGGAGAACGGCCGATGGCCGCCATGGCGCGATGCCAACAGCACGCCGACGGTCCACAGGCCCACGGTGGTGTCGACGGTGTCGATGACGATGGCGGTGGACGCGGCGGCGCCATCGCGGCCGAACAGCGCCAACACCACCGGGTACCCGAGAAAGCCGGTGTTGGCGAAGGTTGTCGTCAAGAGCGCGCTGCCCTGCGCTGGGCGCGGCAGGCGGAAGGCGCGTGCGGTGGCCCACGCGAGCATGCACGTGATCGTCTGACCCGCCGCGGCCGGCAGGACCGCCCAGGCGGCGGTGGGATCGACGCGCGTGCGCGCCAGCGCCAACAGCAGGAGCGCCGGCATGACGACGTCGATGATGAGGCGGTTGATGAGCGCGCGGCCGCGCGCGGGCACGCGCGTCCGCGCCACCACGCCCACGGCGAGCACCGCGAACAGCTTGGCGAGCAGCGGGACGAGCACGCCGATCATCGCGCGCCCCCGACGGGACAGGTGCGCGCGCCGCGCGACACGCGCGCGTCACGCGGGCGGCGGCGCGGGACGTCGAGCGCGGTGCGCGTGGACGGCTGGGCTCGCACGGAGTGCTCCGATGAGCCCATTGGGCCACCGATGCCGCCGCCGCGCCAGCCCTCTCTCCACCGCTGCGCTACTCCTCCTCGTGCTCGTGGTCGTCGCCCTCGGGGGCCACGAGCGGGAACTTGCAGTCGTCCACCGCGTGGTCGGCGGCGTCCGCGAGGTCGAAGTCGGTGAAGACACCGCTCGCGTCCTGCTCGCACACGCCTGCCTCGGAGAAGGTCTCGCCCGCGGCGCCGTCGGTGGTGCAGGCGCAGTCGTAGATGTCGTTCGCGTCGTTGAAGGTGCAGGTGATGACGTAGGCGTGGCCGCCGCAGGTGCCGTCGGCGCACACGAGCGTGGCGCTGCACTCGGCGTCGTCACCGGCGAAGGTCGCGTCGGTGATGGCAGGGTTGGCGCAGGCGGTGGTCAGGGCGATGAGCGCGAGCGTGCAGGGAATGCGCATAGGGGTCCTCCGTAGTGTGTCTTCTAGCCCAAGCCGGACCGTCGTCCCGTGCGACATCGGGTCGCAGGGGAAGGTCGGCGCTGGCCCGAGACGTGCTACCCGTCCGAGAGCGACTCCGGAGGCCCGTCGTGTACCGCTTGTGCGCCATCGCCGGCCTGCTCGCGTCGGTGCCAACGTGGGCGGCACCCGCCGCCGACGCGGTCCCGCCGTGTCCGAGCGCCCAAGATAGCCCGGACGTCGCGGCACTGGTGGCGCGGACCCAAGCGCTCCTCGAGGGGCGCACGTCCGTCGGCACCATGGTGATGACCATCCAGACGCCGCAGTGGCGGCGCACGCTGAAGCTCCAGACCTGGGCCAAGGGCGACCAGCTCGCGCTCCTGCGCGTCGTCGAGGGCGGGCCGCGCGAGGTCGGCATGATGACGCTCAAGCGCGACGGCCAGCTGTGGAACTGGCTGCCGAAGGCGGCGCGGGTCATGAAGCTCCCGTCGGGCATGTTGGGCGACTCGTGGATGGGCAGCGACTTCACCAACGACGACCTGGTGCGCGGCAGCTCCATGAGCAAGGACTTCGACGCCACCGTCGTCGGCACCGTCGACGTGCGCGGCATGAGGGCCTGGACCATCGCGCTCAAGCCCAAGCCGAGCGCGCCGGTGGTGTGGGGCCGCGTGGAGCTGGTCATCGATCGCGCCACGTGCCAGCCGCTCGAGCAGCGCTTCTTCGACGAGGAGGGCCAGCTGGCGCGGCGCTTGGAGCTATCGGACTTCAAGAAGGTCGGCTGGCGCGCGTTCCCCACCAAGACGACCGTGTACCCCGCCGAAGCGGGACGCAGCACCACCATCGTCTACGAGGACATCGCGTTCGACGTCGACATCCCCGACGACACCTTCAGCCTGCATCGGCTGCAGCAGGGGCGGTGATCGATGCTGGTGCGGCACGCCTGGCGCAACCTCTGGCGCAACCGGCGGCGCACGCTGATCACGCTGACCGCGCTGGCGCTCGGCGTCATGGGCATCGTCTCGCTACAGAGCTACCGCGAGAGCGCGTTCGCGCAGATGATGGAGAGCATCACCACGCAGCTCGTGGGTCACATCCAGGTGCACGGCCGCGGCTATCAAGACACGCCCGACATCGGCACCGTGGTGGCCGATCCGGTCACGGTGGAGGCGACCGTGCAGGGGGTCTTGCCGGGCGTGCGCACCGAGCGACGCGTGCTCGGCGCCGGCTTGGTGGGCACGCCCGACACCGCCGCCGGCGCCATGGTGCTCGGCGTGCAGACCGACGGGCAGAGCTTCACCGTGACCAAGGGCCGGGCGCTCGACGACGCCGCCGCGGCCACGCCCCTGTCGACGCCGGCGGTGCTGGGCGTCGATCTGGCGGCGCAGCTCGGCGTCGACGTTGGTGGCGAGGTGGTGCTGGTCGGGCAGGGGGCCGACGGCTCGGTGGCCAACGACCGCTACCAGGTGGTGGGGCTCGCTGACGCCGGCACCTTCGAGCTCAACGCCACCGCGGTGTTCTTGCGCCTCGCCGATGCCCAGTCGTTCTTCGGCCTCGGCGACGGCGTGCACCAGCTGGTGCTGCGCCTGCCCACCGACGACGAGGACGTGTCGGCGCCGCTGGCCGCCACGCGCGCGGCCCTCGACCTCAAGGCGCTCGAGGCCCTGTCGTGGAACGAGCTGCTGCCGGAGCTGCAGAACACCATCCGCGTCAAGCGTCAGGGCCAGCACTCCATCGACGTCATCGTGTTCCTCATCGTGGGACTCGGCGTGCTCAACGCCATGACCATGGCGGTGTTCGAGCGCACGCGCGAGATCGGCGTCATGCTGGCGCTGGGCACGCGCCCGCGCCGCATGCTGGCGCTCATCGTCACCGAGGCGCTCTTGCAGGGGGTCGTGGGGCTCGTCGTCGGGCTCGCGCTCTCGGCCGCGCTCCTCTACGGCGCTGGCAGTGTCAACCTTGGCGAGCTCGCGTCGGGCGACGTCATGGGCATCCGCTTCCCGGCGCAGGTGACCTTGCGCATGCCCATGAGCGCCGTGGTGAGCGCGACCGTCACCATCGCGGCGACCATGCTCGTGGGCGGCCTCTTGCCCGCGCTGCGGGCAGCACGCCTCGTCCCCGTCGACGCCATGAGGACGCGCTGATGCTGCGCACGCTCACCGTCGCCTGGCGCAACGTGTGGCGCAACCGCCGGCGCACGCTCATCAGCATGAGCGCCATCGGGCTCGGGCTCGCCCTCGTCATCATCTACAGCGGGCTGATCGCGCGCATGATGGGCGACGCCAAGGAGCAGCTCGACAACGCGGGGCTCGGCCACGTCGAGATTACGGCCAAGGGTTGGCGCAGCAACCGCTCGGCCAAGCTCGTGATCCGCGACGTCGACCGGGTGGCCGCCTCGCTGCCGCTGCCCCCGGGCGCCGAGGTGAGCACGCGCTTGCAGTCGCGCGGGCTGCTGTCGAGCGCGCGCGCCAACCAGGCGGTGGAGGTCCATGGTGTCGACTGGACGCGCGAGCGCGCCGTGGCGCTCTATCTGCGCGAGGTGCGCACGGGCGCCGTGCCCGCCGACGACGACGTGCAGGGGATCCTCGTGGGCGAGCAGCTCGCCGAGCGCATGCAGCTCAAGGTGGGCCACAAGCTTCGCTTGATGGTGCAGCGCGCCGACGGCGAGATGGGCGCCGCGCTCTTTCGCGTGCGCGGGATCTTCCACGCGCTCTCGCCCACCGTCGGCCAGCGACGCGTGCTGATCTCGCGCGCCGCCGCCGCGGACCTGTTGGGCACCGGCGCCGACGCGCATCAGATCGTGATCCAGGTCGACCGCGCCGCCGACGCCGCGCGCTGGGCCGACGCTGCGCGCGTCAAGCTCGCCGCCGAGGTGGAGGTGCTCACGTACGCGCAGATCTATCCCATCTTCGAGGCCATGGAGTCGCTGGTGAACGGCGCCATCGCGGTGGCGTCGGTCTTCGTGTACTTCCTGGTGGGCCTCGGGATCTTGAACACCATGCTGATGTCGGTGCTGGAGCGCACGCGCGAGTTCGGGGTCATGCAGGCTTTGGGCACGCGGCCGGGCGGCGTGGTCCGCGTCATCGTCGCCGAGGCGTTCTGGATCGCCACGCTCAGCGTGGTGCTCGGCGCAGCCGTCGGCATCGGCGTCTCGTGGGCCGGCTCGCGCGCCGCGCTCCTCGACTTCTCGCAGCAGATGGGCGAGGGCATCGAGCTCGGCGGCGCCGTCATGCGCGCGGCCTTCCTCACCGAGGTGACCGTGCGCGGCGTGCTCGTGCCCGCGCTCTACGTCTATGTCATGGCGTTGGTGGTGGCGCTCTACCCCGCGTGGCGCGTGTCGCGCATGCGGCCGGTCGATGCGCTGCGCGCCACGTGAGCCAGCGTTGGCGGCGTGGCGGTGGTGCTGGTCCCTGTAGTGTGACGATGTGACGGAGGAGCTCCCATGGCGGCGGTCGAGGTCATCGAGGTCACCAGGCTCTATCCGGCGGGCGCGGTCACTGTGCGCGCCGTCGACGGCGTGTCGCTCACCGTGGAGAAGGGCGAGTTTATGGCCATCGCGGGGCCGTCGGGCTCGGGCAAGACCACGCTGCTCAACCTCATCGGCGCGCTCGATGAGCCCTCGTCGGGCGCCATCCGCATCGACGGGGTCGACCTCGCCGGCATGTCACGGCGTCAGGTGGCCGATCTCCGCCGCGACAAGGTCGGGTTCGTCTTTCAGGCCTACAACCTGATCCCGGTGCTGACGGCGGCCGAGAACGCGGAGTACGTGCTCGAGCTGCAGCGCGTGCCGCGCGCCGAGCGACGCAAGCGCATCAGCGCGCTCTTCACCGAGCTCGGCATCGGCGAGCTGATGGAGTCGTGGCCCGGCAAGATGAGCGGCGGCCAGCAGCAGCGGGTCGCCGTGGCGCGCGCCATCGCGTCGCTGCCGGCGGTGGTGCTGGCCGACGAGCCCACCGCCAACCTCGATCAGGTCACGGGCAGAGCGCTCGTCGACATGATGCGCCGGCTCAACCAGGAGCACGGCGTGACCTTCATCTTCTCCACGCACGACCCCATGGTGCTCGAGAAGGCAGAGCGCGTGGTGCGCCTGGTCGACGGGAAGATCGCGGCCGACGAGCGCAAGCACGACGCCGCGGCGCCATCGACGGTCGGCGCGCCGGTGGCGCGATGAACGTGAGCGCTGGCGCGCGCCCCTTGCTGCTCGCGCTGGTGTGCGCCGTCGCGGCTGCGCGCGCCGGCGCCGTCGAGGTGGCCCGCTCCGACGACGGTTCGCGCGTGGTGACGGCGAGCGCGTTCATCAAGCCCTATGCCGCGTGGCTCCTGCTGCCGCCCGACCTGGTTCGCGCCACCGTCGAGCTCGAGCGCGTGCTCGACGATGCGCGTGACTTGTTGCCGCCGGAGTATGCCGGGCAGATCCCGAGCGGCGTCACGCTGCCCGAGCACCTCGGTAGCTCGACGTGGACGGCGCGCGTGCAGGGCCAGGCCGCGTTCTTCGACGCGCTCGAGCTCGAGGCCGCGTGGCAGGCGGCGTCGGTGCTCAGCTCGTCGACAGCGGTGGGCGCGGGCGCCCCGCAGCTCGGTGTGCTCGGCGCCGAGGCCGTGGAGCCGGCGCGGCGCCTGGTCGACTTCGATGCTGCGCTGGTGGATGGCGGCGCGCTGCGCGTGCAGCACAACCTCGATCGCTTGCTCTTGCGCTGGCACACCCAGGCGCTCGCGCTCACGGTGGGGCGCCAAGCGCTGTCGTGGGGCACCGGCCGCCTGTGGAACCCCACCGACCTCGTGAGCCCGTTCTCGCCCACCGACGTGGACCGCGAGGTGCGCCGCGGCGCCGACGCGGTGCGCCTGTCGCTGCCGCTCGGTGCGCTCCGTCAGCTCGACGTGTTGTGGCTTCCGCGCCAAGAGCTCGACGAGCAGGGGTTCGTGGTGCGCGCGCAGGGCAACGTCTTCTCCACCGACGTGTCGGGCAGCGCCGCCAAGTACGTCGGCGACCTCGTGCTCGGTGCGGATCTCGCCGGCGACATCGGGCCGCTCGGCGTCCATGGTGAGGCGGCGTGGACCATCCCAACCGCGAGCCCACAGCGCGATCACTTCACGCGTGCGGTGGCGGGGCTCGACTGGCGCCCGTTCGACGAGCTGGTGCTCGGCGGCGAGTATTACTGGAACGGCTTCGGCACCGACGACAAGGATCAGATCGTCGCCCGCCTCACCCACCCGCGCACGCAGCGCGGCGAGGTGTTCGGCGCCGGGCGCCATTACGTGGGCCTGATGGCGAGCTGGCTGCCCACGGAGCTGTTGTCGGTGAGCGCTACCGCAATCGTCAACGCGACCGACCCGAGCGTGCTGGTGGTACCGGCGCTCGAGTACTGGCTCGAGCAGAGCGTGCTGGTGCGCGCCGGTGCCTTCGTGCCCATCGCCGCCGGCGTCGACGTGGCGCGCGTCGGCGCGCTCACCGGCGCCGACGTCATCGGGCGCAGCGCGGCGTTCGACCACGCGCTGCGGACCCTCGAGGCGCGGAGCGAGTATGGGCTCACGCCCGCGGGGCTGTTCGTGCAGGTGGGTGCCTACCTGCAGTAGTCGCCGGGTCGCGCGCGGACCGTGACCGCCGCGCGCCGTCGTGCGACAACGGCTTATGCTGCTCGGCATCTTCGGCCGCCTCGACGACCCGCTCTCCACGCACACCGAGGAGCGCGCGCGGGCCCGCGGCCACGACGTCGCGCGCCTGCCGCTCTCGGCCATGGTCGACGGCACGCCGGGCGCGTTTGACGGCGGCGAGTGGCTCTACGCAGGTCACGAGGTGGACGCATGCGACGCCTTCGTGCTGCGGCAGTACCCAGCTGCCCACGCGCTCTTGGCGCCGTCGCAGACTACGCACACCGCCGCCGATTGGTTTCGCCTCGGCATGCAGCAGCAGGAGCGCTCGGCGTTCGCGCAGTCGCTGCTCCTCGACCTCGAGCAACGCGGCAAGCCCATGGTCAATCGCCTGGGCGCTACGCAACCTCACGATCACAAGCCGCTGCAGCTCGCGGTGCTGCGCCGATTGGGTGCGCCGCTGCCGCGCACGCTGGTCACCAACTTCCCCCAGGCCGCGCGCCTGTTCGTCGACGACGTGGGCGCATGCGTCTGCAAGCCCTTGGCGGGCGGGGCCGAGACCCGCGCCGTCGACGATGAGCTGCTGGCGCGCCTCGACGCGCTGCGCGGCGCGCCCGTCATCTTCCAAGAGCGCGTGAGCGGCCCCGACGTGCGCGTCACGGTGGTGGGCGAGCGCGTGGTGTCGTCGGTGGCGATCGAGAGCAGCACGCTCGACTATCGCTCGGGCGCCGAGTACCAGCGCGGCGACGCGCGCTACGCGTCGCACCCGCTGCCCGCTGCCGTCGAGGAGCTGTGCGTGCGTGCGGCCGCGGCGCTTGGGCAGACGCTCTCGGGCGTCGATCTCAAGCACGCCGGCGGCTCACATGGCCTGCAGGGCTACGTCATGCTCGAGGCGAACTCGGCGCCCGTCTACCTCGACATCGAGCACAAGACCGGCGCGCCAATCACCGACGCTTTGCTCGAGTGGCTCGAGCGCGCAGCCGCGCGCTGAGCGTCACGATCGCCACTGGAGCTCGGAGCGGGGGCCCGACGCGTCGCGGCGATCCCGTGCGTGTCGCGGCCACACCGCGCCCTCGATGGAGGTGCGGTCGAGATCGGGCACCGTGCGCTCCTCGACCCAGGTCTCATCAAGGTCATCCACGCTCTGGCCGTCGACCCGGGTGTCCATGGGCGAGGGCGATGCGCGCGCCGTGCCAGCGCGCGCGCCGCGTCTGGACGCGACGCCGGCAGCTGCCTCGAGCCCGCTGCGGGCTCGAGGTAGCAGCGAAGGCGCGGCGTGCTCAGGGCGCGGCGCAGAGCGCGTTCGACGCGAGGCCGAGCTGGTTCTCGACCTGGATGGCGATGGGCGTCGGCGCCCCCTCGGGGCACACCTTGACCGACAGCGACCCGCCGTAGTTGGTGGTGCTCATCACCGAGACGCTGTAGCCGTCGTCGTCCATGGCAGTGACGTACGGGCTCTCGCCGAGCTCGTCGTTGGGATCGTAGATGCTGAAGCTGACGGTCAGCTCGTCGTCGCAGTACACCGTGCTGTGCATGGTGGTCGCGGCGTACACCACCGGCCCATCGGTGTCGCGCGAGTCGAAGTAGGTCGCGCCGCTGCAGCCGCCGGTGACCAACGCCGGATCAACGCACAGGCCGTACGCCATGTCGCACAGGCGGTTGCCCGTCAGGCAGTCGGAGTCGCCGTAACAGGTGACGTCTTCGCCTTCGCCCTCGCCCTCGCCGGGCGGGTCGTCGTCGCCGCTGAGAGCGTCGACCAGGTCCTCGTTGGCGTCCTCGAGGTCCTTGCTGGCGTCCTCGAGCGCCGCACACCCGCCCATGCGCAGCGTGGCCTCGACGTCGCCCACCTCATCGTCGAGGTCATCGGACTCGGCGAGCTCGGCCTCGAAGTACAGCTCGATGCTGCCGCGGTCATCGAAGGCCGTCACCTCGAGATCGCCGCTCTTCGAGGTGTAGCAGGTGCGGTTGTCGTCGCTGCCGTCGTCGTCGAGCGACAAGAAGCCCTCTTGGTGGCACACCGACACCCCGGCGAAGGCGGGGTTCTCGGCGTCGAGGTCCGCGTCCTCGCCCAGGCCGTAGTCATCGACGAGGTCGTCGTCGTCCTTGACGTAGATCGAGGCGCCGACGGTCCAGAAGTTCTCCGGCATGTGGCGACGCCAAGACTCCTCATAGGCCTTCTCCAGGTCGTCATAGACGTCGTCGGCGTCGTCGTCCTCGTCCACCTCGTCGGCCGTGGTCTTGACCACCTCCACCAGCTCGCGCGTCATGGCCGCGGTGGCGCCGCACAGATCGAGCGCGGTCGACGCCGTGGCGTTCACCCGGAAACCCTCGCCCCCGCCCTCGAGCCAGAAGCCGGACATGAGCGGCGGCAGGGCGTCACCGTCGACCTCGCCGTCGAAGGTACCGGCGCAGGCGGCCAGGGCGATCAGGGGCAGGGCTCCGCCGATGAGCCGATGGACAACGAGGAGCGGGCGGCAGGTGCACATGGAAGCCTCCGGACGCGGGAGCCGACCGCAGCGATCTCGATCTGGCAACCCGCGTCCGGCGCGATGTGATCGGGGAACGCTCGCGGTCGCCGATCTCCCTTGTCAAGGCGTGCAGTAGGTGCCTGCCGCCGCTCCGATGTCGGAGCAGTCCCAGAACGAGGGGCAGTCGGCGAACGACTCGCAGCGCTTGGAACAGATGCCGGCGCCCGGGTCATCGACCTCGAAGATGCAGATCTCCTGGCAGTCGTCGTTGGACTCGCAGTACGCGCCGGTGTCGTCGTTGTTGTTGTCGTCGTTGTCGTTGTCGTTGTCGTTGTTGTCGTCGTCGTCGTCGTCGTTGTCGTTGTCGTTGTTGTTGTCGTCGTCGTCGTCGTCGTTGTCGTTGTCGTTGTCGTTGTCGTCGTTGTCGTTGTCGTCGTCGTCGTCGTCGTCGTCGTCGTCGTCGTCGTCGTCCTGATCGTCCGAGGTCGGTCCGACCGGGATCAAGCACCCAACGGTCGTCATGGTGCCGAGGAACAGCGTCAGGATCAGGCCGAGCGCCCGCCACCGCATCAAGATGTCTTGCAGCTTCGTCATCGTTCTTGCCTCCGGTCGCCGTGCGCGACGACGCCATGGAAGCAAACGCGTTGCGACCGGAACACGACACGTAGCGGAAAACCGAAGATCGCTCAGCCCGAGGCGGCGGCCGCGATCGCCGCGTGCCGCGCCGCGATGACCGCGATCACGTCACGCCAGCGCGCGGGGTCATAGACCACCGGCGCCGGCCCCGTTCGCTGCGATCGCAATGCGCGGTGCCGCGCGAGCAGCCGCGCGTCGGTCGCCGCGTCGAGGTCGATGAGGCCGCGCTGGCTGTTGCCCACGCGCGAGGCCTGAAAGAGCGCCGCCAGCATAGCCGCGTCGGTGAGCTGGATCTTCTCCGGTGGCACGCTCTGCACGCCGCCATCGAAGTTGACGGGGTAGCCGTCGCCGATGACGAACAGGTTCCGTCCCTTGAGGCGGTACTTGGCGGTCGGCAGCGTGACCAACGGCTCGTTCGAGGGCACCTCCTCGCGCGCGCTCGCGGCGCCCTCGAGCCCCTCCATGTCGAGCTCGCCCCGCTTCGACGACGCCGACGCGATGGCGGCGCCGTCCTTCAGCGCCCGCATGTCGTCGAGCGACAGCGTGCGGCGGCCGGTGGCGCCCACGACGAGGTCCGCCTTGGCGAGCGCGGCGCGACGCCGCTCCACCGCCTTGGGGTCGGCGGGGTCGTCGACGATCACGTGGAAGCCGGCCTTGCGCGCGGCGTCGGCACGCTCACGGCTGCGCTCGATGACGGTGACGCGGGCGCCGCGCGCCAACATCTCCGACGCGATGGCGGGGCCGATGACGCCGTAGCCGATGAGCACCAGCTCCTTCTTGTCGAGCCCCGCGCCGAAGCGCGCGAGCGCCTGCACGGTCTTGGCCGCCACCACCTCGCCGATGGCCTCGCCCTCGAGCGCCTTCGAGTCGGAGCGGGCCACGTTCACCACCACGCTCTCGAGCGCGTGCTTCTCGGCCAGGAGCACGCCGCCGGTGGTCTGCTCGACGATGCGGAACTTCGAGCGCACGGCCGCGTACTTGGGGTCGTCGTGCAACAAGTGCGACACCAGGCCGCCGTCGTCGAGCACCACGATGGGCTCGCCGTTCTTCTTGTGGAGCGCGACGGCGTCGTCGATGGCCTTCGTGACCGTGCGCTTGTAGTCCTCGATGTCGAGCTTGGGCTTGCGCACCGAGAAGCCGAGGTCCTCGAGGCACGCCTTGACCGACGGGTTGGTGCCGTAGGGCGTTCCGACCACGATGGTGCGGCTCGACTCGGCGCCCGCGTCCTTGAGCGCGTAGCCCATGGGCACCACGTCGCCGAGCAAATGCGAGACCCACAGCACGTTGGCCTGCTTGAGGGGCGTGCTGCCCTGCAGGTCGTCGACCACGGCGTCGATCTCGGGCAACCGCAGGGGGATGGCGGCGAGCTCGGTGAAGCGCGCCAGCTCGAGCGCTTCGTCGGCCGACGCGGCGGCGAGCTGCTTCACCGGGTCATGACCGCCGAGGTAGCGCGGCGGCTTCACAGGCTTGCCCAAGCCCACCAGCGTCACCTCGCGGCCCTTCAGGAACGGCGCCAGGTCGGGGTAGTCCTTGGGCGCGCTGCGCCACAGGCCCCGGTAGCGCCCGAGCGATCGCCCGTCGAGGGTGGGCCAGTCGCGCTGCACGGCCGCGATGATCTCGGCCTCGCTGGTGCCGCGCGGCGCGGCGGCCGCGTACTCGGCGACGATGCGCGCGGTGGTGCGCGCATGGACCTGCGACGGCCCGGGCAAGCCTTGCTTCTCCGCGATCTCCGTGAGGCGCGGCAGGTAGCCGGCGGTGAGCTTGCCGACGCCGCGCTCCTCGAGGAGGCCGTTGAGCACCTCGAGGATGTGCTCGGTGGGCGCGCCCGGGGGCGCGGTGCGGATGGCGAGCTGCAAGAGACCTTGCGCCACCAGCCCTTGCCGCTTCGGCAACAGGCGCCGCTCGTCGACGGCGCCGATGCCGGCGAACAGGTGCGGGCGGAAGTCGCGCACGATGCTCGACACGTAGGCGCGGCTCACCTCCTCCTTGCGCTCGCGCGTCAGCACCTTGGCGATGTCGGCGTGCGTGAGCGACGGGTCCTTGCGCATGAGCTCGAGGATGCGCTGGGCCATGGCGTCGATGGCGGCGCCGCTCTTGCGGTTGTAGCTGCCGGCGATGGGCAACGACGGATCCGCCTCCTTCAGGTGCGCCAGGCGGCTGTAGGTCATGGCGGGCCAGGTCTTCTGCAGCCGCGACACCAGGTCGTTTCTCGACAGCGTCGGCTCCGCCTGCATGATCGCACGCACGCGCGCGGCCACCGGCGCCTGCCAGCGGCTCGCGTCGTCGACGCGCCCGAACAGCTCGGGGTTCTTCTTCCTGATGTCGTAGTAGCGCCCGTAGGTGACGGCGCCGAACTCGCGCACCAGCTCGCGCTCGCCGTGGTTGATGGCCTCCACCAGCGCCGGCACCTTGGCGAACGGATCGGCGGCGAGGGCGCGCTGCATGGCGGCGGCGAGCGCCTCGGCGAGCCGACGATCAGCGGGCGACGCGGTGCGCGGCGGATCGGGGAAGCGCGCGGGGTCGCGCTGCCGGATGCGCGTGAGCACGTTGGTGCGCAGGCCGTGCGCGCGCGCGAACTCCTCGACGGTGCGCTGGCCGGTGGCAACCTCCGCGGCCCACGCGGTGGCGATGTCGTCGACGTTCTTGAGCGTGGCGGAGGCGGCCGTGGCCTCGAGCACGCGCGGCGCGGGCAGCGCGGTCTCGTGTTTCTGCCCCGGGGCGCGCGGCAGCTCGGTGGGGAACGCAGCCTGGAGCTGGAACAGATCCTCTTTGGTGAGCCGCGTGACGGCGTAGAAGTCGCCGGCTTGCAGCTGGCCCGCGCACGCGCGCTGGTACAGGCGCGCGATCTCATCGAGCGTCGGCGGCGGCACGAGCGCCTCGAGCGCGCGCAGCACGTCGCCCTTGTGGGCCGGCGCGACGATGCCGTGCCGCTCGAGCACCAAGGTGTAGGGCACGTCGCCATGCACGGCGTCATGCTGCATGGTGGCGGCGAGGTGATCGAGCGCGTCGTTCGCGACGCGCACGAACAGCGCTCCGGTCTCGCCGGTCAGGCGGTTCTCCTGGCGCGGCCCGCCCAGCACCACCTCGTGGACGGCGCGCGCCAGCGCGGGGCGCACGTCGCGCTCGATGGAGAGCGCGCGCTCGCCGGTGGTGCGCCACACGGCCGCGAGGAGCGCGCGCGTGAGCGCGGGCGCCTTCTTGAGATCGCGCGGCGCCAGCATGCCGTCACCGTCGCCCACGCGCTTCTCGAGCGCGACCAGCTCGCCGACGAGCTGGTCCACCACGCGGCCGTGCGCGAGGCCGTCCAACAAGAGCGGCGGCGGCAGCTTGAGCGCTAACGCCTCGGCGTGGGTGAGCGACGCGGGCGCCGGCGGCGCGGCCACGCGCGCCCCCACCTCGTCGGCCAACAGGCGCGAGGTGACCTCGAGCGCAGCACCGCGCGCGCGCAGCTCGTGGTCGTGGTGGATGCGCTGCTTCTCGGCCGTGAGGTCGAGGCGCGCCTCCAGCACGTTGGCGTAGAGCTTGGCGCTCTTCTTCCAGGCGACCTCGGCCTTGTCGACCTCGATGCCCGTGAGCTTCTGCCACGTCTTCTTGGCGGCCGGCGTGAAGTACTCGGCGTAGAGCGCGCTCAGGCGCAGCAGCTGTTCTTGCTGGAGATCATTGGGGGCCGCGCGCCCATCGAGGATGAACGCCTGCACCTCGGCGACCTCGCGTGCGTCGAGCCCGCGCCGCAGGCGCGCTTCGGTGAACCCCTGGACCAGGCGGAAGCCGGGCACGAGGAGCCGAGTGTGCCACGGGATCGGCGGCGCCGTCAGGTCAGGCGTCACCACGGTGGATGAGCGCGCGCGCGCCATCGTCGACGCGCTCGGCCAGGCGCGCCGCGTCGAGCACGAGGAGGCGCGCGTCGCGCTTGTCGACGAGCCCCTCGGACTTCCACGCCGTCAGGATGCGGTTGACGCTGCGCTCGTTGGCGCCGATGCACTCAGCGAGATCCGCCTGCGTGCGCTTGACCCGCATGCGCACGACGCCATCCCAGGGCTCGCCGCACGCCTCGCAGTAGGCCAGCACCACGTTGGCGAGCAGGCTCTCGGTGTCGTGCAGGCGATTCGACTCCAGGCGCGCGGCGCCACAGAACGCGCGGCTCACCTCGACGAGCGTACGCAAGGACAGCGCGGGATTCGCCATGAGCAGGGCCACGGCGCGCGTGCGCTCGATGCGCACGAGCGACGCGCGCTCGAGCGCGCGCACGGTCTGCAGGTAGCTCGCCTCGCCCGCCAGGCACTCCTTGAGGCAGATGATGTTGGGCGCGAGCAACAGGCGCGCGAGGTAGGAGCGCCCGTCGTCGCCGGGCTGGAACACCTCGAGGGCGCCGGCGGCGTGGTACCAGCACGCGCTCGCCGCCTCGCCGCGCCGCGCGATGACCTCCTGGTCGTCGAACGCACGCGCCACGCCCACCTCGCCGGCGTCGGCCAGGGCCGACCACCGATCGAGCGTCGGGGTGCCGGCGAGAGGCTGCCCTGGTCGTCGACGCCGCGTGGTCATGCCGCGCCCGCCTACCAGGCGAGCCGGCGCTTGTCGCGGAACACGCCGCCGTGCGGTCCGTCGGCGCCGAGGGTGGCGAGCCACACGATGGTCTCGGCGCCGCGCTCGACGGTGCGCGGGGCCGATGCGCCGCCCATGTCGGTCTTGACCCAGCCGGGATCGACGGCGTTGACCTTGAGGTCGCCCCGCACGGAGCGCGCCAGCGTGACGGTGTACGCGTCGAGCGCGGCCTTGCTGACCGCGTAGGGCGCGGGTCCGCCCATGCCTTCGGAGAACAAGCCCCAGCTCGACGTGACGTTGACCACACGGCCGTAGCCGCGCGCGACCATGCCGGGCACGAGCGCGCGTGACACGCGGACCACGCCGAGCAGGTTGACGTCGACGGCGTCGCGCCACGCGTCGTCGGTCGCGTCGAGCGCGCTGCCGCTCGGGCACACGCCGGCGTTGTTGACCAGGATGTCGACGTCGATGGCGCGCTCGGCGAGGTCGCGCACGGCGGCGTCCACCGACGCGGCCGAGACGACGTCGAGGACCACGGCCTGCGCGTCGCGGCCCGCGGCCGCGAGCTCGCGCACCAGGGCATCGCCGGCGGTGCGCTCCCGGCAGCCCACGAGCACCCGGTGGCCGCGCTGCGCGAGCTGCCGCGCAACCTCGCGGCCGATCCCGCGCGTGGCCCCGGTGATGAGCGCGCACCGCATACCTCACGAGTACCACGGCCGACGCCGCGGCCGCGAGCGCGTCAGTCGGCAGCGGCGGCGCGACGCACGAACAGCGCGGGCAGCAGCATGCCCGTGCGCGCGCGATAGGCCGCCCACTCGGGGTAGCGCGCCATGCTCGCCTCTTTCGCGAGCATGTTCGGCACGAACACCCCGAGCCACACCCACGCGAGCACGAGCCACGGCGCCCAGTGCCCGGCCACCACGGCGAAGCTCGCGTACAGCATCATCTCGCCGAGGTAGTTCGGGTGTCGCACGCGCGCGAAGAAGCCGTCGGTGATGAGCCCCTTCTTGACCTTGAGCACGAAGTACTTCTGCGCGTCGCTGCCCATCATCAGCACCACGCCCAGGGCGTACAGGACGGTGGCGGCGGCGAGCACGACAGCCGGTTGTTCGCGGCGCTGCATCACCACCAGCACCGGGGCGATCCAGTAGAGCCCGAGCACGAGCAGCCACGAGCTCACGGCGGCGCCGAACGTGACCTTGCGCTGCCAGTTGGCGTCGGGGAACAGCGCGTCCTTCAGGAGCCAGCACAGGCCGTACGACCCGTGCAGCGCGGCGTAGGTCCACGCCGTCGGCGTCCACACGTCGAACCAGGCCATGAGCCCGAGCACGACGGGCAGGGTGGCGCCCTTCTGCAGGTTGATCGCCCACGCCATGCGCACCACGCGCGGCCCGCCCAGGAAGCCCGAGCTCAGGTGGTCGGTGAGGGCGCGCCAACGCACGAGCAGCGGGTGCATGCGCGCCTCAGACCACGCGCTCGCGGCGCCCCTCGCCGCGCACGTCCTTGACGGTGTCGAGGATGGTCACCATGGGATCGCGGGGCGCGAAGCCGAGCTGACGCTCGGCCTTGCGTGAGTCGCAGTACCAATAGACCGAGGCCATCTCGGCCTCGAGCGCGGTGACGGGCAGCGTGCCGCCGAGCGCGCCGGCCACGCGCTCGAGCAGCGCCACACCCAGCGTGGTGACGCGCTTCGGCATCGCGAACGCGACCGGCGGGCCCGCCACGCCGCTCACCGCCTGCAGGCGGCGGAAGAAGTCGGCCCACGTGCAGTTGAGCGCGCCGAGCAGGTAGCGCTCGCCGCTCTTGCCGCCCTCGAGCGCGGCCACCGCCGTGTGCGCCACGTCGCGCGCGTCGACGAACGAGAAGCCGCCCGACGGCACCATGGGGATCTCGCGCTTGAGGTAGCGCTGCACGTCGAGCGTGGAGCTGCCGCGCAGATCGCCGGGACCCAACGCCAGCGAGGGGTTGAGCGTGATGAAGTGCGCGCGCGAGCCCGCCATGCGCACGGCGTCGTCGGCGGCGCGCTCGGCGAGCCATTTCGACAGGTAGTACGGGAAGCGCACCAGCTGCGCGAACGGCACGGGGTCATCCTCGCGATAGACCAGCTCCGGGTCATCGCCCACCGCCACCGTGCCCGACGTGGACAGGTGCACGATGCGGCCCACGCCCCGCTCGGCCGCCAGGCCCACCACGTGCTGTGTGCCCACCACGTGCACGCGGAGCATCTGCGCCGCGTCGTTGGTGTCGCGGGAGACCACGCCGGCGCCGTGGATCACGGCGTCAACGTCCTCGAGCGCGCGCGCCACCGAGTCCTTGAGGAGCACGTCGCCGCGCACCACCTGCACGCCCCGCTTCGCGAGCTCAGGCTCGTCGCCGCGGCACAGCGCGCGCACGCGCCAGCCCGCGGCCAACAGGGCGTCGACGGTGTGGCGGCCGATGAAGCCGGTGGCGCCGGTGATCAGGACGAGGCGCGCGCTCATGTGGGGGTCCTCGGCTCGGGTCAGAGCTTGAAGATGGACAGGAAGGTGGTCAGCAGCTCGGGGTCGTTGGTCTTGACCGTGCCGTCGAGGAACTCGCTGACGTCGGGGATGTAGTGCTCTTTGATGATCTTGGTGAACATGCGCGCGTCGGTCTTGAACACGCAGTCGGCCTTGCCGTCGAGCTTGTCGTTGACGATGCGGCAGCCGTCCTTGGCGACCTGCACCGTCCACTTCGCGTCGCGCCCGTCGCCGAGCGAGAAGTAGTAGGTGAGGGGGCTCTTGACGGCGTCGCCCTGAAAGCGCTGCTCGAGGTCGGTGAAGATCTCGCGCAGCGCGCGCCCCACGGCGCTCTCGTCGGCGCCGGCGTCGTCGCGGCCGCCCTTGCCGTCACCGGCGACGAGCGTGGGCTTGCGGCCAAGCGCTTCGTCGAGCGCGCGCTCGAGCACGAAGTGCTTGCCGTCGCGCAGCGCCTCCACCGCGCGCTGCACCACCAGCGCCGTCTTCTGCGACGCCGTGGCCGGGCGGAGCCCTGCGGCCTCCACGGCGCTCTTCATGGCGCTCGCTGAGATGGGCTGACCGATGTGCACGCGCACGCGCCGATTCTTCGGCACGAAGCTACCGCGGGGCATCGCGCGGAACGTGCCCTCGCAATAGACCGGCAGGATGTCGATGCCGTGGCGCAGCGCCAGGTACGTGACCGCGGGTCGGAACACCGCCAGCTCGCCCGTCGACGTGCGCGTGCCCTCGGGGAAGATGAGCACTGTGCGCCCGCTCTCGAGGAGCAGCGACGCTTCGCGCATCGCCTCGCGCGGGTTGTCACCGCGATCGAGCGGGTGCAGGTTGGTGAAGTTCTCGAAGTAGCTGCGCCGCCACTTGCCCTCGAAGAAGTAGTCCTTGGCGGCCAGCGCGACCAGGTCGGTGCCGTAGCTGCCGAGCGCGAACTTCACCAAGCCCATGTCGAGGTGGCTCGCGTGGTTCGCCGCCACGATGGTCTGCCGATCCCACGGGACGTTCTCTTCGCCCTCCACGTCGACGTCGAGGCCGCGCTGGTAGAACTGATGCTGCAAGCCCGCGAGCACCGACTTGACCGCGCTCTTCACCGTGCGCGGCACGGCGATGGGCGCGTCCTTGTCGCGTGGCGCGGCGCGCGCGCTGCCCGGCGCCTTCAGGCGCGGCTCGCGCTCGGGGGCGGCGGCCTCGGCGGGGGCCAGCACCTCGCTCGGCGCGATGGCGGCGCTGGTCCGCATGGCGCGGTGCGCCTCCTCCGCCACGATTGCCGCGATGACCTCGGGGCGCTTGACCTTGCGATCGGCGGTGCGCGGCAGCGGATCGCCGGTGGCGATGACGACCGACGGTCGCTCGTGCTCCTCGAGCTTGCGCGCCGCCCACGACGCCGCGCGCTCGACCGCGCTGAGCTCGTCGGTGCCCTGGGCCACCACCAGGCACGCCACGCGCTCGCCGCCCTGGCCGTCGGGCACGCCCACCACGCACGCCTCGGCGACGCCCTTCACCTGGGCGAGCTGCTCCTCGATGCCGCGCGGGTAGACGCGCCGCCCGTCGGCCAGCGTGATCACCTCGTTGTGCCGCGCTACCACGGTGATGCGCCCGTCTTTGTCGATGCGGCCGAGGTCGCCGGTCTTGAGCCAGCCGTCCTTGCCGAACGCCGCGGCGGTCAGCTCGTCGTCGTCGAGGTAGCCACGGCTGACGGCGTCGCCGCGGGCCACGATCTCGCCCACGCCGTCTTCATCGACGTCGCGGATCTCCACCTCCACGCCGGGCACCGCCTGCGCGCCCTTGGCGTCGCCCACGGCGAGCACCGGCGCGGCCTCGGTGAGGCCGTAGCTCTGCTTGAGCTCGATGCCGAGCGAGCGGAAGGTGTCGGCGGTCTTCTTCGGCACCGGCCCGCCCGTCGACATCAGGAAGCGAACGCGCCCGCCCAGGCGATCGTGGATGGGCCGGAACAGCACGCGGCCGAGGTTGACCCCGAGCGCCTTGCCGACGGTGCGGTTCAAGAACAAGCCCGCCTGGTACGCCGCCTCGGCGAACGGGCCCGAGTCCTCGAGGTCGCGCTGGATCTTCTCCTCCAGCTCCTCCCACACCTGCGGCACGCCGATCATCGCCGTGATGCCAGCGACCTGGAACGCCTCCGCCAGCGCGCCGGCCGTGACCTCGTCGACGTAGGTGACGCGCGCGCCGCGCAGCATGGGCAACAGCAGGCCGCAGGTGAGCTCGAAGGTGTGAAAGAGCGGCAACACCGACAGGCCGCTGTCGCGGCGGCTCAGCTTGAAGAGCGGCGCCACCGAGGCGAGCACGGCGGTGATGTTCTTGTGTGTCAGCACCACCGGCTTCGACGCGCCCGTGGTGCCGGCGGTGTAGGCCACCACCGCCACGTCGTCGGGTGCCACCAGCACCTCGGGCGGCTCAACGGCCTCGTCGGCGGGGGGCGCCTCCACCAGCTCCTTGAGGTCGAGGCACGCGGCCTCGTCAGGCGTGTGCGCGTCGTCGTCGAGGAGCGCGAACGACGCGCCTACCTGCCGCATGCGCCGCCCGAGCTCCGCGGCGTCGAGCGCCGGGTCGAGCGGCACCGCGGTGGCGCCGGCGCACAGCACGCCGAAGAACGCGATGGCCCACTCGGGCGAGTTCGTGCCCACGATGGCCACGCGCGCGCCCGGGTGCACGCCCACGTCGGCCAAGCGGCTCGCGCACGCGTGCGCGCGCCGTCGCAGCTCGCGGTAGGTGACGGCGGCCAGCACCGGCTTGGACTCGCCCTTGGTCTCGACGTGCAAGAGGCGCTGCACGGCGATGCTCTGGCCCTCGCGCTCGGCCACCTCGTCGAGGAAGCTCACGAGGTCGCTGAAGCGATCCTCGGCGCGCGGGCGTTTCATCAGCTTGGCCTCGAGGTGCGGGAACACCCACTTGCGCAGGCCGCGGATGTGCGTGTCGTTCCAGTACTCGCGCCAGTCGATCAGGTGCGGCTCGAAGCGCAGCTTGGTGCGGTCGGCCTCGACGAGGCGCGCCATCTCCGCGCGCATGTTGTCGCAGCGGAACTGGTAGTTGTAGAGCGCCATGAACGGCAAGAACGTGTCGAGGATGAAGGCCGCGGTCTTGGCCTGCTTCTGCAGCGCGCTGAGGTTCTTCTCGACGGTGCGGGCCACGCTCGCCACCGGCGTCTTCTTCAACAGGGCCATGCCGTCGATGACGGCGCCGAGCGCGCGCGCTTGCGCCGGCGCCGACAGACGGCGGTACTGCTCGGGCGAGACCGCCACCGATCCGAAGCGCGCCATGGTGCGGTTGAGGATGGGGTTGCCGCGCTTCTGGCTGCGCAGGTACTTGCGCTTGTAGAGCGCCGTCAGCTCGGCGATGCGCTCCATGGTGAGCGGGTTCGCGTCGCTCGAGCCGAGCTGGTACACCATGGCGTGCTCGCCGCGCAGCAGCGCCGCGGCGGCGACGACGGTGCCCGCGCACACCATGTCGACGGGGATGACGTCGAGGATGTGGCCCGGCCGCGTGGGCGTCTGCTGCTGACCTTGCAGGCCGAGGTAGATGAGCGGCGCCGAGGTGTTGATGCCCTCGTTCCAGCCGCGGAACGGGAACTCCACCGAGCTCTCGACGATGGCGGGGCGCACGATGGTGAAGGGCTGCCCGCTGGCCGCGAGGAACTGCTCGCCGATGCGCTTGGTGTACGTGTACGTGTTCGGCCAGCCCCAGTGCTGCGCGCGCTTCATGCCGATGTCGCCGAGCTCGTCGTCGATGAACTTCTGCTTCTCCTTCTTGATGGCCTGCGCCAGCGGCTCACCGGTGGTGGGCCGATCGAGCTGGCGCAGCTTCTCCTTGGCGCGCTGCAGGAACAGCGACTGCATCTGCGCGTCGTCGGCGCGGGCGCGCAGGTGCTTGGCGATCTTCATGCCCTCGTCGAGCTCGCGCTGCGGATCCCAGTGCGCGCGTTCCAGACGCTCGCCCTCACCCTCGGGGATCTCGGGCGCGTACCGGCCGGGCAGCGGGAAGGCCCGCGGGAACGGCTGGTCGCGCGGGTCGTCTTCCCACACGGCGCCGCGCGCGGCGCCGGCCACGTAGCACGTCGACGTGTGCAGGAGCGGGATGGCCGCCGGCGCCGGCATGGGCGCGTCGGTGGGCGCCACGCTGAGGTTCACCTCTTGGCCAGGCGACAACGCCAGCTCGCGGCACAGCTCGAGCAGATTCAGCACGCCCACGGCGTTGACGCGCATGCCCTCGTCGAGGGGCGGATCGAAGCTGACCACGCCGGCGACGTTGAGCACCGCGTGCACGCGCTCGGTCTTGAGGCGCTCGACCCACGCGGGCGTCAGTCCCGCCCAGCGCTCCACCACGTCGCCGGGGACGGGCGTGAGCTTGGTGTACAAATCGGCCTTGCCCGCCTCCGGCCCGAGCGACCACGTCTCCCGCAGCGGATCGAAGCAGGGCGTGGGCCACAGCTCCTCTTCGAAGCGCTCCTTGGGCGACATCTTCCCTTTGGCGCGCACCATCAGGAAGATGTGGCCGAGCTCGGCGTAGCGAGCGAGCAACAGCCCCACCAGCACCTTCCCGAGGAAGCCGGTGCCGCCGATGATCAGGATCTTCTTGCCGCGCAGCGTCTCGGTGACGTCGAGGGGCGGCAGCGCGCGCCGGCGCTCGACGGGCGTGGGCGGTACGCGTGAGCCGGGCGCAAAGGTGCGCCCCTGGTGGTCCCATCGTCGCTCGGTGGCCATGCGCGGGTGATTGGCTAGCCGTGTGTCGACGTCAAGGGCCTCGCGCCCCGCGCCTGCCTCGGCGACCAGGCGCCCGCTCAGCGCCCGCAGCGCGCCAGGCAGCGCGCGAGCGCGTCGTCGAGGTCGCGCAGCTCTTCCACGTCGAGGTCGGCCACGCCGTCGGCCTTGCGCAGCACGCCGCCGGCGCACGCGGGCCGCGGTGAGCACTCCCGCAGCGCATCGACCCGGTCGCTGAACAAGAGCGGGATGGCCGTGGGCTTGGGCGTGCGGCGCACCGGGCGACGCTCGCCGGCGACCGGCGCCCC
>CAZONM010000017.1:0-28827 GCA_964580865.1 uncultured Myxococcales bacterium | reverse complement strand
AGGCGAGGGTGAAGGCGAGGGTGAAGGCGAGGGTGAAGGCGAGGGTGAAGGCGAGCCGGATCCGAGCGCCGCGCTGTTCGACGAGACCCGCGTGCTCCACCTCGCGCTCACCCTCCCGCAGGCGTCCGTCGACGCGCTGGCGGTCGACCCCGAGAGCTACGTGCCCGGCGACCTCACCGTCGAGCTGCCCGCGGGCGACGTCGCCGTCGCCGACGTGGGCGTGCACCTCAAGGGGGAGTACAACGCGCGCCCGCTCGGGCAGAAGGCGTCGTTCAAGATCAAGACCGACGAGTTCGTGCCCAATCAAGAGCTGCTCGGCCTCAAGCGCCTCACGCTCAACGGCATGCTGGAGGACCCCTCCTGTGTGGCCGAGCGCCTCGTCTACGCGGGCTTTCGCGCCGCGAACCTGCCGGCGCCGCGCGCCACTCACGTCACGCTCGAGGTCAACGGCGAGAGCTACGGCCTCTATCTGAACCTCGAGACTGAGGACAAGCGCTTCCTCGCCCGCTGGTTCGCTGACAACGACGGCAACCTCTACGAGGAGATGGGCCAGGACTGGGAGCCGGGCAACGAAGACGGCTTCGAGCTCGAGACCAACGAAGTCCAGAACGATCGTCGCGACCTGACCGCGTTATTCGCCGCCGTGGACGCGGCCGACGACGCCACGCTGCTCGCCGACGTCGCCCACATCGTCGACACCGAGCGGTTCTTGCGCTTCTCCGCGTGGGAGGGGCTCGTAAACCAGTGGGACGGCTACGCCTACACGCAGTTCGGACCCAACAACTACCGGCTCTATCACGACCCGAGCACCAACCACTTCTCGCTGTTGCCGTGGGGCATGGACATGTCGATGAAGCCCTACATCGGCAGTGATTTCGTCGACCTGTGGGCGCCGACCGGCCTCCTGTTGTCTCGCTGCGTGGGCGTTTCCGGGTGCCGCGCTACGTACACCCAGGTGCTCGACGAGGAGATCGATCGCTTCGAGGACCTCGACCTGCCCGCGCTCGCCGACGCCATCTACGCGCAGATCGAGGACGCGCGCGCCGCCGATGAGATGACCGAGCACTCGCTGGAGACGTTTGAGAGCACCTTCGCGGTGGTACGACAGTTCTGCGTCGAGCGGCCCACGGTGGCGCGCGACCAGCTCGAGTAACCGTGGGTGCGGACGCTGCTCACGGCGTCGTGTCGCAGCACACGGCGCAGTCGTACGCCTCGAGGTGCGGGCGCCCCGCGCATGCGATGACGCTGCACGAGTCGCCGCCCGCGGCGCCGCACGACGGCACGCAGCGATCGATCACCAGCTCGGTGTCGGGCGGCGCGCACGTGGGCAAGGGCGGCGTGATGGGCCGCGTGGCGGTGAGCGCGGCCTGGCCGCGCAACACACGCGTGGCCACGCCTGCCAGCTGCAGGTACCAATCGCTCGGCAGCGCCTCGCCGTCGGCGTCGAGCGAGAGGAAGCTGCCGGTGGTGGGCTCCATGGCGTGCGTCTCGGCCACCTTGAACATGGCCGTGCCCTCGTCGACCTCGTCGAACATGGCGCCGAAGAACGTGTCGGCGCCGGCGTGCTCGGCCTCGTAGAACTGCGTCCACCAAAAGCGCCCGCCGCGACGCGGGATCAGGTTCTCGGCGGTGCCGCGGAAGAGGTTCGCCCACGAGAAGCCCGGGAAGAGCACGGGCATGTAGCGGCGACCGGCGGCGTGCGCGGCGACAACGTCGGCGTCCATGACGTCGTCACGAAAGGAGCGCGCGCCCGCCTCGTCGGCGAAGCGGCCCACCAGCCACGGGCTGATGACGTCGTAGCGCCGGTACACGTCTGCCCACGCGGGATCGGTCGACGAGTCGGCCGTGAGCGTGCGCCACCGCGAGGGCACGCCGCCGATGACGAAGGCGCGCTCGCCCATGGGCGCGTCCCGCTGGAGCCAGTCGAGCAGCTCGTTGGCCAGCGGGGGCGTGCCCGGCCGATCGTCGAAGCCGAAGCCCCACACGCCGATGACGGGCAGGCCGCCGTGGTGCAGGTAGCGCTCCGACGACAGCACCCCGGCGGCGGCCAGCGCGGCCCAGTGCTCGCGGATGCGCGCGTTGATCTCACCCTCGGGCGCGCCCGAGATGTCGTACATGACGGCCCACGTGCGGCCGTGCGCCTCGGCGCCCGCGCGCACGTTCTCGAGCACGCCGTCGCGGAAGGCGCGCGCCGGCGTCGCCAGCTCCAGCTCGACGACGAACTCCTGCAGCAACACGCCGTCGAGCCCGTGCTCTTTCATCCACGCGAAGTGGCGGTGTACGGTGGCCGAGCTCCACGCCGAGTACAGCCCGGCGTTGTCGCCGCTCGCCATGTTCATCGACGTGGCGCACAGCTCGGTGGGCTCGAGCTCGCGCGTGTCGGGCCACATCTCGAAGCTGACGTTGTCGGGCGCGGGCGTGATGGCGGGCGACCAATGGCGCCACCCGTCGCCCGCCACGTCGAGCGGCGAGCCGTCGCCGTCGCACGCGAACCAACCTTGGTAGCCGAACAGCAGGCGGTCATCGACGCTGGTGGCGTCGACGACGGCGGGAAGCAGCGGGCCCGCGTCGGGAGCGCCGTCCACGAACATCGGGCGTTCGCCGACGCCCGTGCCCACGCCGTCGGACGCACCGGCGTCGAGCTCGCCCTCGCCTTCGCCCCCCGCGTCGCGCGCCAAGCTCACGCCCGCGTCGCCGTCGCTCGGCTGCGCCATCGGACAGCCGAGCGCGACCAGCGGGAACACTGCCGTGACGACGAGGGCCGCGCGCATGGCGCGAGGGTGCGGGCCGCGTCGCGGAGCGTCAAGTGGCTGGTGGGCGCTCGCGCGCGCGGGAGCCGGTCGACCACGCTCCAGGAATGCACGACGCTTCTGGAGTACGGTCTATCGCCCGACCTGCGCCGCCGTCAGAACACCTTCTTGCGCCGGTTGCTCGGCAGGATGCCCAGCTCCTCGCGGTACTTGGCCACGGTGCGCCGCGCGATCTCGATGTTGCGCTCGGCGAGGATCTTCACGATCTGCGCGTCCGACAGCGGCTTCTTCGGCTCCTCGGCCGCCACCACGCGCTTGATCTCGTCGCGCACGGCCTCGGCGGCGATGTTGGCGCCGTCGCCGGTCTGGATGGCCGAGTTGAAGAAGTACTTCAGCTCGAACACGCCGCGCGGCGTGTGCACGTACTTCCTCGACGTCACGCGGCTCACCGTCGACTCGTGCATCTCGATGTCGTCGGCGACCTCCTTCAGGATCAACGGCCGCAGCGGCCCCACGCCGTCGAACCAGTCGCGCTGGTGCTTGAGGATGCTCTCGACGACCCGGTAGATGGTGCGCTGCCGCTGGTGGATGGAGCGGATGAGCCACGTGGCCGAGCGCATCTTGTCCTTGATGTACGTGCGCGACGGGTCGGCGGCGAGCCGCTGCCCGGCCGCGCGGGCCGCTTGCGCCGCGCGCAGCTGGTCCACGTAAAACTTGCTCATCTTGAGCTTGGGCAGCCCGTCCTCGTTCAGGAGGATCATCCAGTCGTCGCCGAGCTTCTGCACCGACACGTCGGGAGTGATGTACGTGCTGTCGGGCATCGAGCCCTGGGCCGTGAAGTTGCGCGCCGGTCGCGGCTCGAGCTGCTCGACGATGCGCATGGCCTCGCCCACGTCCTCGAGCGTGGTCTTCTCGTCGCGGGCGATGGCGGCGAAGTTGTGCTTCTCGGCCTCGCGCATGTGGCGGTCGACGATGCGCCACACCAGCGTCTCGTCGTCGTAGCCCCACACCTCCAGCTGCACGAGCAGCGACTCGCGCAGGTCGCGGGCGAGCACGCCCACGGGATCGAAGCGCATGATGCGCTTGCGCACGGCGTCGACCCACTCCACCGGGACGTCGAGGTCGGTGGCCACCAGCTCCACCGGGTCGACGCGCGCGGGCTTGGCGGGCGGCCCATCGGCGAGCAGCGCGGGCTCCGGCGCGGCGCGGTCGTCCGCGTCCTCGTCGTCCGCGACGGCGGGCGCGCGCGCCGGCCCGTCGGCGAGCATGACGTCCTCGTCGTCGTCGCCCTTGGCGTCGTCGTGCTTGGCGGCGCCGTTCTTGGGCGTCGTCACGACGGGCTCGGGGGTGGCCATGGGCGCCGCGTCCAGGAACCCGTCGTCGTTCATCTCGCCGAGCAGGCGCACGGCGATGTGACACTCGAGGTCGTTCATGTCGCTCATGCGTACCTGCCACAGCAGGTGCTCCTCGAGGGTCTCGCCGCGCGTGAGCGTCTGGTCGATGCCCGGCAGGTCGTCGAATTGGGTGTCGCGCCCGCTGCCCGCCGAGGGCGGCAGGTAGTTGTAGCTGTCGGCGTAGCTCTCCCAGTCGATGTTGGCGCCGGGGTCTTGCTGGGTCTGGCCGGCGCCGAGCGACACCTCCGACACCGCCTCGGGGGCCGGCGCCGCGCTGCCGTTGGGTGTCTCCACGTCCGTCGCCGTCGCCCGGCTGACGTCGTCGTTGACCTCTTCCAGCACCGGGTTGTCGATGAGCTCTTGCGCGACCGCGTCCTTCAGCTCGAGGTGGTTGAGCGTCAGGAGCTTGATCGCCATCTTGAGCTGCGGCGTCATCACCAGCGATTGCTGCAGCTTGGGGACGAGCTTCAGCTCCACGAGCCAACCTCCCGGCGGTGCGCCGTCGATCGCCGGGCAGTATACGCCCGCTCGTCACTTGGCACAGTCCTGGCAGCAGCCGTGGCACAGTCCTGGCATCGGTCCCCCGGCCAACGCCGCATGACTGATTCGGACCACCCCAAAACGCGCAACAGGTGCAGGAACTTGCGCTACTTGACGCGTCGCGCGAAGCAGGGATCGCAAGCGGAGGGCGATCCATGCGCAATCTGATCCTCGGGCTCACGGCCGCCCTTCTCGCCGCGCCGGCGCTCGCCGGCGGCATAAACCACTTCGAGGCCGCGCCCGGGCCGCACAACTACGTCGTCACCAACCACCCCGCGGTGCTGCCCCACCTGACGCCCTCGGCGTGGCTGCTCTTCTCCTACGCGCACGACCCGCTGGTGTACCGCGACGTCGACGGCAAGCAGGTGGGCGACGCCATCGTGGCGCACCAGGTGAACGCCGAGCTGGCCGCGGCGCTCGGGCTCTTCGATCGCTTCGAGATAGGCCTGGTGGCGCCCGGCCTGTACCTGAACGGCGCCGGCTTCGACGACGAGGGCCTCTCCGAGTTCACCACCGGCGACCTGCGCGTCACCGGCAAGGCGCTGCTCACGCCGTGGAACGACGGCGTGGTGGCGAGCGTCCGCATCCAGAGCGATCTCATCCCCATCGCGCAGCTCAACCAGCGCGCGGGCGCCCTGGCGGGCGAGAAGATCCCCAACGTCACGCCGGCGTTCTCGGTGGGCCTCAACACCACGCACTTCCGCCTGGGCGCCGACGTGGGCTTCCTGCTGCGCGCGCCCAACGCCATCGACGAGCTCACCGTGGGCAGCCAGTTCACCTACGGCCTCGGCGCCGAGGTCACCATCCTGCCGAGCACGCTCTTGTTCACCACCGACCTCGCCGGCCGCGTGGCGCCCACCTTCCTCGGCGGCAGCCAAGACGAGTTCCCGCTCGAGGCCAACGCGGCCATCAAGTGGTTCACCGGTCCCATCGTGCTGTTGCTCGGCGCCGGCACCGGGCTCGTGCCCGACTACGGCGCGCCCGACGTGCGCGCCTTCGCGGCGGTGGGCTTCTACCAGCGCGACGACGACCGCGACAACGACGGCATCAAGGACGCGGTGGACGAGTGCCCCGACGTGCCCGAGGACAAGGACGGCTTCGACGACGAAGACGGCTGCCCCGACCCCGACAACGACGGCGACGGCATCCTCGACAAGGACGACCAGTGCCCGCTCGACCCCGAGGACATCGACCGCTGGCAAGACAGCGACGGCTGCCCCGAGGACGACAACGACGGCGACGGCATCGAGGACGCCGTCGACGAGTGCCCGAACGACCCGGAGGTGAAGAACGGCTTCGAGGACGAGGACGGCTGCCCCGACGAGGCGAACAAGAAGAAGCTCGTGGTGGTCAAGCGCGAGAAGATCGAGATCAACGACAAGATCTTCTTCGCCTTCGACTCCGACCGCATCCTGCCCAAGAGCTACGAGCTGCTCGACCAGATCGCGCAGGTGATCAACGAGCACACCGAGATCCCGGCCATCTTCATCGAGGGCCACACCGACTCCGACGGCTCCGACGACTACAACCTCGAGCTGTCCGACCGCCGCGCCAAGAGCGTGCGCACCTACCTCATCGACATCGGCGGCGTCGCCACCGCGCGCCTCGACGCCAAGGGCTTCGGCGAGTCGAAGCCCATCGCCAGCAACGCCACCGAGGACGGCAAGGCCGAGAACCGCCGCGTCGAGTTCCGCATCGTCGACGCGCCAGAGAAGGTCACCACCGAGGAGGTGGAGGCGCCGGCCGACGCCAAGGGCGACGGCGGCGACGGCGACACGGGCGCCAAGAAGCCCGTGGCCGATCCCAAGCCCGCCGACGACGAGGACGAGGACGAGCTGCCCTGATGAAGGCCCACCCAAGCGGAATCCAACCATCGGGAATTGCACGCGATCTCCGTCACGTGGGGGAGGGGATCTCCCTAGAGGATTCCGCGTCGGTGCGTCATCATTCGAGCTGCGCCAGGTCTGATGCGAGTGTGTCGCCGCCGCCGGCGACGTGGAGCTGTGCATGAAGCGTCACGTTCACCTCCCTGCGTTCGCCCTGGTGCTTGGCGCCGCGCTCGCGTTCGCCGCGGCGCCCGCGCAGGCGCAGGTCTTCGCCGGCCGGCAGCTCGCGCCCGTCATCAACTGGCGCGGGCCCTTCAAGCAGGCGGTCATCGGCGCCTCGGTGGTGAAGAGCGACGGCAGCGGCATCATCGCCGGCAGCGCCGGTGGCACCCTCGACCTCCCCGCCGGCGCCACCGCCGCCTACGGGCGCATCTTCTGGTACGGCTCCACCGCCGACGGCACGCCGGATCGCAACATCACGCTGAACCTGCCAAATGGCACCAACCTGGCCCTCGCGGCCAACGACCCCACCCCCTCCGATCCCGGCGGCGCCGGCGCCGACACCGACGATCCCTGCTTCAGCATCGACTCGGCGGGTGACGGCACCGGCTTCCGCTACTTCCAGTGCTCCCTCGAGCTGACCGACGCGCTCACGAACCTCGCCAACCTCGACGGTGAGTACAGCATCACCTCGCTGGCCGCGCACACCGGCGCGCCGCACGCCGTCGCCAGCGGCAGCTGCGGCACCGGCACGCAGGCGTGCAGCGTGTACGTCGGCGCCTTCGCGCTCGTCATCATCTACGCCGACCCGGCCGACAGCGCGCCGCGCGTGCTGCAGGTGGCGAACGGCCTGATCTACACCCAGTTCATCGGCGACAACGCGTCGACGGCGCTGCCCCCCTTCGAGATGTCCGACAACGGCGGCCAGGCCACCATCGTGGCGCTCGAGGGCGACACCGAGTTCCCCGGCGCCGGCACCTGCAACGGCACCATCAACGACGTGGACGGCAACGGCCGCCCCGAGTGCGACTTCTTCACCCTGTGCCGTGGCACCTGCGTCTCCAATCAGAGCATCTGGCAGCTCACGCAGTCCGACGTCGTGGCCAACATCCACAGCGGCGCCACCGGCAACGCGGACGGCAAGAACCGTCAGGGCAACATCTTCGACGAGAGCGTCACCAGCGAGAGCGCCAACGAGCTCTCGGGCATCTCGGGCGACGAGCTCAACAGCCTCGACATCGACACCTTCAACCTGCAGGGCCGGCTGGGCAACGGCGTGTACAACAACCTGATCGCCGGCGTGCAGACCGGCGGCGACGCCGTGCTGCTCACGGTGGTGGTGGTCTCCATCGAGGACTTCGATCGCGACGGCGACGGCCTGTCGAACATCCAGGAGGAGGACGACGTCGGCACCAACCCCGACGATCCCGACACCGACGGTGACGGCATCAAGGACGGCACCGAGTACTTCGGCGGCCTGCCCGGCGATACCGCCAACAACCCCACCGACCCGCTCGACACCGACAGCGACGACGACGGCCTGTGCGACGGCGACGGCACCGATTTCGGCAACGACACCGCGTTCGCCGATGACTGCGAGGGCCAAGAAGACGCCGACGTCGATGGCCTGCTCGACGGCAACGAGACCAACCCGAACGACGCCGACACCGACGACGACCTGCTCACCGACTCCCAGGAGGTGTTGGTGGGCAACTACGGCCCCGAGCTCGCCGCCGGCACCGTCGACGCCGACGGGGGGCGCGCGGGCCGGCAGACCAGCCCCATCGACGCCGACACCGACGACGACGGCCTCACCGACGGCGAGGAGGACTTCGATCGCGATGGCACCTTCGATCCGTCGCAGAACGAGACCGACCCCACCGACTTCGACACCGACGACGGCGGCGAGGGCGACGGCAGCGAGCGCGAGAACGGCCGCGACCCGGTGGACTTCCCGCAAGACGACAACGGCGCCCTGGGCAACGACGACGACGGCGACGGCCTGGCCAACGGCCAGGAGGACGAGGATGGCGACGGCGTGGTCGACCCCGGCGAGACCGACCCGCACGACTACGACACCGACGACGACGGCTTGGGCGACGGCGTGGAGGTGAACGGCCAGAACGAGACCGACCCGCTCGATCCCGATACCGACGGCGACGGCCTGTGCGACGGCACCGGCAGCGATCCCATCGACGGCACCGCTGCCGTGGGGTGCAGCGGCGGCGAAGATCAGAACCACAACGGCTCCACCGGCGCCGACGAGACCGACCCGACCAACCCCGACACCGACGGCGACGGCCTGGGCGACGGCGTGGAAGACGCCGACCGCGACGGCACCCAAGACGCGGACGAGACCGATCCCACCGACGCCGACAGCGACGACGATCGCCTGTGCGACGGCGACCGCGCCGTGGGCGCCACGTGCATCGCCGGCGAGGACATGGACGTCGACGGCAGCCAAGACGCCGACGAGACCGACCCGCTCAACCCCGACACCGACGGCGACGGCCTCACCGATGGCACCGAGGTGGAGAGCGACTACGACGGCAGCGTCGACAACGACCCGGATCGCCCCGGCAGCCAGACCGACCCGCTCGACCCCGACACCGACGGCGACGGCCTGCAAGACGGGGCGGAAGACCAGAACCACGACGGCAACGTCGACGGCGGCGAGACCGATCCCACCAACCCCAACGACGGCAACATCAACGGCGGCGGCGGCGAGCCGGTGACCGAGCCGCCGGAAGAGGTCGAGAAGTTCATCGCGGGCTCGGCCGCGTACACGGGCTGTGCGTCCACGGGCGGCGCCGGCCTGCCGCTGGCGCTCGCGCTCGTGCTCCTGGCGGCGCCGCGGCGCCGTCGCTGACGCTGGTCGCCCCCGGCCGGCGCGCGGATGCGCGCACCTTCACGCCCCGGCCGCGGGGCGCGAGACGCTATGCTCCCGCCGCATGCCCCCCTGCGGCGACCGGGTGCGCGACGGGGCCAACGCGGCCGCGGTGGTGCCGCGGCTGCCCGACGGGCGCGTCTTGGTGGGCGATCGCACGCACGCGGCGCGCTCGTGGCCGGGCACCGTGGCCTTCCCCGGCGGCGGGCTCGAGGACGTCGACCGCCGACTGCCGCTCCTCGAGGGCGACGCTCTTCCCCGAGAGGCGCGCGCCGCGCGCGCGTGCGCGCTGCGCGAGCTCGGCGAGGAGGTGGCGCTGTGGCGCCTGGCGCGCCCCGACGGGCGCCTCGACCGTGAGGCCACGGCACGCGCCGGCGCCGCGCTCGGCGCCGGCGAGCCGCTCGAGCAGGTGCTGGCGCGCGAGCACCTGGTGCTCGATGACCGCGGCCTGGTGCCGCTCACGCTCTGGCGCGTGCCGAGCGGGCGCTTCGCCGTGCAGCAGTTCCTCTTGGCCCTCGACGCCGAGCCGCCCGCGCTCCCCATCGCCACCGAGGAGCTCGCGGCCGTGCGCTGGGTGTCGCCGCGAGCGCTCTTGGCCGACTGGCGCGCCGGGCGCGCCTTCCTGCTCTCGCCCATCCGGCGCGTGGTGGCCGGCCTGGCCGCCCACGAGCACGACGTCGTCGCGGCGGTGCGCGCCCTGGCGCAGCCGCCCACCGACGCCGAGCGCGCGCGCCTCGACCTCATGGAGGGCGTGTGCCTGCTGGCGGCGCGCAGCACCACGCTGCCGCCTGCCACGCACACCAACGCGGTGCTCCTCGGCGGCGCCGCCGGCGCCACGTTCCTGATCGACCCGGCGGCCCACGGCGGCGACGAGCGCGCGCGCTTCGATCGCCTGCTGGAGGCCGTGCTCGGCGCGCGGCCGCTCACCGCCATCGTGTGCACGCACCACCACGCCGATCACGTCGCCGACGTGGCGCGCCTCGCCGCCAAGCACGGCGCGCCGGTGTGGGCGCACGCCGAGACCGCGGCGCGCGTGAGCTTCAAGGTCGACCGCCACTTGCGCGAGGGCGATCGCCTCGCCACGGCAGTAGCGGCCTTCGGCGTGGTGCACACGCCCGGGCATGCGCCCGGCCACCTGTGTCTGTTCGACGAGGCTGCGCGGCTCCTGGTGGCCGGCGACATGATCGCCGCCGAGGGCTCAATCCTCATCGACCCCGACGACGGCCACATGGGCCGCTACCTCGAGTCGCTGGAGCGCCTCATCGGCCTCGCGCCGCGCGGCGTGGTGCCGGCGCACGGTCCGCTCATCGTGGAGGGCGCGGCGCGCCTGGCCGAGCAGCGCGGCCATCGGCACGCGCGCCAGCAGCGCGTGGAGGCGGCGGCGCGCGGCACGGACGTGCGCGAGATCGTCAAGGTTGTGTATGGCGCCGACACCCCGGCGGCGATGCTTCCTTTCGCCGAACGATCGGTCCTCGCCGCTCTGCGCTGGGCCGAGGAGCGCGGCGTGGCGGCCGAAGAGCAGGGTCGCTGGACCGTGCGATAGCTCACGATCACTCCGGGCACGGCTCCTGCTTAGGAGATCGTCCGTGGATCGTTTTTTGCCGCCCGCACGTTGCACGTGTCGTGAGACTGAGAGGCCGAAGCCCGCGTCTGCCCCCTGCTGACGAGGCCGGTCCAGAGGATGTCCCGGAGCCCGCCATGAACAGCGCCACCACCCAAACCTTGGCAACCCTCGAGGACAGCGTGCTGCTGCGCCTGATGGCGCTGGCGTTGGAGCGCGTGCAGCGTCGCCGCCAGCGCCCGCGCAAGAAGGGCAGCCTGCACCGCGTGTGACGGTGACCCGTCCGGGTCGCGTGCGACCCGGGCGCATCTTGGCTGCTGCGAGGTCGAGGCAGCACCGCCGGCACTCCCGTCAGATCCCCGCGACGCCCGCGCCAGCTCCCTCGGGCACGCCGCTCACGGCCGATAGGCGCTCAGCGCCTCCAACAGCCCCTCGATGCTCGGCGCCAGGCGCGCGGCCTTCCGCTCGTCCCAGCGCGCATGCTCCTCGTCGAGGTAGAGGTCGCGGTTGACCTCGAGCTGGATGGCATGGACGCCGCGCGCGGGGCGACCGTGCGCCCGGGTGATGTAGCCCCCCATGTAGGGATCGTTGAGCTTCACCCGGAGCCCCGCGCGCTCGAAGTGCTGCACCACCAGGCGCGTGAGCGAGGGCGCGCACGACGAGCCGCGCACGTCGCCGGGCACGAGGTCGGCGCGGCGCTCGCCGGGGTCGCTGTGGCCCGGGCGCCCCGTGGAGGGCATCGAGTGGGCGTCGAGCAGCACGGCGAAGCCGAAGTGCCGCCGCCGCTCCTCGAGCAGCGTGGCCACCAGCGCGTGATAGGGCGCGTGCAGGCGCTCGATGCGCGACGTCAGCTCTGCCATCGTGAGCGGGCGGGCCAAGAGCGCGGCGCCCTCGGTGCTGGTGCGCCACACCAGGCCGCGGGCGGACGGGCGCGCGGGCCGCTCGAGCTCCGGGCACACCTCGAGGTCCACGTCGTCGGGCGCGCGGTTGAGGTCGAGCACGTAGCGCGACACGCGCGCCACCACGAGCGGCGCGCCCAGCGCGGGGGCGCGCTCGAACAGGCGGTCCACCAGCGCGTCGGCGTCGCGCAAGAGCGCGGCGCCGCTGGCGCGCAACAGCGGCGCGTCCACGGCGGGCACGTGGGTGCCAGCGTGGGGCACGCTCACCACCAACGGCGAGGCCGGCGCGGCCTGGTCACGCGGCGGGACGCGCAGCTCGTACGCCTCGCATGAGGCGGGCCGGTCGGTCACGCGCTCGCCCCGGGTGGGCGCGCCACGGGGTTGTCGCCAACGATCTCGCCCTGGTCGTCGTACACGAAGAAGCCGCGCCCCGTCTTCTTGCCGAGGTGCCCGAGGCGCACGAGCTTCTTCAAGAGGCGCGGCGGCCGGAAGGTGTCGGTGCCGAGCTGCTCGTGCATGGCCTCGGCGATGGCGAGCCGCACGTCGAGGCCCACGAGGTCGCCGAGCGCCAAGGGGCCCATGGGGTAGCCGTAGCCGAGCTTCATGGCAGTGTCGATGTCGGCGGCCGAGGCCACGCCCTCCTCGAGCATGCGCGTGGCCTCGAGCCCCACCGCCAGGCCCAAGCGGCTCGTGGCGAAGCCCGGCGAGTCGTTGACCACGATGCACGTCTTGCCGAGCCGCGCGCCGAGCGCGCGCGCCGCCTCCACCACCGCGGGTGCCGTGAGCGCGCCCTTCACGATCTCGAGGAGCTTCATCAGGTGCACGGGGTTGAAGAAGTGCAGTCCGACGACGTGCTCGGGGCGCTTGGTGGCGCTCGCGATCTCGGTGATCGACAGGCTCGACGTGTTCGACGCGAGCAGGGCGCCCACGTGCATCTTCGCGTCGGCCAGCGCGAACAGCTCGCGCTTCTTCTGCATGTCCTCGGGGATGGCCTCGATGAGCAGGTCCGCCGAGCCGAGCGCCAGCGCCAGGTCGGTGGCGCCGCACAGCTTGGCAAGCGCCTGGTCGCGCGCCGGCGCTGTCACCTTGCCCTTGGCCACGCCGCCGTCCAGGTTTGCCTTGATGCGCGCGAGGCCGCGGTCGACGAGGTCGCGCGACGTGTCCACTAGCGTGACCTCGATGCCTGCGGCTGCCAGCACCTGCGCGATGCCGTGCCCCATGGTGCCGGCCCCCACCACCGCGGCGCGCTCGATGGTCCTCATGCCTTCACCGCGCGCTCGACGAGCACCGCCAGGCCCTGGCCCACGCCCACGCACAGGGTGGCCACGCCGAGCGCCTTGCCGTCGTCGTGCAAGATGGACAGGAGCGTGGCTACCAGGCGCGCCCCCGAGCAGCCGAGCGGGTGCCCGAGCGCGATGGCGCCGCCGCGCACGTTGACGCGCTCGTCGACCGTGCTCTCGCTCAGCCCGAGCTTGCGCACCACCGCCAGCGATTGCGCCGCGAAGGCCTCGTTGAGCTCGAAGCGCTCGACGTCGGCGAGGGCCAGGCCCGCGCGCTCCAGCAGCTTGGTCACGGCCGGCACCGGGCCGATGCCCATGGTCCGCGGCGACACGCCCGCCGACGCCGCGCCGCGCACCACGCCGAGCACGGGCAGCCCGTGCGCCCGGGCGTAGGCGCGCGAGGCCAGCACCAGGCCCGCGGCGCCGTCGTTCAGCGTCGACGAGTTGCCGGCGGTCACCGAGCCGCCCTCGCGGAAGGCGGGCTTGAGCTTGGCGAGCGCCTCCAAGGTGGTGTCGCCGCGCGGACCCTCGTCGGCGCTCACGCGCACGGGCTCGCCCTTCCTCTGCGGGATCTCGACGGTGACGAGCTCGCGCGCGAACGCGCCGGCCTTCTGCGCCGCCACGGCGCGCTGGTGGCTGCGCAGCGCGAACGCGTCTTGGTCGGCGCGCGAGATGCTCAGCTCGTCCACGAGGTTCTCGGCGGTCTCGCCCATCTGCTCGAGCGGGAACAGCTTCTCGAGCTTGGGGTTCGGGAAGCGCCAGCCGAGCGAGGTGTCGAACACCTGGGGCGCGCCGGTGGGGAACGGGCCGTCGGGCTTGGCCATGCTCCAGGGCGCGCGCGACATGCTCTCGACGCCGCCGGCCACGCACAGCTCGGCATCGCCCGTCTTGATCATGCGCGCCGCCTGCACCACCGCCTCGAGCCCCGAGGCGCACAGGCGGTTGAGCGTCACCGCGGGCACGGTGTTTGGCAGGCCGGCCAACAGCGTGGCCATGCGCGCCACGTTGCGGTTGTCCTCGCCCGCCTGGTTGGCGCAACCAGCGAAGACCTCCTCCACGGCGGCGCCGTCGATCTTGGCGCGGCTCACGGCCTCCTTGATGGCGAGGGCGAGCAGGTCGTCCGGGCGGACGGGGGCGAGGCCGCCGCGCAGGCGCCCGATGGGGGTACGGACGGCGCTGACGAGCACGGCGTCGCGGTCGGAAGATTCGAATTGGCGCATAGGGGCGCGATACCATGCCTGAGCGCGATCGGCCGCACCTTGCCGCACCCCTGGCCGGTGCGCATGCTTCCTCGAAGGCCCGGACCCCCGCGAAAGGCGCCGTGAACCCCCTCTTGCAGCGCTTCCTCATCGCCTGGGCCGCCGGCGTCGCCACCACGGGCGTGATCGCCGGCACGGCCAAGCGGCCCCACCGGCTCAAGCGGCGGCGGCGCAAGAAGAAGAAGGGCCAGGCGGCCGAGCCGGTGCAGATCGGCGCGGTGGCGTTGTCGGACGCGCGCGCCCCCGCCGACCCCGGCATGTCGGTGGAGGAGTGGGCTGCCGGCGTCAAGGCGCTGCCCTCGCGCGTGGCCGGCATCTTCGCGCGCGTGCCCAAGCAGGCCGACGGCGCCCGGGAGCCCGACGAGATCCGCACGGCCGACGGCGCCACCGTGAAGGGCGCTGCTGGTCGGAAGACGCGCCGCCGCGGCCGGCGCAAGCAGGCCACGCTGTGGGACTCGGCCAAGGAGTCCATGCGCCAGACCGTGCGCGACGTCGTGAAAGACGAGGTCAAGGACACGCCCGTGGGCAACGCCGTCGAGGCCGCCAAGAAGGCGGGCGACAGGGTCAAGGAGGGCGCCGGCGCCGTGAAAGAGGGCGCCGCCGTCGTCGCCGAGGGCGCGGTCAAGGTGGGCGCGCAGGTGGGCGTGAAGGCCAAGAGCCTGCTCAACCGCATCCTCGAGGCCGTGGAGGCGAACCCGGCGCCGAACGCCGATCCCGAGGCGGAGGCGCTGGCCGAGGAGGAGGAGCGCCAGGCCCCCTCCGCACGGGCCGATATGGCGCCCGACCGCTCCCCTGAGATCGGGGGAGCCCCCCATGAGCCCCGCGGGGCCGGTCTCGGGGGAGGGGCCTCGGCTCCTTCGTTGGACACGGCGGAGGGGGCCTCGGCAGACGGGGCCGCGCCAGCAGCGGCCGCGCACGTGGCGGTCTCGCCCGAGGGGGCCCCGACCACGCCGCCCATCGACGTCGCCGAGGTGGGCAAGAAGCTCAAGGGCGGCCTGAACGCGGTCGCAGACTGGCTGCAGGGGCCCGGCGCCCCCGGCTACGCCTCCAAGCGCGCGCGCCCCGCGAACGGTGGTGGCGACGTGGTGGAGGCGCGCGACGCCGCCGCACCCGACGCCGTCGGCGCCGCGCCGTCAGTGCCCGTGGCTGAGCGCGTAGATGAGCACGGCGGCGATGACCAGCAGGCCCATGAGCACGATGCCGGCGAACAGCGACGCGACAAAGCCGGCGAGTAGCTCGCGCGACAGCGCGCGCGTCCAGCGCGCGTCGAGGTTGAGGTAGCGCTTGAGCGCCAGCGGCGCTGCCACGGCTACCGCCAGCACGCCCACGAGCACGCTGGCGGCGTGCACCTGATCTGCGGCCCAGAGCTGCTGCGGTGATGAACCGGCCGGCATGCGGATCGACGCCTCGACCACGGCCATGAGGGCCGCCTGCGACACCGCCACCACCGTGGCGAGCCCGAGCGCACCGAGCACGCCCACCGGCAGCTGTGCCCGCCGGAACGTCCAGGTGAGCCCGCCGGTGAGCACGAGCAGCTCGAAGCCCAAGAGGCCAAGCGCGATAACGGTGGGCACGGGCCGATGATAGCGGGTCGGTGACGGGAAGTGCACGGCGCCGCCGCCGTCGTCGCCGTCCGCGGTCACACCGGTTGCGCGCATGTGGGTGCGCCAGCGGCGCTCGCGCGGCGCCCCGTCCCGTCGCCGTCTCGAACGCGCGCGCGGGCGCGCGCCGCCCCGGGCACGCTCACTTCTTCTTCGCGATCTCCGCGAGGCCAATCTTGGCTTGCGCCTTGATGGCGCTGCAGAAGTCGATCTCCGACTTGGTGGTACACGGGTTGTCGCGGGCGAAGGTGAACTCCTTCTCGGCCAGCGCGAAGTCGCCGTCTTTGAACGCCGCCAGGCCCACGTAGTAGCGGTTGCGCACCGAGCGCGGCGCCACCGCCGCCGACTTGGCGAAGTGCTCGCGCGCCTTCTTGACGTCGGCCATGGGCCACGGCGCCACGATGAAGAACGCGCCGTGATAGACGTCGCCCACGCCGTCGTCGGCCTTCTTGTCGAGCGCGAGGATGGCGTCGGCGTTCTTCTTGTACTGGTTCGCCGCGCCGCTCATGACCGCCTGGATGATGCCCATGCTCGACGACAGGTACATGTAGGCCTCGGCCACCTGCAGCGACGTCTCGAGGTCCTTGGGCCGCGCCTTCTGCACGGCGCTGCAGAGGTCGTGGGCGCGCTTGCCATGCTGGCCCCAGAGGCGCTTGTTGGCGGGCGTGTCGGACGTGCCGTTGACGAGCGCGAGGTTGCCGGCGGTCTTGGCGCGCATGACGGCGTTCAGGGCCGTGCACAGCTTGAGCTGCAGGTCGAGGTCGCCGGGCTTCTTGGCCAGCTCGGCGTCGAAGATGGCCACGGCGCGCTCGAACGACGCGGCGTCGTGCTTGGTGGCGAGGATCTCGTCGCCCTCGACGAGCGGCGTCTTCTCGGGCGGCGCGGGCGGCGCCGGCGGCGCGTCGGCGGCGGGCGCCGCAGGGGGCGGAGGAGGCGCAGGGGGCGCAGGGGGCGCAGGGGGCTCGTCGGCGCCCGCGGCAGTGGCGCCGAGGATCAAGGCTGTGATGACGATGCGGTGCATGATGTCTCCTCGGACGTTCGCGGTGCGCTTCGTGTTCATCGGGGCATGGGGCCGGTCATCTCGATGCGCATGGCCACGAGCTCCAGGCGCCGCCCGTCGGGGTCCTCGACGACAGCGGTGACGCCGAAGGGCCGCGCCGCGGGTGCTTGCACCACCGGCGCGCCCAGCGCGCGCGCGGCGTCGAGCGCGCCCTCGAGGTCGTTGACCAGGAGCGCCACGCGCGTGCCCGACTGCGCGCCGCGCTCGACGCCGTCGTTGCCCACCAGCGCCAGGTGCACGCCGCCGAGCGACGCGGCGTAGTGCAGCGGACCGCCGTGGCGCGCCTCCTTGAGGTCGACGCCGACGGCGCGATACAGGCGCACCGAGGCATCGAGGTCTTTGCACGTGAGCGTGAGCGCGGCCAGCGACGAGGCGAACGGCACGGGGGCTCCTACCAGGCGGCGAGCGCCCGCGCGCTCTCGAGGATGAGCTCTTCAGAGAGCAGGAACGCGTCTTCGAGCGACGGGCTGTAGGGCACGGGCGTATCGAGCGAGCCCAAGACGCGCACCGGGCCGTCGAGGTGCTCGAACAAGGACTCGCCGACGCGGCTGGCGATGCTCTCGAGGATCGACCCCGTGCGTCCGTCCTCGCCCACCAAGAGGAGCTTGCCCGTGCGCCGCACCGTGGCCTCGATGCGCGCCCAGTCGAGCGGCACCAGCGAGCGCAGATCGAGCACGTCGCACTCGACGCCGTGATCGCGGGCCAGCGCCTCGGCCACGCGCAGCGCCTTGTGCACGTAGGCGCCGTAGGCCACGAGCGACAGATCGGCGCCCAGGCGGCGGAAGGCGGCGGTGCCGAGCGCCATGGGCGCGGGCGCGCCGTCGAGGCGCTGCTTGATGCGCGGCTCGCGGTAGAGCGCGATGTGCTCGTAGTAGAGCACCGGGTCGTCGTCGAGCACGGCGCTCATCAGAAGCGCGCGCGCGTCGTGGGGCGTGGACGGGGCCACGATCTTGAGCCCCGGGGTGCGGAAGAACCACGGCGCGGTGTCTTGCGAGTGGTAGGGCCCCGCGCGGCGCAGGCCGCCCCAGGGCAGGCGCACCGTCATGGGCACCTTGGTGCCCGCGCGGTAGTGCAGCTTGGCGGCGTTGTTCACGAGCTGGTTGAAGCCCGAGGCCACGAAGTCGTTGAACTGGATCTCGCCGATGGGCCGCAGGCCCGCCAACGCGCTGCCCACGCACGCGCCGAGGATGGCGCCCTCGGCCAGCGGCGTGTTGAGCAGGCGATCGGCATGCCTGTCGACGAGGGGCTTGAGCAGCAGGAAGGCGTTGCCGTAGGGCGCGCCCACGTCCTCGCCGAGCACGAAGGCCTCGGGCACGGCCCGCAGCACGTCGTCGAGGCCCATGGCGATGGCGTCGAGGTAGGTCTGACCCTTGGGGTCGAAGGGCGGCGCGGGCTCCACCGCCGCATCGACGGGGGCGCGCGCCGGCAGGGGCGGGATGGCCACGGGCGGTGGGTGGCGGGCCGCATCGTCGCCGAGGGGGCGCGCGAAGACGCGCTGGCCCACCTGGGCGCCGCTCGGCCACGGCCGGGCCTTGAGCGCCTGGGCGGCGCCGTCGACGCGCGCCACCGCCTCGGCCTGCCAGGTCAGCAAGGTGCGCTGGTCGATGACGCCTTCACGAACGAGCTTGTCGGCGTAGCGGGCCAGCGGATCGCGCGCGGCCCAGGCCGCGTACTTGACGCGGTCGACGTAGCCCTTCTCGGGGGTGGCGGGCAGCTCGAACGAGAGCGCGGGGTCGCCGCCCAGGTAGAGCATGTCGTCGTGGTGCGCGTGGCCGCACAGGCGCATGGCCACCGTCTCCACGAGCGTGGGCCCGAGGCCGGCCCGCGCGCGGTCGGCGGCCCAGGCGAAGGCCGCGGCCACGGCCTCGGGGTCGGTGCCGTCGACGGTGACCTGGGGGATGCCGTAGCCGAGCGCCTTATCGGCGAAGGTGCGCGCGCGCGTCTGCTGGTGCACGGGTACCGACAGCGCGGTCTGGTTGTTCTGCACGCAGAAGACCACGGGCAGGCGCATGGCGGCAGCGAAGTTGATGGCCTCGTGCCATTCGCCGAGCGAGCTGCCGCCCTCGCCGATGAAGCTGACGGCCACGCGCGGCTCGCCGCGGCGCGCGAACGCCAGGCCGTAGCCCGTCATAGTGGTGGTGGCGATGGACAGGGGCGCTGCCACCATCACCACGCCTTGGTGCGCGGCCCCCAGGTGCAGGTCGCGCCCGTCCGACGGCGGGCCAGCCTTGCCCACCTGCGCGTTGAGCGCCATCTCCACGTCGTCGGTGAAGGCGAGCGACACGCCGAGGTCGCGGATGAGCGGTCCCACGACGTCGCCGTGCCAGGCGCCGTCCTTCGACCACGCAGCGCCGCGGCGCAGGCGCAGCGCGGCCGCGAAGATCGCCTCCTGCCCGAGCGAGCGGAAGCCCTTGCCCTGAAAGCCGAGCTCTCCGTACTTCATCTCCGACGAGAGGAAGAGCTGCTTCATGCGGTTGTCGACCGCGCGCGTCAGCACGATGCCGCGCAGCATCCAGCGCTTGTCGTCGTCGGTGAGGGAGGCCAGCACGGCCTCGCGCGCGAAGAAGTCGTCGAGGGCGCTGACGAGCCGCTCCTGCTCTTGGCGCAGGCGCTCGGAGGCAGGCACGAAGGGCTGGGTCTCGGGCAGGTCGTCGACGCGCAGCGCAACGCCCTCGGCGATCTCCTTGGCGAGCGCAGCCTTGACGTCGTGCCCCAGCGTTCGCGCGTCGTGGTCCTTACCCGCCGTCGCGGTCCAAGCCTTGCGCGCGGCCGCAGCCGCGAATGGGAACTGCTCGACCACGAACGACAGGAGCCGCGCACCGAGCCCGGCCTCGGCGGGCGCCGCGTCGACGGGGGCGGCCGGCGCGCGGCCAGCGGCGATCTTGGGCGAACGGCTCACGATCGGGGCCCATAGCCGATATGCGTGCGCCCGGCCACGCCTGCCGTCGGCCACCGGGCGGAAGAACGCTTGGCAAAGAGGCCGGGATCGACGAACCTCCGCCCGAGAGGGTCTCATGGGCAAATTCCGCGTGTACTCGTGGGGTGCGACCGACGTCGGCATGAAGCGCGACCACAACGAGGACAGCTACTTGTTGGCGCCCGACCTCTCGCTCTACACGGTGGCCGACGGCATGGGCGGGCACGCGGGCGGCGAGATGGCCTCGTCGATCTCCGTGCGCACCGTCGAGAAGCACGTGCGCGCCAACAAGACCACCATCGATCCCAACCTCCATCACGAGGGACCGGTGGAGAAGAGCCCCGTGGCCAAGCTCTTGTCCGACGCCGTGCGCGGCGCGTGCAGCGCGGTGTTCGGCAAGTCGCAGCAGGTGCGTGAGCTGCAGGGCATGGGCACCACCACCACGGCCATCCTCTTCCACGACAAGCACGCGTTCGTGGCCCACGTCGGCGACAGCCGCGCCTACCTGGTGCGCGACGGCCACATCCTGCAGCTCTCGGAGGACCACAGCCTGGTCAACGAGCAGCTCAAGGCCGGGCTCATCACCGAGGCGCAGGCGCGCCAGAGCCGCTTCAAGAACATCATCACCCGCTCGGTCGGCTTCGACAACGACGTCGAGGTCGACATGATCGCGGTGGAGGTCAAGCCCGGCGACGCCTACATCATGTGCTCCGACGGGCTGTCGAACCTGGTGACCGATCCCGAGATCAACGACGTGGTCAGCGACAACTTCCTGCACCGGGTGCCCGAGACCCTCATCGACATGGCCAATTCCCGCGGTGGCGATGACAACTGCACCGTGGTGGTGGCCTTCGTCGTCGACGGCGACGACGTGTCCTGGGAAGACGACGCGGACACCTTCGCCGAGCCGGTGCCCGGCGGCGCGGCGTTCAACGCCGGTGTGTGAGCACCTGGGCGCCCGCTCACCGCTGCGTGTGGCGGAAAACCGTCAGCCGAACATCAGGCGGGCGGCTGCCCGGATCTACCGCCGGCGCAGTCGCGTGCAGTCACCCGTTGACATAGATTCCCCGAAAGCATTACCAAACCCTTGTTTCCGCGAAGCTTCCCCAGGGGATCAGCGGTGATCGACGAGTGAAGAGCAAGAACTTCACCTTGATGATCGTGCCCGACGGTGCGCAGGCGCGCGTGCGCCGCGTGCAGGTGCCGCTGCGTCGGCTCTTGGCGTTCGGCCTCGTCGGCATCGCCATCGTGGGCTCGCTCCTGTCGCTCTTGGTGCACTACGCGTACATCGTGGGGCAGGTGTTCGAGGCGCGCGCGCTGCGCGAGGAGAACGTGCGCCTCGAGGATCGCATCGCGGTGCTGCAGGCCAAGGTCGACGACGTCGACGAGCGCCTGGTGCTGCTCAAGCAGTTCGATGAGAAGCTGCGCGCCATGACCGACCTGCGCGACGACGCGCGCGGGCTCGCCATGGGCCCGCTCAAGTCGAACCCGCAGGGTGGCGCTGAGGTGTCGATGGAGATCGACCCGTTCGCCGTGCCCGTGGCCGGCGACGACCCGGCGGTGCAACAGCTGCGCGAGGCGCTGCTCGACAGCCGGGTGGTGGGGCTCGCCAATGAGGCCAACCGCGAGCTGCGCTCGCTGGCCGAGCTGTCGGAGTACTTCTCGGTGCGTGAGGCCATGCTCAAGTCGACGCCGAGCATCGCGCCGGCGCGCGGCCTCCTCACCTCCGGGTTCGGCTCGCGCGAGGACCCCTTCACCGGCGATCACACCATGCACTCGGGCCTCGACATCGCCACGCGCGAGGGCGTCGAGGTGGTGGCGCCCGCCACGGGCACGGTCATCTTCGCCGGCGAGAAGGCGGCGTACGGCAACTGCGTCGTCGTCGACCACGGGCGCGACATCACCACGCTGTTCGGTCACCTGCAGCGCTTCATCGTCAAGCCCGGCGACAAGGTCGAGCGCGGCCAGCACATCGGCAACGTCGGCAACACCGGTCGGTCCACGGGTCCGCACCTTCACTATGAGGTGCGCATCAACGGCGTGCCCATCAACCCGCGCCGCTACGTCGTGCATTGAGGCGTCGCGCGCGGGTCCAGCGTCGACGCGTGGACCTTGCGCCGCCTGTGGCGGGCCACGGACGTGAATCGCCGGCCGCCCGGCAGGAATCCCCTCGCCTCGGCGCTGACACCTGCCGAGCGCCCGGCGCCCTCGGTTTGCATCCCACTCGAACCCTTGGTCAGAATGCCGCCATCGGAGCACCCATGACTCGTGTCGCTTCTCTCGTCGTTTCGTCCCTCTTCGTCGTGGCGGCGCTCGGCTGCGCGCCGCGCTACGAGCTGTTCACCCAGTGGACGGTCGACGGCTTCGCCGCCGAGGACGCGTGCCAGCAGCTCGAGGCGCCGAGCGTGAGCCTGCGCGCCGTCAACCGCGAGGTAGCCGGGGGCGTCGCCACCGAGGAGCTCACGAGCGCCGAGTGCGGCGCGGGCACGGCGCAGCTCTCCATCGCGTCGTTCGCCGACCTCTATGTCGACCTGAAGGACGGTGACTACGTGTTCGGCACCGCCGGGCCCTTCGAGCTCGCGCCCGCGTCGGCGTATGACGGCTACGCGGGCGACTCCGCCGACACTCCCCTCGACATCGACATCGACGTCGTGCGCAGCCGTCTGCGCGCGCACTTCACCGTGGTGGGCCAGAGCTGCGCCGACGCCGGCGCCAGCGCGTTCAGCGTGGCGGTGTCGCGCAACTCGGCGCCGCTCGAGGAGGACGTCATCGTGCAGAGCGAGACCGTCAGCTGCGTCGACGGCGACGCGGTCTTCGAGGTCGCGCCCGTCGACGTCGGCGTGCGCTACGCGGTGGCGGCCACCGCCACCATCGGCGCCGACACGTGGGCCACCGAGGCGCCGGGCGAGGGCGTGGTGCCGAGCTCGGCGCTCACGGTCATCACCGTCGACCTCGACAGCACGGCGCGGCCATGATCCACGTCGGCGTGCTCGCCGCGGCGCTCGCCGGGGCCGCGCCCGCCGCGGCGCCGCCCGCGGACACCGCCGCCCCCGCCGCCGCGCCTCAGCCTGCGAGCAGGCAGCAGCTCCTGGTGCTCAACCTCGACGCCATCGACGTCCCGCCTGAGAAGGTGTCGATCCTGAACGGGCGCATCGCGAGCCTGTTGTCGTCGCGCACCGACGTGGAGACCATCACCGCCTCGGACATGCAGGCCATGGCCGAGATCGACGCCAACAAGGCGGCCATGGGCTGCGACGAGGCGTCGTGCCTGGCGGAGGTGGCGAGCGCGCTCGGCGCACGCTACGTGATCTACGGGCGCGTGGGCCGCCTCGACGACGTCATCCTGTTGCAGGTCAGCCTGTTCGACGCCAGCGTGGGCAAGCCCGTGTCGCGGCAGGAGGCGCAGGGCGCGCAGCTCAAGGAGCTCTCCGACCAGCTGCCGAGGACGCTGAGCGCGCTCTTGTCACCGCTCGGCGGCCCCGCCGTCACCGACGCCGCGGTGGTGGAGGCGCCGCCTCCCGCGGCGCCGTTGTCGATGTTGACCTTGGTGGGCGGCGGCGTGGCCGTGGCCGGGCTCGTGGCCGCTGGCGGGCTTGGCGTGTGGGCTCTGGGTCTCGACGGCGACCTCGGCAACGCCGACGCCTCGCTGCAGCAGAAGCAGTTCGCGTACGACTATGGCTGGGTGATCGCCGCGGGCGCCCTCGCGGGCGTGGTCGTGGCCGGCGTTGGCGGCGGTGTGGCCGCCGTCGGCATGATGGAGTGAGCATGCGGCATCCTCGGTACCTCGCGCTGGCGGTGCTGCTCCTCGTGGCGGCGTCATGGGCCGGCGCCGGCTGCCGCCTCTTTCTGCGCACCGACTTCCCCTGCACGGCGGCGGGCGAGTGCCCGGGCGACCTCGTCTGCGCCGGAAACCAGTGTGTCGCCGAGGGCGAGGGCGAGGGCGAGGGCGAGGGCGAAGGAGAGGGCGAAGGCGAGGGCGAGGGCGAGGGCGAAGGCGAGGGCGAAGGAGAGGGCGAAGGCGAGGGCGAAGGCGAGGGCGAAGGAGAGGGCGAAGGCGAGGGCGAGGGAACGCTCGAGCTCAACATCGTGGGCGATGGCCACGTCCTCGTGCAGGAGCCGATGCTGAGCGGCGCGACCTTCGACCACCGAGGGCCGACGTTGCTCGGCACGCCCGCGACGGGTGTGTTCGCGGCCGGGACGATCACGCTCGACGCGTTTGGACAGTTCGGCGCCGCCATCGAGGATGTCCAAGGCTGCGCGCCGACAGCGCCACCGGCGTGGTCGCCCTGCACCGTCGCCATCCCGAACGGTGGCGCGCGCACCGTGACCGTGCGCGCGGTGCCGGCACAGGTCGCGCTGTGGGCCGACGACGGCCCGACCAGCGTGTTCGGCCTGTCCATGGCCGGTGACGACACCCTCATCGTGGGGCGCATGGCGGGCACCGCCAACCTCGACCCGTTTCAGCCCGTTGGGGGCAACGGCAGGCCCTTCTTCGCCCGGCGCGGCGCCGGCGGTGCGCTCACGACGTTCCTGCTGGGCGGTGGCGCCGGCGAGCTGCGCGCGGTGGCGCCCGGCGTGGACCTCGGTGGCAACGAGGTCACGATCCTCGCAGGCGTCGTTCGCGGCGGCGACACGATCACCTGGCTCGACTGCCCGGCCATTGCTCCGACCGACAGCGATCAAGACGGCTACGTGATCAGCGTCAGCGGTACCCGCTGCAACTGGGTCGTCACCGTCGGCGGCCTCTCGACCGCGGCCGTCAACGTCACCCTGACGTCGGTGGTCACGGTCGGCTCGGACGTGTACGTCGGGGGCGTGGTCGCCGGTGCCAGCGGGGCGGCGATGTACTTCAACGGGAGCACCACGGGACCCACGGCCGTTCCGACCCTGCAGGACGGCTTCCTGGCGCGCATCAGCGGCGGCGGCGCCGTGCAGGCGCTGCAGATGATCGGCTCCGCGGGCTCGCAGTCCCTCGACGTCCTCACCGTGGCCAAGACCACCTCGGGAACGCAGCGAGTGGTCGCCGGCGGCACCGCCGTGGGCGGCGTGACCATCGCCGGCGCGGGTCACGCGCTCACCTCGGGGGTCGTTTCGAGCTGGCTCGCGTCGTTCGACCTTGACCTCACGGACTCACTCACGACCAGCTTCCTCCTGCCTGCCGATCCGGGGACGAACGAGGTAGTGCTGCGCGCCGTCGCGCCAGGGGCAGCCAACGGCACGGTGCTGGCCGCCGGCAGGTTTCGCGGTGCGCTCTTGGGCCTGACGGCCGACGCGCAGGATGGCTTCGTGCTCCCCGTCAAGGTCATGATGGATGACCTCGACGGCCTGGCGCTCCGCGTCGGCGGGTCCGGCGGCGATGAGGTGCTCGGTGTCGCGGCCGTGCCGGGCGGGTACGCGGTGCTCGCGACATCGAGCTCGACGACGCTGGCGGTGACCACCGACGGGACGCCGAGCTACGTCGGCGAGGTAACGCGGCCCGCGGAAGGCGGGGCCGCGCTCTTGACCGTCGACCTCACGACGTCGGCGTTGCGGTCCGTCACGCAGCTCAACGGCCCCGTCATGATCCCCGTGGGCCTTGGCCTTGGCGCTGCCAATGGTCAGCTGCACGCCGCGCTGCCGTTCGACGACGGCGCGCTCAGCGTGCACCTCTCGGGTGCGAGCTCCGCGCTCGTGCTGCAGGCTCCCAGCACCGCCGGCGGTCCCGACGTCGTGCTCTTGCGCTTGCCCCCGTAGCGCGCCAGTGCGTCAACGCACGCGCTTCATCACGCGCGTGTAGGCCTCGGCGTCGATGAAGCCCGTGACCTGCGGCTCCTTGAGCACCCGGCCCTTCTTGTCGACGAACACGATGGTGGGGAGGCCCACCACGCCGAAGCGCTTCTGCAGCTCCTCGAGCTGCGGGTGCTCGTCGGTGGCGTCGATCTTGATGCTCGCGAACCGCTGGGCCTCGGCGCGCACCGACTCTACCGGGTAGGTCTTGTGGTCGAGCTCTTTGCAGGCGAGGCACCACTCGGCGAAGAAGTCGATCATCACCGGCTTGCACGCGGCCTTGGCCGACGCGAGCGCGCCGTCGAAGGCGGTGATGGCGTCGTCGCTGGGGCCGATGACCTGCCAGGCGACTGCCGGGGTCTCGCCCTTCACCTCGCCGGGTCCCGCGTCGGTCCACGCGAGGAACGCCACGAGGCCCATCACCGACACCACCACGCCAACGCCCTTGCGCGCCTTCTCCATGGGCCCGCTCATCTTGAAGCTCAAGTGCAGTGCGCCGGCAGCGATGCCGACCACGAAGAGCAGCGGCCCGAGCCACGCGAGCGGACCGAGCGGCGCGAACGCCGCGGCGAAACCGGGGAAGCCCAAGCGCAGATAGTAGAGGCCGGCGCCGATCATCAGCAGGCCGAACACGCCCTTCACCACCTCCATCCAGCGACCGCTCTTGGGGAGGCGCGTGATGGCCGTGGAGAAGGTCCCGAGCACCAAGAAGGGCGCGCCCATACCGAGCGCGTACACCACCATCAAGAGCGCGCCCTTGGCGAGGTCGCCGTCGCGGGCGATGAGCGTGAGGATGAACGAGAGCACGGGGCCCGTGCACGGCGCGGCGATGATGCCGGCCACCAGCCCCATGACGAACGCACCCTTGAAGCCGGCGCCGCCCGCCTGCGACAGGCGCGTCTGCAGGCCCGAGGGCAGGCGGATCTCGAACGCGCCGAACATGCTCGCGGCCATGGCGAAGCACAAGAGCGCGAAGCCCAGCGTCACCGCCGCGCTCTGCAGCATCGAGCCCGCGAGCACGCCGGCGGCCGCGAAGCTCACGCCGAGCGCCGAGTACAGGATGACCATGCCGAGGACGTAGGTGCCCGCGAGCGAGAAGCCGCGCAGGTGGCTGCTGGCTTGCCGCGCGCCCAGGATCGAGAGCGTGATGGGGATGAGGGGGTACACGCACGGCGACAGCGCGGTGAGGAACCCGCCGAAGAGCACCAAGATGAGCGCCAGCAGCAGATCGCCCGACGCGAGCGCCTCCTTGAGCCGCCCCTGCAGCGACGTGTCGTCCTCGGCGGGCGCCACTGCTGCGGGCTCGTCGACACACGCGGCGAACAGCGCGGCCCCCCCGGCCCCGGCCCCGGCGCCCGTGGGGGCGACCTCGCCGGCACCCGCGACGGCGCCGTTGGCGGGCGGCGGCTCCTCGGCGCCGGCGCGGGCGGCTGCCAGCACCAGGGCGAGCGCCACGAAGGCGGCCGGAAACCGGAAGATAGGCATGAGCCTGTCTTAGCAGAGGAGCGCCCGGATGGCAGACCCCCGGTGCCCCCCGGCGCCGGTCGTCGAGCCGATGATGGTACGTTCGGCCGATGGAACGCGGCCCGCGCAGCACCGGCGAGATCCTGTCCGACGCGGTCTCGCTCCTGCGCCGACATTTCCGCGCCTATTACGTGATCGCGCTGCCCTTCTGCACCGTCGACCTGTTGCTTCGGGAAGGCGGCAACGCGGTGATGGACACCGCGCGGCGCTCCCTGGGCGCCGGTGAGCTCGACGACGTGCTGTCCGTGCTGGCGTCGCTGTCGGGTGCGCTGGGGCTCATCCTCGGCGCGTTCCTGGTGGGCACGCTCCTGTCGGTGGCCCTCATCCACCTGACCGCGACGATCTGGGGCGGCGCCGCGCCCGAGCCGGCGCGCGCGCTGCACGTCATGGTGCGCCGCGGCCCAGCGCTCGTCGTGACCGCGCTCCTGTTCATGATCGCGCTCATGGCCGCGACCCTCGTGCCGGCGCTGGTGATGGTCGCACTCGGCGCCATCGCTGGCACCCTCGGCGTGGTGCTCGGCGGCGTCGCGTCGGTGGCTTGGACGCTGGTGATCATGCTGGTGCTCTCGCTGCGCTGGCTCTTGTATCCCCAGACCGTCGTCGTGGAGGAGCGGTTCGCGGGCGGCGCGCTGTCGCGCAGCGCGCAGCTCATGCTGGCGCGCGGCTTGCCGTTCTTCGAGCGGCCCAAGGTGCGGCTGTCGCTCTTGCTGCTGGTCACGTTCGCCCTCTCGGCCACGCTGTCGTCGCTGTTCGCCGGACCGCGCCTGATCTGGGGGCTGACCAGCGGCTGGGAGCTGCAGAACGGGCTGCCGCCGCTGCTCGGCATGCCGCTGTGGTCGGCGGTGCCGCTGGCCCTCACCGAGGTGGCGCTGCAGGCCGTGCTGGCGCCGCTCGGCGCGGTCTTGGCCACGCTCTTCTACTTCGACCTGCGCGTGCGCTTCGAGGGCCTCGACCTCGAGCCGCCGCCTGCGGCGAGCGCCGCCCAGGCCGCGTGATGTGGTGCGCGCTGGCCGCGGCGCTGGTTGCCTCCGCCCCCGTCGACGACGCGTGGTGCGCGCGCGCCGCCGAGTTGTTGGCCGACGCGCCGGCCACGGGCCCGTCGGCACAGGCGCAGCTCGACGACGCCACAGCGCTGTTCGCGCCGACGTCACCGGTGGCGGCGCGGGCACGCGCGGTGGTGGGCGCCGATGGGGACTACCGCGCCGCGTTCGCCGTCGTCGCGGTCGCGGCCAGCGAGGCATGCAACGCCGTCGATGACGGCGCCGCGGCGAGCAGCGCCGCGGCGCTCAAGAGCGCCATCGACCGCGATGCGCGCTTCGCGGGCGTTCGCCGCGGCGACGACCCCTTCGATCGCCTGCGGCGCAAGGTGTTCCTGTGGCTGGCCAGCCTGCTCGAGACCGAGGGCATGCAGCGCTTCGCCGGCAGCACCCGCACGGTGTTCTTCGTGGGCGTGGCGGTGGCGGCCCTGGCGCTCGCCGTGCGGGTCGCGCTGCGCATGCGCCGACGCGCGGCCGCGGGCGTCGCGTCGTCCGCCCTCGTGGAGGCCGCGCGCATCGAGGAGTT